>JAIKWA010000039.1 GCA_024685135.1 Saccharofermentans sp.
GGGATGGATCTCCTCGTAAGTTGCAACATGATCGGGGTAAGTGAGCTCGGCAGATGTCTCGATATACCCTGTATCAGGCGCAGGAGTGCTTTGCGACGGCTCGGTCTCGGTAGGCTCTGAAGAAGGCTCCGAAGAAGTCTCCGAAGAAGTCTCCTCAGTCTGATACCACTTGGGACCGTCGTCATCGTCATCATCGTCATCTCTATCTCTTCTGCTGCTTCCGCCCTTAAGGAAATCACATCCTGCAAGCGAAAAGCACATGGCTCCGGTTATCACCAGAGCCGTAAGTTTGATAGCAAATCTTTTCATAAAAAATCCTCTTATCCTTTCCAAAAAATCAATTAATTATACCACCAAATATTTATAAATCTTCAGTATCTATTGGAATGTCTTCGGTAAGCAATTCGTGGTTGCGCATCGCCCTCTCTTCTAACGCGGCATAATCGGTGTTACCCTTGCTGTCTACGGGGAGCTTTGCAGCATACTGGATCTCGGAAGGTCTCATGGCCTGAGGGAGCATGACCTCGCACTCTTCCATGATCCTCTGCTCTAATCCTCCCAGAAGGTCCGTATTGTAGAAATAGCTCTCATGCGGAACTACGACACTTATGAGGATAGGACCCTTGATATCGTTTATAACTACGCTCCTGACATCCATTACGCCTCTTATGAGCGCGATTATCTTGTCAGTCCTCTCAGGATAGACCGGCATACTGTTTATCTTATAAGAATGGGATACATTACCGTATTTATAGAAGAAACCGTCAGAAGATTCCTTGGCGATAACTCCGCTGAAGAACCACTTTCTGCCGTCCTGAAGCTTGACGCCCGCCTCTTCTCTCCCGCCGCCTTCGAGTATATTGGCGTTGCAGAAGGTGTTATTGAGCACTGCAAGCTCACCTGTCATACCCACCTTGGAATCCATCATGGTATTGTGGTCTACGACCTTAACGATATTGCCCGGCAAAGGAATTCCCATGGAGCGGTCACTTAAGTTATCGGGTGATGCATAAGCATAGCTCAGAGTCTCCTCGCAGCCGCTTATCTGATAGAATTCGAGCTTGCCTCCGCCTGCTTCGGATATGTCTATTACGCCTGCCTTCTGGGCGGCGGTAAAGCCCATGCCGCCGGTAATAAGAGAAGTTACCTTCTTCATCGCTCTTGAAGCTCCCGGAAAGCCGTTGAACTTCGCTGCCGTCTCGGAGAAAGCGACCAGGGTATCGGGCTTGGCAAGACCTGTCGCATATACGATGTTGTCTGCATCAAACCATGTAAAGACAATATATGTCTGGCCTGCCATGAAGACATCGTTCATGCCTATGGTAAAGCCGAAGTAAAGGGCATGCTCGTTAAGACACAATACACGCGCAGGCCGGCCCAGCTTCTTTTCGCGTTCGCGGTGGAGGAAGGATGTCGAGTGGGAAGACACCACCAGTGCCTTGGAGCTGTATGCCGTACAAACGACATTCTCCTTGATGTTATTTGGGACGAAGCATACAGCATCGTGCCAGTTATCGAGATTTACGGGGACGCTCTCGCGCGTCGCCTTGTGCATGATGTCGCTCCAGTAGACATAAGTGGTCTCGAGCCTGTTTATCCTGATGTTATCGTATATGGACAGGTCGCTGAAGCTGTAATAGACATTGCTTATAAAATCCAGATAATCGTAGTAGTGTCCGATGACGATCTTATCTACCGTGCTTCTCTTAAGCATATCCGAGTAGTTCCTGGCCTGATTCTTGCTCATGAGCGCAAACTTGGCATTTACGCTGTCAGAGAGCTTGAGCAGTATATCGGGAGAATAATCCGGGATGCACAGGACTGATGTAGCACCTATCTTATCCAGGGCATATACAGATATAATGACCTCCGGGCAGCCGCCCATGCATATAAGGACCCTATCGCCTGCCCTTACTCCTAACTGATACCAGCCATCTGCTGCAAGATCTATCTGCTTTATAAATTCGTTATAAGTATATTTGCGGAGGAAATACTCGTAAGCGACTCGCTTGCCGTATCTTGCGCAGATTGCGGCTATACGCGTGTAAAGGGTATCCCCTGTCTTAACAGAGGACGAACCCAAAGTCTGCGGATAGTATTTACTCCATTTAGTCTCCATGGGTCAAGCATAAACTATCAAAGGGCTTATTGACAAGACACAAAATAATCGTTTAAACTATCCGCGAATGTGGCGTTCAATAAGACATCTTGCAAGATGTCTGTTGAGCGCCCTTATTTTTTTGCAGGAGGGCTTAGCATGAATATCAAACTTAACGACAACTTCAATAACATAAAGGAGACTTATCTCTTCTCCGATATAGCAAAGAAGGTAAACGCATACAAAGAAGCAAACCCTGAGGCTTCAGTTATCAGGATGGGCATAGGAGACGTAACCCTTCCCCTCCCTAAGCCCTGCGTAGATGCACTCATCAGCGCAAGTAATGAGATGGGAATAAAGGAGACTTTCCGCGGCTATCCGCCTGAATACGGCTACGACTTCTTAAGGGATGCGATATCAGGTCACTATACAAAGCTCGGAGTAGATATAGCTTCATCTGAAGTGTTCGTATCAGACGGCGCAAAGAGCGATCTGGGCAATCTCCCCGACATCCTGGGCGACAATCCCATAATAATCCCCGATCCCGTTTACCCGGTATATGTGGATTCCAATCTCATGAGCGGCAGAAAGATAACTCTTGTAAGCGGCAACGAAGCAAACGGCTTCCTGCCCGAGCCTCCCAAAGACTACAATGGAGCATCTGCCATAATCTACATCTGCTCGCCCAACAACCCCACGGGCGCAGTCTATACGGCAGAAGGGCTCAAGGCATGGGTGGATTTTGCTCTTGCAACAGGCTCCCTCATCATCTTCGATTCAGCATACGAAGCCTTCATATCAGAAGATCTGCCCCACACTATCTACGAGATAGAGGGCGCAAAGAGCTGCGCTATCGAAGTCTCATCCTTCTCCAAGTTTGCAGGCTTCACCGGCACAAGATGCGGCTGGACTATAGTCCCCGAAGAGCTTGAATCAAACGGCGTAAAGCTTTCCAAGTTCTGGGCAAGAAGACAGGCAACAAAATTCAACGGCGTATCCTACCCCGTTCAGAGAGCTGCAGAAGCTTCCCTCTCCGAAGAAGGCCTTAAGGCTTTATCTTCAAACATCGAATACTACAAGCACAATGCGATGCTCATGGCAGACTTATTCAGGAGCAAGGGCATCTACTTCACCGGCGGCAAGAATTCGCCTTACATCTGGCTCAAGTGCCCGGGTAATATGGGTGGCTGGGAGTTCTTCGACTACATGCTCACCAGATTCGGCATCGTAGGCACGCCCGGTGAAGGCTTCGGAGAAGCAGGCAACGGTTTCTTCAGACTTACTGCTTTCAATTCTCTCGAGAATACCGAAGAGGCGATAAGAAGATTGGGTGACCTTTAAAGGCCCGTAAGATCCTTAACGATCTCGCCTGCCATTATCAGACCCATTACAGAAGGAGCAAAGGCTACACTGCCCGGCGTCCTCTGCGTGACATTCTTAGGTTCTTCTCTGGAATAGACGACCTTGAGGTCTTCTATTCCGAGTTTCCTAAGTTCCCTTCTCATAACCTTGGCAAGTGGACATATGGATGTCTTATAGATATCAGATACCTCAAACATAGAAGCTTCGAGCTTATTCCCTGCGCCCATCGCGCTTATAACGGGAATGCCGGAGCTTTTTGCTTGGGCAACTATCTCAAGTTTTGCAGCTACCGTATCGACGCAGTCTGCGACATAAGAATAAGAGCTGAAATCAAATTCCGATGCATTAGA
>JAIKWA010000047.1 GCA_024685135.1 Saccharofermentans sp.
ATCTATCCCGGTGCAATAGTCGGCATCCATGGTTAAATGGTCGCCGCTTATTACGATAGTCGTATCCTCGTAGAAGGGCTGCTGCTTGATCCATTCGACAAACTGATAGACCTGGCTTGAAGAACATGCCATGACATTCGAGTACTGATCGTCAAACCTGTCTTCGCAAAGATCGCACACATACCCGTCTTCGAAATGCGTATCGGCTGTGAGCATCGTGAAGTTAAAAGGCTCGCCCGCACTTGCCATCTCAAGGAGTTGCTGTCTTGCAAAAGTAAAGAGCTTCTCATCCTCATATCCCCACCAGACATTATATCCCTGAGGGATAAAGCCGTTTGCTTCGGCATATGTCTGATCGAATATGGTGTAGTTCCCGTGGGACTTGAAGTAGAGCTCTCTGCCTCCGAAATAAGCGACAGAGCCGCACATGAACATCTGGTTATATCCGGCGTTGCCGAGAACGTCACCCAATACTACCGCTCCGGGATAGAAAGAATCTGCATAAGAAGCTGCCGCATTGCCTATGCCGCCATTAATAGGTATGCCCGCGGTCTGAGCTACGAGAGCTGACATCGTATAGTCAGTGCCTGTCGTGACCCTGCCGCCGTTTAATGTGCCGGAAGAGCCTGCAAAGCATTCGTTCTCCATTGCCATTTGCGTAAGCTCGGGGATTGCATTCTCCTCGAAAGCACCGCCTGATGCGGTATCCGAATAGGTATCTTCCATAGACTCCAGATAGATGTAGATGAGATTACGCTTCTTCTCGGGGAAGGTTATCGTCACATCGTTTGCTGATACATAGTTGTTCTCGATAAAGTCGGACTTCATGGTCTGTGATACGACATACTTTACGACGCCGTACCTGATGCAGAACTTTAAAGATGTAAGGATAAGAGCCAGACCGAGCACTATCCAGATCACTATCGTAAGGATCTTAAGCGGTTTCATCTTGTCCTTATATCTCAGAAGGAGCCTTGCTGCAAAATATGCGGTAGTCACTATCACCGCAGGCAGCAGTGCCCTTAAGAGGAAATCCTTTATAACATCAGAGGAGGTCCCCTGCAAAGGAGCCGTTAAGTGGAATACGATCTCGGACATGGTTATCTCGCGCCATACGTCCAAACACCACAGCATGGCCGTGGTCACGAGGGAAAGAATAAAGAACAGGATCGTTGTTACCACTATCCCCGCTATGGTTCCTGCGCTTGATTTTACATTCTTGTGTCTCACGCAAACAATAATACACTTTTTTTGTCAATATGTTATGCTTATATCGTTTTTATGTTAAAAAACAGTTATAAGGATGATTAATGAAGTAAGAAGGAACAATTTATGATCAAGGGTAATAAGATAATCTCTCTTCTTCTGACGGCCGTGATCGCACTCGGCATCGTAGCCATGCCGAATCTCAGGGTAAATGCAGCAGATTCCGATTTTACACTTAAGGGATTTGCTCACATGCAGAATATAGGCGACCAATGGGGCTCGGTTAATTCTGAGGGCGCTTTAGTCATCGGTTCAAGAGGACAATCAAGAAGGATCGAAGCATTCGGTATCGAATTTACGAACAATTCCGGTATCGCAGGCGGACTCCAGTACAGAGCTCACATCCAGAATATAGGATGGACCAGCTGGGTTAACTCAGGCACTCCGGTAGGAACAGTCGGAAGGGCTTTGAGGATCGAGGCTGTCGAGTTCAGGCTCACGGGCGAACTTGCAAACAGCTACAGCGTCTTATACAGAGCTCACATCCAGAACTGCGGCGACGCTCAAGGCTGGGTTGCAAACGGAGCAGTTGCAGGTACCGAAGGAAACTCTTTAAGAGTTGAGGAGATCCAGGTTAAGATCGTTCCCATCTCGCAGACACCTACCGTGCCGGTCATCTCATATCGTACTCATATCCAGAACATCGGCTGGCAGGATTGGCGTTCCAACGGCGCAGTATCCGGCACGACAGGCAGAGGCTTAAGAGTTGAAGCTCTCGAGATCAAGCTCGGCGATAACACTGTAGGCACAGTTTGCTATAAGGGCCATGTCCAGAACATCGGCTGGCAGAACCCCGTTGCTGACGGAGATACCGCAGGCACTATAGGCAGATCATTAAGACTCGAAGCCTTAGAGATCGTAATAGACGGTGAGATCGCAAAGGAATACGATGTTTACTATCGCACTCATTGCCAGAACTTCGGATGGATGGCATGGGCCAAGAACGGCAAGACATCCGGCACCATCGAAGATTCCTTAAGAGTTGAAGCTATCCAGGTAGTGCTCATCCGTAAGGGTATGGTTCCTTCAAACTCTCTTGAAGGCGTAACCAGCAATCAGAGCATGACCGTTCATGACTTGAGCTGGATCCGTATCAATATGGAGAACAGAGCAAGAGGCCAGACAAGTAAGACAAATTACCTCATCATGATCGACTATACAAACTGCAAGTGCGGTATCTTCACGGGCAGCCAGAACAATTGGCACCTCGTAAAGTATTTCGATATCGGCCCCGGCGCTGAGAAGACACCTACACCTTCAGGAACATATGCGATCAAGGATAAGGTCAAATACTTCGTCTCGGATAAGGGCTTCTATTGCCACTATGCTACGAGATTCCACGGAGCTTACTATATGCATAGTGTCCTCTACTACGATGACGGCACCGTTGCAGATCCTACGGTAGGTGCACATGTATCTCACGGTTGTATCCGTATGCAGATCGAGAACAGTAAGTATGTTTACGATCACTGCGGCAGAGGTACAAGAGTCGTAGTTTATCGCTGATAAAGATTTTAATCCTCAAGTAAAGAGCGGTTGCCTGTGGCAACCGCTTTTTTATCCATCTCTTTTTGTTTCTACTGACTTTATCTATGCTCTGATCATCTGTTACTCACTGAAGAGGTCTGTAGACAGATATCTGTCACCTGAATCAGGGAGGAGCACTAAGATGTTCTTACCGGGATACTTCTTTGCCAGGATCTGTCCTGCCTTAAGAGCAGCGCCGGAGGAGATACCTACGAGTATTCCCTCTGTCACTCCGAATCTCTTGCCTTCCGCGAAGGCATCCTCGTTAGCGATAGTGATAACATCGTCTAATAGTGCAGTGTTCAAAGTATCAGGGATAAAGCCTGCGCCGATACCCTGGATCTTGTGGGGACCTGCCTCACCCTTTGAGATTACGGGTGATGTCGCAGGCTCTACAGCTACGATCTTGATATCGGGATTCTTCTCCTTGAGATAGCGGCCAACGCCGGATATGGTACCACCTGTACCTACACCTGCTGCAAAGACATCGATCTTACCGTCTGTCTGTTCCCAGATCTCGGGACCTGTTGTCTCGTAATGAGCCTGAGGGTTTGCGGGATTTACGAATTGGCCTAAGATGACAGAACCTTCTATCTCCTTATTCAATTCGTCAGCCCTTCTGATAGCGCCCTTCATGCCCTCTGTACCGGGTGTAAGCTCAAGCTTTGCACCATATGCTGCGAGGAGCTTTCTTCTCTCGACACTCATGGTCTCGGGGAGTGTGAAGATAGCCTTGTATCCTCTTGCCGCTGCTACGGAAGCAAGGCCGATACCGGTGTTGCCGCTCGTAGGCTCGATTATCGTTGCGCCAGGCTTAAGGATCCCCTTGTCCTCGGCATCCTTGATCATGGCAAGAGCGATCCTGTCCTTTACTGATCCTGCCGGATTGAGGTACTCGAGCTTAACTAAGAGAGAACCCTCTATTCCTGCATCCTTGCTGTACTTTGAAGCTCTAAGGATCGGTGTCTTACCTATAAGTTCAACTACATTCTCTTTGATATCTGCCATTTTATGTTTCCTCCATTTCTATTGATTATACTCTTATTTCCTTTTATCTCCTTGCGGCCTCAAATCCCTGCTCAAGATCCCAGATGATGTCATCTATATGCTCGGTACCGATCGATAGTCTGATGGTTGCTTCATTGATACCTGCTGCCTCGAGCTGCTCTTTGCTCATCTCCGCATGAGTCGTATCGTATGGATGTATTACAAGGCTCTTTACGTCAGCTACGTTTGCAAGGAGTGAGAAGATCTTAAGTCCGTCAATAAACTTATATGCTTCTTCCTTGCCGCCCTTGATGTCGAACGTAAAGATAGAGCCGCCGCCATTGGGGAAAAAATTCTTATAAAGGTCATGCTGGGGATGGTCTGCAGTAGAAGGGTGATTCAGCTTTGCTACCTGAGGGTGAGAGCTTAAGAACTCTACTACCTTCTTTGTATTCTCTGCGTGACGCTCGATCCTTAAGGACAATGTCTCGAGACCCTGGATAAGTGCCCATGCATTGAAGGGTGAGATAGCTGCGCCCGTGTCTCTTAAGAGGATCGCTCTTACATATGTTGCAAATGCTGCAGCCCCTGCCGCCTCAACAAATGAGATGCCGTGGTAGCTTGCATTCGGCTTAGTAAACTGTGGGAACTTGTCGTTCCATACGAACTTGCCGCTGTCTACGATAAGACCGCCTAATGTCGTACCGTGGCCGCCTATAAACTTTGTTGCCGAGTGTACAACGATATCAGCACCGTGTTCAATAGGTCTTATGAGATAAGGCGTGCCGAAGGTGTTGTCTATTACAAGAGGAATATTGTGTGAGTGTGCGAGTTCAGCGAGTCTGTCGATATCCGGGATATCTGAATTGGGGTTGCCCAATGTCTCGATAAAGATAGCCTTTGTCTTCTCGTTTATTGCCTTGGATACTTCGTCAATATCGTGGATATTTACCAATGTCGTATCGATCCCGTAATCCGGAAGCGTTTGGTCCAAGAGGTTATAAGATCCGCCGTAGATCGTTTTCTGCGCTACGATGTTATCGCCTGCTTTTGCAAGGGCTAAGATCGTATAAGTTATCGCTGCTGCTCCGGAGGCTACTGCAAGTGCTGCAACTCCGCCCTCTAAGGCTGCTATTCTCTCCTCTAATACGCCCTGTGTTGAATTTGTGAGTCTGCCGTAGATATTGCCTGCATCTCTTAAGTTAAATCTGTCAGAAGCGTGCTGCGCTGAATGGAATACATAAGATGTAGTCTGGTATATCGGTACCGCTCTTGAATCTGATGTGGGATCTGCCTGTTCCTGACCCTTGTGAAGTTGGATCGTCTCAAATTTAAATGTATGGTTGCTCATGGTATTTTTCTCCTTAGATTTTTGTAATTTGATAATAAAAAAGAGGCTTGCGTGGCCTCTTCCCTGCTATGTCAGTTATGCATTCGCATTCGCTGATCTTCTATGCAACAAGAGAAGCGCACGGATTCAAACAAACATCGACACATGTACTTGCAATACATAAAGGCTCCTCCTTTCACCTACCTGCTTGGTGGGTATATTACACTTACACCGGTGTCGTGTCAAGCACTAATTTTGTTTTTTCAAAAATGCCATCTGTGTTTATAATATGGTAGGTTAATATTCAGGGGTAAATACTTATGATGATATCTACAAAAGGACGCTACGCATTGCGCGTGATAATTGATCTTGCAGAGAATGGCGGCGACGGTTATGTTCCGATGAAGCTGGTCGCGCAAAGACAGGGCATATCGCTCAAATACTTAGAGCGTATACTCCCTATGCTCGTAGCTGACGGTCTGCTTGAAGGTGTTACCGGCAAAGGCGGCGGTTACCGCCTCTCTCGCGCGCCCGAAGATATTACTGCCGGTGAGGTATTAAGAGTAACTGAGGGCGACATAGCTCCGGTATCCTGCCTCGAATGCAACGCAGAGGTATGCCCGAGGAAGGATAACTGCAGAACCCTGCCCATGTGGAATAAGCTGAACAATCTCGTTAGCGAATACTTGGACAGCGTTACTATCAAGGACCTTATGAAGTCCTGATCCTTATCTTATAACAGCGCCGATTATTTCCTTATCAGTTGCCAGGATGATGCCAAGCTCTTCGTTGATCGTGTCGTATCTTGATACGCCGACAGCTTCAGCTAAGATAACTGCGTCGCAATCAGTAAGCTTTGCTCTTGCCTGTGCGTTATCCGTGATGCTTCCTGCCGGGATAAATTCAGCTATATCGAGCTTGCCTTTAAGTCTGCCTGCCAGAGCCTCTGTATCGCCTGAACCTGTAATGAGGATCTTCTTTGCACCCTGTGCATAGTTTCTTATGCTTGCGATTATCATGTCGTCATCTGCGCCAAGATCGTTGATGTTATACATAGACTTAAATCTGTCTTCAGTTATGAGCTTACCTGACATTACATAGATAAGTACATAGACTGCGCATGTGATGACGAAGCCAAGGAATACGCCCGTAAGACCGAACTTTACGATAGCCTTCGGGGATACCGTATTCGTATCTGTCTTGACTGATGTATAGTCTGACAGAGCGGGCTTTACGATCTCTGTTGTTGACTGCTTCTTGAAGGAATTCAAGATATCTCCCATCTTCTCGAATCTGTCGTAGATATGGTACTGGAAATCTGATATCGCATCGGATGCCGTAACCTGATAGACCCTGGAGAGCTTACTCAAAGTAAAAGAGATATCTCCCGCATATGCTGAGCTTGCGCTCTCTATCTGAGCTTCGACTGCGTCCATGATGGCTTCGCTCATCTCCTTGGAAGTTCCCATAGTCTCGACTGTGAGGATAACTGCGCCTGCCTGGCCGTTATCCAATACCTCATTTGTTGTAAGGCCTGAGGTTACTGGCGAAGCGCTGTAGGATACTCTTATAAGCTCTTTTATATAGATGCTCTCGGTATCAAACTGCGAAGCAACGGGATCTAAGAACCCGCCGCCTGCTAAAGCCGTATTACCTAAGTAGGATGCTACGGCAAGAGCTGAGCTGTCTTCAGCCTTGATCTCATACATTGTAGTCGTATCGCAGATGCTGTAAGGATCGATCTGCATGAATATGGAGTTGTTTACATAGTTCTGATTGCCTGCAAAATAGACCTGCATCTGATCGAAGTTATCGTTAACCGTACCTACATCCAAGTTGTAGTAACCCATATAGGTATCGTACATCGACTGTGAGTCTGCCTGAGGTGCTGCTTCCTCGGTCTGCTTAAACATGGGTGCTGCCTTGACTCCGGCAAAGATGCCTCCGAAGAGCACCGTAATACTCACGATTACAAGCCAGTGCCTGAACACATATCTCATGAGGTCTCTTATATTGATCTTAACGTCAGATACTATGTATTTATTCATATTATCTCCTCCAAATAGCGATTCTATTTTAACATATTAGTGTGACGCTTCTCCATTTTGCTCTCAAGCTCACCTATGAGCTCGACAGCAAGCGGCTCTCTTGTAAGGATCAGGACGATACAATAGATGCCGAAGAATATCACGGCTGATATCACGAGCGATGTAAAGTTTCCGAGATCGAGGTTCTTTACCGCGAAGGCTGCGATGCCTGCTGCGATAGTACCGAGCAGGACCGAGTGAAGCCTGCATCTTCTGAATATACCCTTAACATCCTTCCTTAAGACGATGCACTGATATATAGTGACCGCGATCTCTGCGGCAAGTGTTCCTATGGCTGCACCTGTTGCGGCAAACCTCGGGATGAGGATGATGTTTATCACGACATCTATGCCCATGCCGATAAGCTCGGAATAGAGCACGGCCTTGTCCTTACCCATAGGTACGAGCATCTGTATTCCGATGAGATTACTCATGCCGATCAGGATCACCGTAGGCATTATCACCATCATGGGCAATGTCGCATTTACATAGTCTTCGCCTGCCACGGCAAGTATTCCGTTCTTTGCGAAAAGGATAAAATACACGCTTATCGGGAAGGATGCCACAAGGACAAATTCCATAGCCTTCCTGGAGATGTTTATAAACTCCTCCTTGAGGCCGTTCTGCAGATAGTAAGTAGACCTCGGGAGCAGCACTGCGCCCAAGGATGTGACCACGCCAACGAGCAGGGTCTTGATCTTGACCGAAGCATCGTAAAGACCGACATCGGCGTCCGTCTTCATGAAGCCTAACATGACCGTATCAAGATGCGTATATACCGTTGCGGCAGCTGCCATCGCAAGGAAGATCATGACAGGTCTGATATGCTGTTTGAGATCTATCTTGCCAAGTCCCTTGAAGGTGACTATCTTCCTCGCATTGATGAAGTTCAGAAGGAAGCTCGCGCTGCTCGCAAATACCGTTATCGCGCAATAGATCCGGTAGTCTTCTTTCTCCTTTATGAGAAGCAGCATCATGACTACTGCTATCGCCTTGAAGATGACTGAGCGGACGGTGATGTAAGTATACTTTTCGAGACCTTTATAGAGCCATTCCATACCGAGCACATTGAAGAAGATCGCAACGGATGCAATAGCAAACAGAGGCTTATCCTCTGCAAGACGCGGCACGGTAAAGAGTGCTATGAAGAATGCCAGATAAGTGATGAGCGTCGTTATCAGATTGATGGACAAGAGCTCAGCGGTGAGTTTAGACAACTTAAGCTTGTTGTCTCTTACCTTCGCGCTCTCCCTGATGCCGTATGTCGGAATGCCGAGCTGCGCGAATATGAGGAAGTAGGATATGACGGATGTCGCAAGTGCAACCTTACCGGTACCCTCCTTGAAGATTATCCTCGAGACATAGTAGTAGGAGATAAGCGGGAAGATGAGATTGCTTATCGTTAAGATCGCATTCATCACGAAGTTCTTGCGAAGTGATGCGCCCTTCTTCTCACCCATTGGCTTCACTCTTTCTTGGCAGCCTTATCTGCATATGGTTCAGGTCAACTATCTTGTCTATAAACAGGAGCTTGAATATGAAGCCTATCACGATTATCTTGGCAAACCATGTCGTCACGATGTTCTCGTAGAATCTGTTTGAGAACGGTGACATAACGATATCGTTTACCATATACGCATAAAGGAAGAGGCTGAAGCTGAATGCTTTGCCTGATGTTACTGCCTTAAGGCTCCTGTAGTATGCCCAGTTGCTTATAAGCGCGATAAGCGCTGTGCAAGGGATAACACCTAAGTATCCGAAGTCCGTAAGGAAGAAATAGTACATGGTCCTTACGTTGCCCTGTCCCAAACCGTTTGCACTCTTAACGAACGGTATTATCTCAGTTAAGAGCTCGAGCTTATAAGGAACAAGACCCTTGTCTGCAAAATAGGAATAGAGGTTTCTGAACGTCCTCTCGCCGAAGAGATTATTCTCTACCGCTATCCTGCCCTGAGCGATGTAATTATCGAGGTTATCGATGGGCGCGCCGAAGTAGATATAGAACAGGTCCGAAGGTGTCCTCTCGGCATTCCTGCCCATGAGGCTCAAGGTCGAGAAGAAAAGGAAACCGCCAATGAGCATTACGATCAGCATTATCATGTAGAACTTGATGCCGGACTTGCGTCTTATGACAGATCTGAACTTGACCGCATATGCGACGATAACCGCGAGCACGATGAGTCTCATGAGGTTGGATCTTCCGCCCGTAAGCACTATATGCGCTGCGAAGATGCCTATGGATGCTATCTGGAATATATCGATCTTTCTAAAGTGCACGAAGTTATGGACCGTCACATATATAAAGATATAAGGCACTATCCCTGCTATAAGATTGCACCTGTTATAGAGCTTGCCCGGATGCATATTAAGATATGCAAAATCTTCGGGCCTGAACTTTATCATGTCGTTATAGTTATTGATCTGCGAAGGGATCGAGCCCTCGTATCCGTTGACTGCGAGATTGAGCCTTGCAAGATACTGAAGGAACAATGCCATAGCAGCTATCTGAATGAGGATAACGCAAATAGTTACTATGAAGTGTATCTTTATCGGCTCGGGAGTTACATCTCGCTTTATATCTATCTTGCCCCTTGCCCTGTAATGGAAATACAAAGACACGAGAGTGAAGGTAAGAAATCCCACGCCGAGCACTAAGACAGTCTCCGGCTCAAAGGTTATCGCGAAGCGCTGCGCGTTTATAACGCAGACTATCTCGAATGCCAGGAAAGCAAGGGAGAACAAAAAGCCCGGTGAAGAGAAATCCTGATCGAACAAGACGAAGTTTATGAGCACGAATATGAAGGTTATGAAGACTATGAGATAGAGCATCTTACTTACCTCTCAAAACCTTCTTGAGCTTTATGAGCTCCATCGGAGTCATGAGCACATTCTCTGTCTTATCGGGATGTGAGATATCGAACTCCATTGTATTTATCGCCCTGTGGAAGACATAATCTATCTTGTTATATGTAAGCCATACTCCAAACAGGAGCTCTCCTAAATATCCGAGCTCGCGGCCGTGACATCTGTCGCCATGAAGCTCTTTATATCTTCTGTCTGTCTCGCCCAAGATATCGAACAGCCACTTGCAGTACCTGTCCATTACTTCCTTTTTGCCGATGAACATATTGCAGTTTACATGGTAGTGCAAGAGGAAGTATTCCTCCAGGGTCTTAATGTATTCGGGATAAAGCCCGGCTATCGAATCCGTCATAAGCTTAACGAAGTCTTCCGTAAGCATCCCGGCAAACATCTGATAGTTTGTCCTGTCGCGCCATACCTTGCTCTTCTTTACGATCAGATCGCAAGAATCAAGAAGCTTTACGGCATCTGCAAGAGATAAGATCTTGTATCTGTTCTTCTTGCTCAGGACCAGATACTTTGCCTTGTAATCGAAGGCCTTAACATCTGCAAAATATCTCCTGTAATGAGCGAGCCCTATGATATCGCTATCCACATTCTTCCACATCCAGTAAAGGCCTGTGAGCTCGCAGTAAGAATCGTTATATTCTGATATGTTATCGCCCGTGTTATCTGCAAGATAAGATGCAGGAACAGAATCGTGTCTATACGCGCCAACGAGCAGGGGCTTGTAGCCTTCTACTGAAGGAAGCTCAGTTTCTTTATGGGTAACGATGTATATCTTGGATTCCATCAGAAACTCTTCTCCTGTCTCTTGCCGAAGAACTTTGCCTTAAGGAAAGCCATTCCCTTCTCGAACTTGTTTATCTTCTCTGTATATACGAATGGGACCTCGCATATATCATCTGCCTTAAGCTCACCTCTTCCAAGCATTGCTGCTATCCGGCAATTGAATAAGAGCTCTGATATCCTTCCGGGGTATCTGAGATCGAAGCCTGACATATCACTCTCGCCCATCTGCTCCACAAGCTCGTCTATTATGGGGAAGAGCCATGAGCAATAGGAATCCATGAGATCTTTGGGCATTATCATCATGTTGAACATATAGCCCCATGTCTGCTTCATCGCCTTATCGAAAAAGGGTATATCTTCAGGGTGCATCTTCTCTAAGATCTGCCTTGTAAGATCCAGTTCCTTTGCCTGATGCGTATGCACATAGTGCGAATATAAAGTCTCGATGTAGTACCTTCTCTTAGCGGGAACTATAAGCTTATACTTTGACAGCTTATCCATTGCTTCGTCGTAAGTAAGAGTGCCGTTCTTGCCCTTGAAGAGCCTTCTGTAGTGGACCAATCCAATATAGTCCGAATCAAGGTTCTTCCAGGCCCAGTAAAGACCTGTAAGCTCGCAGTACATATAGTTAAGCGAAGAGATATTGTCTCCCGTATTATCCGGAGTAAAACCATCTATCTGAGCTTTGCCTTCAGCGCCCACCTGACATGGGAGATACATCTTATCCTCGGGCATAGCATATGGTTTGTGAGCACAAACTATTACGGTAACCTGAGAAGCGCTGTTTATCATTTGGACCCCTTACGTGAGAGGACCGCAAACAATGTCTTGAATGCGATCTTGATATCAAGTGCCAGAGAGAAGTTCCTTATATATTCGTTGTCGAGTCTTACGATCTCCTCGAAGTCCGTGATCTCGGATCTTCCCGAAGACTGCCACATTCCGGTAAGACCGGGCTTCATGGCAAGTCTGCTCATGTGGTGAGTCTTGTACTGCTCGAATTCGTCGAGCGTCGGAGGACGCGTACCTACGAGCGACATGTCACCTATAAGGATATTGAAGAACTGAGGGAACTCATCTATGCTCGTCTTACGCATGAACTTACCGAAGGGGAAGACTCTCGGATCGTCTTCGAGCTTGAAGACAGGGCCGTTCATCTCGTTCTTGGACATGAGCTCCGCCTTCTTAAGATCGGCATCGACATACATCGATCTGAACTTGAGCATGTTGAAGGTCTTACCGTTCTTACCTACACGCCTCTGCACGAAGAATACCGGTCCCGGCGCCTGGATCTTGATGATGGGCGCAACCACGATGAACAGGAGCATCGTGCAGACGATACCTATAATGGATATGATGATATCGCAGAATCTCTTTACGAAGAGCTCACCTATGGATGCTCTCGAGATGGTCGATGTGACCACTGTGTAGTTTGCGATATTCTCGATCGTGACATTGGATAAGTTCTTGAGCTCTAAGTTAAGTCCGACATGTACCGTAAGACCCATGATCATGAACTTGCTCATGAGCTTGCCGCTCTCGCCGTGCTTACAGAAGATATATACTTCGTTGATGGCATTCTCCTTGATGTAATCTAATATGCCTTCCATCTTGATAACAGGGATCCTCTTGATCTCAGTCGTCGTGCTCTCGCCGAGCAGCACGATACCGACGAATTCATAGTAACCTGAATTCTCTCGTCTTAAAGTCTGTATTATCTTATCAGCGGAATTCTCATATGTTATGACTATAACCTTGGAGGTGTTCTTACCTTCACTGAATTGCTTGAGCAGGCTCGCCTTCCTCAGAAGCCTCAAGGAGAACATCAACAGACAGTCGAATATCGCGAACATACCGATGATGGTACGTGAATACATCTCTGACTGCTTGAGTGCGAACAATACCGCGAATACCGTGAGGATTATCGTCAAATTAAGCAGCACGATCTGCGAGAGTTCTCTTAGCGCAGACCTTTTGAGGATGCTGCTGTGCGCATTGTTAAACGTGATAAAGACAAGGTAGATAACAATGATAACAACACCTAAGTTTCTGTATCTTTCAAAGTATTCAAGATCATCGGCACGGTCTGTTCTGATAAGGTATGCGATAAGGAGCGATACCAGTATGGATACCAGATCGATAATGATAAAATCTATATGCTTAGCCGCTGTATGTGATTGCTTTGCCATTATAAAGGTCAACCCTCAAACTTAAATGCATCAGATAGACCGGGGAAATTCCTGTCTCTGTCATTGATATTAAGCTTGCTGCCGTCAGCAAGGACCTCACCTGCGACATCTGTCTCAGGCCACTTAATGCCGATCTCGGGATCGTTCCAGCGCAGACCGCCTTCGTCGCCCGGATGGTAGAAATCAGTTACCTTGTAGCAGAACTCTGCTGTCTCGGAGAGCACGAGGAAACCGTGCGCAAATCCGGGAGAGATATAGAACTGCTTCTTGTTCTCTTCTGAGAGCTCAACGCCGTACCACTTGCCGTATGTCTCAGAACCTGATCTGAGATCGACTGCAACATCGAAGACCCTTCCCTTGATAGCCCTTACGAGCTTGCCCTGAGGGAATTCCTTCTGATAGTGAAGTCCGCGCAATACGCCCTTGGTGCTCATGGACTGATTGTCCTGAACGAAGACCATATCAAGACCTGCTTCGCTCATATCACGCTGGTTATAAGTCTCCATAAAATAGCCGCGCTCATCTCCGTGAACTGCAGGCTCAATGATGTAGAGACCTTCTATCGGTGCTTTTGTTACTTTGATCTGACCCATATTATTCGCTTATCTCCTTAAGATATCTGCTTAACGCGTCCTGCCATGTCGGAAGTGGCGTAAAACCCGCTTCTACTAACTTAGATTTATCGAGTCTGGAATTCTTAGGCCTTACTGCCTTGGAAAGTCCGTATTCTTCAGTGGTTACAGGCTCAACTGCAGTGCTTACGCCTGCCTGCTTATATATCTCACAGGTGAAATCGTACCATGAGATATAACCGCCTTCGTTTGTTGCGTGGTAGTAGCCGTATTTGTAAGTACCTGCCATATCGACGAGAAGCCTTGCCAGGTCGAAGGTATAAGTAGGCGTACCGATCTGATCGTTTACGACTCTTACCTTGTCGTGGTTCTCGCTGACCTTGAGCATGGTCTTGATGAAGTTCTTGCCGTTCCTGCCGAATACCCATGCGATCCTTACGATGAAGAACTTGTCTGTAGCACTGCTTACCGCGAGCTCGCCTTCGAGCTTGGTCTGACCGTAATAGTTAACGGGCGCATAGTCCTTGCAATCAGGCTCCCAGGGCTCATCGCCGAGGCCGTTGAATACATAGTCCGTGCTGATGTAGATGATCTTGGCACCGACTGATGCGGCAGCCTGCGCCATAGCCTTTGTACCGTCCACATTGATAGCCTTGACCTTTGCTTTGTTCTCTTCATCTTCAGCCGCATCAACCGCAGTCCATGCAGCGCAGTGAACGATGACATCGGGCCTTACTTCGCTTATAACTGTAGAGACCTGAGCACTGTCCGTAATATCAAGGCTTACATAAGGCATGCCTGTTACGGGAGAGCCGTCTGCTATTCCGCTATAGACGGGTGCTATATCAGAGCCTACTCCCTCGTGGCCTCTTGAAGCTATCTCGTTCATTACATCGTGGCCTAACTGGCCTGCAACACCGGTTACAAAAAACTTCATTTATCAAGCCTCTTCAATTCTCTTGGAATACATCTTGTCGTAGTAGTTCTGGTACTCGCCGGAGATGATGTTCTCCCACCATGAACGGTTATTGAGATACCATTCTATCGTCTTCTTGATGCCGTCTTCGAACTTTGTCTCAGGAAGCCATCCGAGCTCGTTATGGATCTTTGTAGGATCAATGGCATATCTCATATCGTGACCCTTGCGGTCTTCAACATGAACGATGAGCGACTCAGGCTTGCCCAGGTGCTTGCAGATGAGCTTAACGATGTCGATATTCTTCATCTCGTTGTGTCCGCCGACGTTATATACCTCGCCGATCTTACCGTTGTGGATTATGAGATCTATAGCTCTGCAGTGATCTTCAACATAGAGCCAGTCACGAACATTGAGGCCTTCGCCGTAAACCGGGAGAGGCTTATCTGCCAATGCGTTTGCGATCATGAGAGGGATCAATTTCTCGGGGAAGTGATAAGGGCCGTAGTTATTTGAACATCTTGAGATAGTTACGGGAAGTCCGTATGTTCTGTGATAAGCGAGGACCAGAAGGTCTGCACCGGCCTTGGATGAGGAATAAGGTGAAGATGTGTGGATGGGTGTCTCCTCCGTAAAGAACAGGTCAGGCCTGTCTAAGGGAAGATCTCCGTAAACCTCATCTGTTGATACCTGGTGGTATCTGATATTGCCGTACTTGCGGCATGCGTCCATAAGTACTGATGTGCCTAAGATATTTGTCTCAAGGAAGATCTGAGGATTCTCTATTGAGCGGTCAACATGTGACTCTGCTGCAAAGTTTACGACGATGTCGGGTTTCTCTTCTTCGAAGAGCTTCTCAACTGCTTCCTTGTCGCAGATATCTGCCTTGCAGAATCTGAAGTTCGGGTTATCCATAACGGATTCAAGAGTTGAGAGGTTGCCTGCATATGTGAGCTTATCGAGGCAGATGATCCTGTAATCAGGATGCTCTTTGAGCATATGGAATACGAAGTTGCTGCCGATAAATCCTGCGCCGCCTGTTACGATTATGTTCATGTGAGATTACCTTCCTTAAACGATCTTGTTTATGTATTTGCCGTCCAATACAGCCTTGAGATACTGACCGTACTGGCTCTTGCCCATCTTTGCTATCGTCTGCTCGACCTCTTCCTTGCTGATCCAGCCGTTGCCGTAAGCGATGTCTTCAAGACAACCTATCTTCCTGTGCTGGTGCTGCTCTAAGGTCTTAACGAAATTGCCTGCGTCGAACAAGCTCTCGTGAGTTCCCGTGTCGAGCCATGTAAAGCCCTGACCTAAGATCTCGACATTGAGTCTGCCCTGCTCTAAGTAGATCCTGTTAAGATCCGTGATCTCGAGCTCGCCTCTTGCAGAGGGCTTAAGGTTCTTCGCATATTCAACGACCTTATTGTCGTAGAAATAAAGACCTGTTACGCAGTAATTGCTCTTGGGGGCAGCGGGCTTCTCTTCAATTGAGATAGCCGTTCCGTTCTTATCGAACTCAACGATACCGAATCTCTCGGGGTCTTCAACATAGTAACCGAAGACCGTTGCGCCCTTGCCGCTGTCAGCATTCTCTACGGCGTTCTTGAGTCTCTTGCGCAGACCGTGTCCCGCGAAGATGTTATCGCCTAAGATCATGCAGGCGTTATCGTCTCCTATAAACTCGTCGCCCAGGATAAATGCCTGAGCAAGTCCGTCAGGAGAAGGCTGAACTTTGTAAGAGAGATTGATGCCGAACTGCTTGCCGTCTCCTAAGAGAGCTTCAAATCTCGGCGTGTCGTTGGGAGTTGAGATGATAAGGATATCCCTTATACCTGCGCTCATGAGTACCGACAAAGGATAGTAGATCATCGGTTTGTCGTATACCGGCAAAAGCTGCTTAGACGTTACCATGGTGAGAGGATAAAGCCTTGTGCCTGATCCTCCGGCAAGAACTATTCCCTTCAAGATGTGCCTCCAATCCTACGCAAATGCGCGCACAACAATCATAAATATATTAATTATAATACTTTCGCGCATTAAAGCAAAAAAATACCGCAGTGGGTCGCACTGCGGGTAATGATCTGATCTGATCTGATCTATCAGGCCTTAGCCTTGTTAGCAGCCTTAGCGAGCTTAGACTTAGCTCTTGAAGCAGCATTCTTGGACATGTGTCCCTTAGCAGCTGCCTGATCAAGGATCTTCTGTGTTCCCTGAACTGTTGCGTCAATATTCTCGCCTGCCTCGATATTTGCCTTAGCCTTCTTAAGAGATGTGCGCAAAGCACTCTTCTTATTCTTATTTGCTACAGCCTTCTTCTCTGAAACGTTTACACGCTTGATAGCAGATTTGATGTTAGGCATTATTACGACCTCCATTTAGTCTTTAAGTATTATAAGCATCCTTAGCACCGAAGAATTGTATCACGATTGGATTGCAATCGCAATAGTAAATTTATTTCAATTATCTCTTGTCGCCTCATACAGACCGATGCCTGCGGCGATCGTGATATTCAGACTGTCGATGTCATTAGAGTGGTAGATCCTGACAGGCTGTCCGATCTTAGAGAAAGAAGATGGCAGGCCCGTTGCCTCGTTGCCCATTATGAGCGAGAACGGCTTTTTGATCTGCGTCTGCTGCAGGATGGTACTCCCGTCTAACATAAACGGGTACAGATTATTCTCGGGGAACCTTGCCATATATGCCTCAAAGCTCGAAAAGACCTCTATCCTCACCGAGGCACATGCACCCATGGAAGCCCTTATAACCTTGGGATCGTAATGATCTGCGGCAGGCGGGACTATCGCTATATCCCTGACACCGAAGCCCAGGCAGCTTCTTATTATGGTCCCCATATTTCCGCTGTTGGAAGGATTAACAAGGACCATATGGTTTCCTTGGGCAAGCGTTTCCGCCCGCTTTGCTATCACTGCAATAACAAAGCAGTTGCCCTTCTTGGACAAGATATTGAAGGCCTTCTGCTCTACCTCTACCGGGATGTTATTCTCCTTGCAGATGGAATAGATCCTGCTCTTAGTCTCCTCGGAATCGAAGTCCGGATGGATCAGCACGGCCTTTACATCGGAAACCTTCTTGTTCAGATACTCCATGGTGACCGTGGCACCCAGTGCATAAGTGATATCGCTGTCCTTACGGTAAGATGAAACCTTCATTTTTTACTCCACAATTGTAAATTTGTTCACATGTGTTATTATAAACAATATTTCTTGTGGAGGGACCCTTTTATGGAAAATGAGAATAATGTAGAAACCAAGTCCGCCAGCGGTAACGCTAAGATCTTTGCTATCTTAAGCTACATCGGCATCTTATGGCTCCTCGGCCTTCTTATCGAGCCCGAGAAGAACGATCCGTTTGTAAAGAATCATGTTAACAACGGTATCATCCTCAGCATCGCAGGTGCCGCATTAGGTATCCTCGGTGTTATCCCGATCGTTCAGTTCTTAGCTGCTGCAGTAAGCGTCGCAATCCTCGTATTCTGCATCATGGGCCTTATTGCAGCTTGCACAGATAAGGAATTCACGATCCCGATCGTAGGCGACAAGGTCCAGATCATCAAGTAATGATCCAAACAAACTGACTTTAGAGGCTGCCTTAGGGCAGCCTTTATTTTTGTTTGCACTTTCAGTGATTAACATATAAAATCTTGCGCAAAGGTAAAACTATGTCTGATAAAAAGCCAAGGCTTACGGCCAAACAAAAAGGAATAATATATCTTCTTTTGTCTTCACTATCCTTTGCGGTAATGGCATTGTTCATCAATCTCGCAGGAGATATGCCGGTCTTCATGAAGGCTTTCTTCAGAAATGTCGTAGCTATCCTAATTACAGT
>JAIKWA010000070.1 GCA_024685135.1 Saccharofermentans sp.
ATGGTGATTACCATGGTAATACCGAGTGCGAGGGATGCGATCGTTGTAATAAGGATACCTGCAAGACCTAAGCCGTCTTCAGGTGCTATTGTGTAAAGGATGATGCCTACGATGGCGATAACGCCTATAGCTGCATTGATAACATTCTTTGCAGGGATCGTGATGGGCTTCTTGAACATCTTGAGGCCTGCGAGCTTACCCCAGGCAATGAGTGAACCTGTGAAAGCAACAGCACCGATCAGGATGGTAAGACCTAACGTGATGGATGTGAACGCGTCTGTTGCGATCTTGTCAGAGCCGCCTCTTAAAGCGCAGAACTGTGAGATGGCAACGAGCATTGAGGAAAGGCCGCCGAAGCCGTTGAACAGAGCAACGAGCTGAGGCATACCGGTCATCTCGACCTTGCGTGCCCAGATGAAACCGATAACGGAGCCTGCGATTATGGCAACGATGATGATGCCGTAGCCTACGAGGCCGCCTTCGATAACGTCCTGTGAGATGAGTACGGAGATGACTGCTATAGCCATACCGATGGAGGACATAAGGTTACCCTGACGGGCTGTGTCTGCACGGCCGAGCTTCTTGATTCCCATGATGAAGAATACGCTCGCTGCCATGTAGAGGAGAATGCAGATGATATCCTGGAATTCCATTACTTCTTCTTACCCTCCTTCTTCTTGAACATTGCGAGCATTCTGTCAGTTACGAAGTAACCGCCGATAACATTGATCGTTGCGAAAAGAATTGCAACTCCGCCTAAGATCATGCCTAATACATGGTTATCGACATTGATGGCACATGCTGCGATGGCACCTACGATCGTAATGCCCGAGATAGCGTTTGTACCGCTCATGAGCGGTGTATGGAGCTGTGAAGGAACTTTGGAAATAAGCTCGACTCCGAGGAACGCTGCTATGATGAATACGAATATGAGCAGCATTATTGTCTGTCCGTCCATTTTATGCCTCCTTAAATCTCTCGTGAATAATGGCACCGTCCTTGGTGAGGAGGCAGCCCTTCATAATCTCATCGGAGAGATTAACTTCGAATTCACTTGTTTCTTTGTTATAGAAGTGTGTGAGGAAAGCAGAGATGTTACCGGATAACATCTTGGATGCATCCCACGGTACCTGTCTCTGGAGCTCGTCACCCGGAAGGATGATTACGCCGTTATCTGTGATGACTTCCTTTGCAGGATCGCTTCCTTCAACGTTGCCGCCTGTGGAAACAGCCATATCTACGATTACCGTACCGGGCTGCATACGCTCGATGACATCCTTCTTGATGAGGACGGGAGCCTTCCTTCCGAATACCTTAGCTGTAGTGATGATGATATTTGACTTCTCGCAGACCTTAGCCTGAGCTTCCTGCTGCTTTGCGATCTGCTCGGGAGTAAGCTCCTTTGCATAACCCTGAGCTGTCTGACCCATCTCACCGAGATCGATCTTTACGAAGTTACCGCCTAAGGACTTAACCTGCTCTTCTACGACCGGTCTTGTGTCGAATGCATCAACACGTGCACCGAGTCTCTTTGCCGTTGCGATTGCCTGAAGTCCTGCAACGCCTACGCCGATAATGAAGCATCTTGCAGGATTGATAGTACCTGCAGGCGTAACCATCATCGGGAGGATCTTGGGAAGTCTTGCTGCAGCATTGAGGACTGCAACATAACCTGCGAGTGAAGTCTGTGAGGACTGAACGTCCATCTTCTGAGCCAGTGTGGTACGGGGTATCATCTCGAGTGATACCGCCTGGATCTTTGAAGTAGCAAACTCCTTGAGGAGCTCCTTCTCATTAAAAGGATCCAGATAGCTGACATGCAGTGTTCCCTCATTCATTCCCTTTGCTGATTCAGGCTTTAGGATCCTTACGACTATCTCGGCATCCTTAAGGCCTTCTGCTTCGGA
This sequence comes from Saccharofermentans sp., assembly GCA_024685135.1. Taxonomy (GTDB): domain Bacteria; phylum Bacillota; class Clostridia; order Saccharofermentanales; family Saccharofermentanaceae; genus Saccharofermentans. The sequence continues at coordinate 1,908 of JAIKWA010000070.1, forward strand.
AGCGACGATCTTAGCGCCAACTTTCTCATAATCAGAATCGGTGATTGAGCTCTTGAGTCCGGCACCACTGACAACAGTAAATTCAAATCCCATTCCGGACAGTTTCTTGATGTCATCCGGGATGAGGGCAACTCTGGTCTCAGCAGCAAGGGTCTCCTTACAAACCAATACTTTCTTCATAGAAAGCACCCCCTGCATTTATTTCTTTAAGCGAATAAATTATAAACGGCAGAGGGCGGTTTGACAAATATATATTTATTAAAAATAAGACTTAATCCATATTGTTTACGGTTCCGACGAATATCGGCATGTTGGTAGAGGTCTCAACGATTGCATATGCGAAGGGTCTGTCGCACTCGATGATCTTGATCTGCTCCGGGTCTATCAGCATTGCACCGGCTTCGAGCGTGATCGTAGTTGCTGCAGCGGCCCTTGTGCCTTCCCTGGTAACCTCGATATAAGTGTTATGCAGAGTTCTTGATATATAAAGATCCGTCTCCTCCGAGATGCCGCTGAAATCCGCAAGATCGGGATCGAAAGCGTCAGTTGCACCCATATCCTGAATAATGTCATTAAGACCTATGGAAGAACCGTATTCAAATTCCGGCATCAATACATTTGCAGTCCCTGATACTTCGCTTGCCATAAACTCCTCATAGTCTTCAGCGGTGAAATTCTGCATGAAATCATTTGCACTGATATCTTCGTCATTTGGAAGCATTACGACAAAGGCATAATCTCCGCCTTCGTAGTACTTGATAAAGCCCGTGGCAAGATCAGTCTCGTAATAAGAGCTGAGAGTATCGCACAGCATATCAACATCAGCAGTATCGCCGTTTGCGCAGGTAAATGTGCCGGGGTGTGATTCTTCGAAGGGGCTTGACCAGGAAGCTTCAAATGCGATCGCATTAGCGACTACCATGGCAGTGGAAGGAGACAATTCAGAGAGCATATCCTCTATCATTCCGTCCGTGTTATCCGATATCCATGCATTTACCCGATCTACCGTCTCATCATCAAATTCTTCAACAAAGATCCCTGCTCCGAAGGTATCGTCCACATAATCTATATAGTCTTCGCTTAATCTGTCTCCTAAGACAGCGGAGTTGTTCCAGATTGCATTAGCGCAGCTGAACTCCACATCCGAAGCGTCATTTATGCGCTCCATGAGCTCCGAAGCAAAGGCCTGTTGCATCACGGGGTCTGCTCCCGGGCAGAAAAGATCCGTTAACTGAGTTAATGTATCAGAGCCTGCGCCTGCTGATACCACATCAAACGCCATCATCACCGATGCGGGTGATACCATAACATTCTCGTCTGACCTTATGGCACCTGCAAGGAGCGAGAAAGCAAAGCTGTTATACCCTGCTTCATATTCCGAACGATCCTCTATCTCACTGCCTGCTACCTCGTCATAGTCAAACGCAGGTGAAGCCTTCACGGGTTCATCGGAAGTCTTGCCTGCGCATCCGGTAAGGAGCAATGCACCTGCCATAACAGCGCCTGTCATTTTGATCATCTTATTCATATTATTGCCTCCAATCGCCTTGATACCATATATACAACCGAAGATTCAAAAATGTTGCACCAAGAAGCAAAAAGTAAAAACGAAAACAAAGAAAAAATAGAGCTGCAGCGCAGCTCTATTCGTTTTGAATTTTAAGATCTTATCAGAACAGATAAGATATGAACATTGCGATGCCGATGCAGACCGCATTCAAGATAACTCTCTTGTCACCTTCGACCTTGAGTTCCTTCCTTGTTCCCTCATAGAGCATGAGGACGAAGTATGCTGTTGCCATAACGCTTACAGCGCTTCCGAGGTTGCCCCAGATAAGGCTCATGAAGGGTACGATGAGCACCTTGATGAGGTAGTTGGGAGCAACTGCCATAGATGCTATTGCAAGAAGTCTCGGGAAACTGTAATCCTCATGTATAACCTTACCTGCTACAAAGTAAACACCTGCAAGACCGAATGTAAGCACTGCAAACATTACGATACTTCCTATGATGGAATTTACGGTGTAAAGGCCTGAGAGGAATCCTAAGATACCGCCTGTGATCGTACGTGTAACTGCTCTTACGATCGAGAGAATGACACATACGATAGCTGCAAGGATAGCGGCATTTGCCATGCTATCGTACTTCTCAGCTTCAACTGCCGTAGCAGAGAAGGGCTTTATCGCTGCGTTTATCAATGTCTTGAAGAACTCATCGAAGGGCAGGATATTACTCTTCTTGGCGCCTTCGGAAGAACCTGAAGGAGCTGCGCTTACCGCAACTGCTTCTGCTGCTGCACTGCCTGCATCCTCAGCCTTGTCTACAGCTTCGCCTGCAATATCAGCTGCGCTGTCGTATGCAGGAAGTGTCGTGCCGCACTCGGGGCAGAATGAAGCTCCGATACCGTACTCTTTACCACAATTGGGACAATTCATATAAATATCCCTCCTTAAATTATTAAAGATACAAAAATTATACCATAAGCTCTATCAGGCTTATGAGGGAAGATTCCCATTCTTCAGAAGGCATTGCTTCCTTGTTTGAGGCACTATATACAGTATCACCTATCTGCCAGCATGCTCCGGTAAACATATCCTCTTCGTCTGTGGAAAGAAGATATACCTTTACTCCGCAGATATCTACAGGACGGGTGTACTTATACAAAGCTAAGATCTCTTCTACCGTATTATCCGAAGTAAAGACCGTTACGCCTTCAAGCTCGCAGCTGTCAGCTTCACCCGTTGTAGTTCTCGAGTCGCCGCCGTTGAAATATTCCATCTCAGGCTCTGCTGCTTCTTCTGCTGCTGCTTCTGCGGCTTCGGGTGCTTCTGCTATTGTAGTCTCTGCCATGCCATCTGTATATACTTCCGCGTTATGTGCATCAGGCTCAACACTCTTCGAACTCTTCATGCCCATACTGCCTGCAAGATTAACCATGATGAAGACTGCAAAACCTACCACGAGCACTCCCGCAACCGCGCAGGAGATTATCTGCAAAGTCGATATCTTAGCCTTCTTCTTTATCGGAGTGGGAGCTTTGCCGGCGTGTTCCATGACATTCTTAAGGACACGCTCCTTCATCTCCTCGTCGACTGTAATATGGCTCATGTATTCGTTATACTTATTCAAAGTCATCAGCCTCCTTCAATATCTCCTTTAACTTCTGCCTTGCCCTTCTGAGGTCAGAACGGATAGTGGACTCCTTGCGTCCTAAGATCCTGGCGCAGTCAGCTGTCGGATATCCTTCCTGGTAGAACAGGTGGATAACTTCTCTTTGTGCCTGAGGAAGCGACTTTACCGCCTCCCATACGAAGGACAGATCCTCTCTGTCTTCCGCGCCTGCGATCTCCTCGTTCAGCTCCTCTGCCTGACGCACCTTGTTATACTCGATGCGGTTCTTGGCAAGGTTGGATGCGACTGTAAGAAGCCACGCCTTGCGGTGCTTCTCATTCTCGAAAACAGGTCTTACGGTAACGAACTTTATGAGCGTCTCCTGCAAGATGTCTTCGGCATCCTCCATGTTGTGCAGATATGAATAGGCCAGACGCAGTATTGAATTACCGAGCTCATCCATTATCTGTCTGGTCTGCTCCTCAAGGAGTTCTTCTTCAGATAACGGCTTATCGCCACTCTGCACTTCGCTCCCCACTATCCCCGCAAACAGCATTATCCCTGCCTGCAAGAACCATGGTAATCTCAAACGCAGTGTCGTCATATTGCCTCCGACTATCCGCTTCTGTCTTATATACAGTTGAAGCGGGGATTTTGTTGCATAGCAACGATTAGATTATGCAACAATAAAAAATGAAAGTAAAATTTCACAGTACATTAATACATTTTTATAAATATTCATTCATAATAAGTAGTATGGATATTAATGGTAACAGGATCTTCTTCAGATCAGGAGCAATGTATGTAACCGTGCTCATAAGCTCGGCGCTCATATTTATTGTTCTTCTCGCAATGCAGATACTCTCGATAAATCCCTCGACGATCTATTTTATCGGCATTGCCCTGATGTTCCTGTCCTTCCTTATGAACATAGCTCTCGACAAGTTCGGATTCTATGCTTCCTTCGCTCTCAACTTCATTCAGTTCATGATATACACCTACGAGTACCTCGTAACAGATAATGTATATGCTCCCGTACTCATCAGCATGACCTTCTCCATAATGATCATAGATCTTATCCTCCAGTACTACATAGTAAGGATCGCAAGCCGCATCTATGCCATCAAGAAGAGCAAGCAGGAGGAGCGTGGCGCGAGGATAACCAAGGAGCTCGAAGATGAGATGTTTAACAGGACGAGCCTCATCGTAAGCCACGATAAGACGGATAAGCAGGATAAGATGAACGAGGCGATCGGTGAGAACCTCGCGACCTCGGTAGATCCTCTTACTACTCTCCCGGGCAAGGGCATGCTCACAGACAAGATCGATGATCTCATAGCAGAAGATGTGGCAGCTATGCAGGCTTCTGTTGTACCCTCCAAGGTTTCCAAGCATTTCCGCATAATATATCTGGCCTTAGAGCAATCAGACCTTATAAGCCGCGAGCTCGGCAGAAGGACCATGGACCTGTTTATCCAGAACATGGCTCACCGTCTGCGCGAAGCCGCAGCTCCCAAGGATATCGTTGCACGCGTTGTAAATGCAGAATTCATAATCTTCACTTCCAGGAGCATGGAGCTTGCCGATTGCGAAGCATACGCCAAGCGTCTGGCCCAGGCCTGCCTCGGAGCATTTGAAGGCGGCGGAGAATCGATGGAGGTTCACATCTCCTGCGGTATCGCCTGCTACCCTGAGGACGGAAGGAATGCCGGAGAGCTCATAGCCAAGGCAGAAGATGCAATGAATGCCGTATATGGTGACGATTCAGGCATCGTAGGCAATGTCTCCATGACATCATCTGCTTCCCAGTCAAGGGCACTGTCCAAGGGACACGCCATTTTCGACGGCAAGAGCAAGGACGAGATCGCAGTTATCTTCGAGAAGGCCATTACAGACGGCAGTCTCCACATGGTATACCAACCCTTCTTTACCAAGGACAGAGAACTCAGGGGCTTTGAGAGCTTCATGAGATTTGAGAGCGATGGCGAGATAATCCCCCCTCCCGCTTTCCTTGCAGCAGCAGACGGCGCAGGTTACCTCAAGCGTATCGGTGACTATTCTCTCGATAAGTCCCTTGCCATGCTCGCTCAGGCTTCCCGCATCAAGCCGGGCCTTATCCTTGCGATAAATATATCCACGGCTCAGCTCAAGGGAGATTTCTATTCGACACTTTCAAATGCTGTTTCAAATTCAGGCTGCAATCTGTCAGATATCCTCTTAGACATTCCCGAGGAAGGCCTGTTTACCAATATCGAGGATATCCGTTCCACCATCGATAAGCTTCAGTCTTCCGGTGTAAGACTCGCTCTCGATAACTTCGGAAGAGGCTATTCATCGTTCAACACGATCCCCCTGCTTCCGATCTCTCTTCTTAAATTAGACGGTAACTTCACCAAGCTCTTAGGCTCGGATACTAACGTAAATATCCTGACTTCTTCAGTCATCTCGCTCATGCACGACATCGACATAAAGGTCTGTGCAACGGGCGTAGGCAAAGCAAGTCAGTTTGAATCACTCGTCGATAAAGACTGTGACTATTTCCAGGGTAAATACTTGGGTGAGGCCATGACGGCAGATGAGGTCATGGATTACATCAAGGGCTCTATCTGATTCCTATCAACCGAAGAAATAAACAAATCCCAACACATGGAGTACTACGGCTGCAAGAACGAACAGGTGCCATACCATGTGTGAGAACTTAAATCTCTTGGAAGGTCCGAAGAAGATACCTACCGTGTAAACGATAAGACCCGAGAATATGAGCCAGAAACAGAGCTTGGAGCTGTTTGTATAGAACTCCTTGATCCTGAAGATGATGCTCCATCCCATAAGTGCATAGATAAGATAGGTAAAGCCTTTGCCGACCTTGTTATTCGGATAAGCGAGTGCGGTAACGAGAACGCCCGCAATAGCCATAGCTGCTTCCAAAGACCACAAGACTGCGCCTGATATAGGTCCCAGGAAATTGATGCAGACCGGTGTATAAGCGCCGAGGATAGCAAAATAAGCAACTGATCTGTTGACCTTATCCATGATCCTCTTATGAGGCGTACCATGCTTCATAAAGTGATAGATCGTAGAAAGGGTCAGGGATAATATGAGCGTTATTATGAACGCTGATACGCCAATGACTGCCATTACGACAGATGCCTTTGTTGCACCCGTTGCTGCGCTCGCACTGATATATGTCTTGATCGCTGCATAGGGAAGCAGACCTAAGAGGTAGAGGGCAGGAACACCTGCAGTGATCGAGTTGCCGACCTCTTCGCCGAATGTCATATATGTCTTCTGAAGACCACGCCTTACAGCGCGCTTCGAACTCTGAAACCAGGTAAGATCCTTAAGACCCTCTTCAAGCGGGTCTTCGCCTGTTGCCGCTGCATGCTTCTTGTCGTCGCTGCCTGCAACGAAAGTCTTCCAGAATTTACTGTTCTTAGCCATTATATAAGCTCCTGTGCTTTAATAAACTGTATTATTTTACATACTGACTGCGTTGTTTTCAACAGTCGTATTCTCACTTGGGCGGTCCGAGCCTGATAACGCCGTCGTCGCCTTCATCTTTGGGAGGCCCGAGCTCAATAACATCAGAGTTCTTGGGGGCTCCCAGAGGTATCGCTTCGTCTGAACCGGTCTTAATATTAACCTTCCTTACCGGAGGGCGTACCTGTGCCTTCTTCTGCTCTCTCTCCATACGGCTTCTCGCCGCTTCCTTGGCGACCTCCTCGGGAGATACGGAAGAGCTGGGTGCCTGGATTACCGTGCCCAATACCTCGGGCTCAGGCTTATTCTTCAGATCTTCAGCCTTAGGTTTGCGCTCTATCGCAGGATCTGCCTCTCCCTGATCCGAGCGCGGAGCAAGCTGCTCAGTAAGATATGCATTTCTGTAGAATCTTGCGACCTTGAACAGCAATAACCACAAGAGGGACAGCGGCAGTATCCAATAGGAAAGTCCGCCTGCAACCTTGTCGCCCGCCAGGGCCGAGGTTGCCGCAAAGGGTGCCTGAACCATATCGTAGATGCCGCGTAGCAGCATGGCAACCAAGGAAGATACCAGGTTTGCACTGTCTCCCGTTATTGCTTCAGGTGCCGGATAGAACCACTTGGGCAGGTATATGAGCAAACCGTATGCCGCAAGACCGAAGTTGACCCATGTCTTTTTGCGGTATGCACCGAAAACGGGAAGGAAAAACACAAAGAACACGACATAGAGCAGGCTCAGTAAGATCTCTATCACGCCGAATACCCTCGGGACTATTCCCTGGAAAGTAAAATATAACGGCTTAAAGCAGACAAACGTAAGCGCGCCTGCGACCAAAGCCAGAAATACACATGTAAAATAATCTCTACGCAAGATGTTTCCCTTTGCATTAAATAAGATTAAGGTCAGTCCGTTTAAAGACTGACCTTATTATAGCATTAGAAATAACTATTGCTCTTTAATCTTCACCAATGGGGCACTTATAGCTGATCTTAAGTCCTGTGATCTCAACGCCGTTGCCGCCAAAGTGGATACGGTAAACATTGTTCCTGCTGTACATCATGCACTTAGCCTGATGGCAGACCTCTTCGCCGTTTGTACCATTCCAGGTAACGACAGAGATCGGGATAGACTGGATATATACGGTCATCGGGATCTGAGCGAGCTCTCCTAAGGAAGATCTGCCCTTAAGGTCTATCAGATAGATGCCGGGCTTTGAAGCAGAGATACCGAATACGATATCCTTGCCTTCCTTTGTATCGGCAGTAACGGGGATCTCCACGGAGTCATCGAGATCGTAGTAGACATCTGCGCTGACACGTACATCTTCGTCCTTGAAGGGATTATCGATCTGCTCAACTGTAACTTCGTTGCCGTTTATCCTGTCCATTGCAGGGGTATCCATTGCAAAGCGCAGGATGTTCATGGCATTCCTCTGGAGCTCTGCCCTGGTTATACGCGAACCGTCGCCTTCCGTAAGATCCTTATAGCAGTCGGTCTCGAGAAGATCGGACTTCTCAACATGAGCGCATACCATATAGATATCGTTCTGGGATCTTGCCATAACGGAATGAGATGTGAGGTTGTAATCCTTTGAATCGTCACCGTTCTTGGCGATATAAGCCCACCAGTCTGTCATTACGATGCCTGTATAGCCCCACTGCTCTCTTAATACCATCGTATTCTGCTCGTAGTTATTAGCTGAATATCTGCCGTTGATACGGTTATAAGAGCTCATTACGGATCTTGCCTTACCTTCTCTTATCGCGATCTCGAAGGGGAGCAGGTAGACCTCTCTTAACGCTCTTGAAGACAGGACGGAATTCATATCCCTTCTCTTTGTCTCACGGTTATTTGCGCACAGGTGCTTGATCGTAGGTGTAACGCCGCTCTTCTCGAGAGCCGTTACCTGAGCTACAGCCATCTTACCCGTAAGCACGGGATCTTCAGAGAAATACTCGAAGTTTCTGCCGTTAAGCGGATGTCTGTGGATATTGATACCGGGACCTAACAAAGAGTCGATCCTGTTTATGAGCATCTCGATACCGCAATAGGTATAGAGCTCTTCAATGGTATCCGGGTTGAAGGTCGAAGCAAGGCATGTGCCGTTAGGAAGTGAGAATGCCTTCTTACCTGAATCGATCCTCATTCCTGAAGGACCGTCAGTGCAGCACAGTGTGGGGATGCCCATGGCCATGAGCTCCTTGGAGATACCGCCGAAAGCAGCTGCCGTACCTACCGTTACCTTGGGCGAGCCCATGCCCTCGCCTCTGATAATAAGCGACAGATCCTCATCAGTTAACTGTGCTACAAACTCTTCCATAGTAGCTTTGCCGTTCTTAACGTCGATGAGCTTGATGCCCTTATCACCTGTCTGAGGGATCTCAGGCATAACGCGTGTCATACGGTCATCTAACATATTGACCGTTGCAACGGGCGTGTCCTCGTATCCGACCTTGAAGCCGTCACCGTCAGGTATAGCTACCATTCTCTTGAAGTTCTTGCGGGGTGCAAGAGCACAGCTGAGCGCTTCAACGAGTGTCGTATCGCTTATCTCAAAGCTGCCGATCTCGGAAACTTCACTTACATTGCCTCCCATGTAGACGATATATTCGCCCTTATCGAGGATAAGGCCTGTTCCAAGACCTGTTCTGCCGTCATCGTCGAAGGATGCAAAATATCTTGCAGGTGCAGAGATGGTAACTGTCTCAGACTCGCCGGGAGCAAGAGTCTTTGTCTTTGCAAAACCTGCAAGCACTCTTGCAGGCTTGCTGAGCTTGCCGGAAGGAGCCTTAACAAAGACGGTTACCGCCTTGCGTCCTGCGTAAGATCCGGTATTTGTAACCTTACAGCTTGCAACGAGAGTAGAATCCTTATATTCGCTGGTTATATCGCCGTATTCAAATGTTGTATAAGATTTGCCTTCTGCAAAAGGATATAAGACATCCTGAGGTGCGAAGGTCTGGAAATATCTGTAGCCTACGAAGATATCTTCTTCATATGTATCCTCGAGGATATCGACATTACCGAAATTGCTGTTGGAAGGATAAGCCTCCAAAGACTTTGCGATGGTATCGGGAAGGCAGCCTGAAGGTGTTATCTCACCTGCTATAACCTTAGCTACAGCCGTGCCGCCGAACATACCGCTCTGCCATACATACAAGACGGTCTGGATATCGTATTTTGCAACGAAGGACATATCGATTATGTTGCCTACATTGAGGAGTACTACAGTCTTCTCAAAAGCCTGGGATACGACGGAGATCATCTGTTCTTCGGTATCTCTCAGATAGTATGCGCCCATGTCAGCGGAGTTGTCTCTGTCTTCGCCTGCCGTTCTTGCGATAATGACGACAGCTACATCGTTCTTGGCAGCAAACTTGTCTGCTACTTCGCGGCTTAAGGGCATCTCGGGCTGTGACCAGCTCTCCTTACCCCAACCGAGACCGGGATCCATGGGATTCTCTTCGTCCCACTTATCGTAGATCTCCATGAGCTCACTATCCAGAGTGATGCCCGGCTGCTCCATGAACCCTTCTCTTATATCGGTTACGTGATGCACATTAACCATACCGCCGGAACCTGTTCCCGACTTATAGTAATGTGTCTGCATTCTTCCGAAAAGAGCTACCTTGGTGCCATCTGCAAGAGGAAGGACATCTCCTTTATTCTCGAGCATTACTATGCCCTCAGCAGCCGCATCTATACACGCGCTACGGTATTTATTCCAGTCAAGAACCTTGGATACCATTTCATAGTCCCCCATAGTTTTAAGTTGTAATAATTACATAGCTATAATACTCAATAATAAACCTGTACTGTTTACTATTAATGGTTTTTCTATGAAATTAGTTTAACAAATTTCACATCACAAACAAAAGAGCTGAACCTTAATATCAGGATCAGCTCTTTTATGTCAGAATCCTTCAACAAAGGATCTTGGATCGTTTGCGGTAACTCCTCCGTATGTAGCGCTCGGGGCTGCCCCTCCCTTAGGTACCAACAGGATCTGGATTCCTTCAAGTCTTGCAGATCTTCCTGCAGTTCCCGAATACTCTCCGTTGCATGCCCATGAGAGCCAGCCGATATCCTGTACGTGTACTCTGTAGTAGATATCGTAGTGATCTGCCAGATCTCCCGTAAGCTCGATAGCGATTCCCTCAAGTCTTAAGGACTGACCCTGTGTACCGCTCATCTCGCCGCTGTTCGTCCAGCCGGATTCCCAGCCTATGTTCTGTACGTGAGTTCTGTATCTGACGCCACCTGAGTACTCGTTGCCGCTTACAAACAGCTCGATACCTTCAAGTCTTAAGGACTGTCCCATCGTGCCGGATACTGCACCGTTCTCGGTGTATGTATTCTCCCAGCCCTTGTTCTGTACATGTACTCTGTACATTACTGAGCTCTCATCGCCGGATCCTATGGGCACGATCCTTACGGATACTCTCTCGATCCTCTTGGATTCACCTGTTGTTCCTGCAAGTGTACCGTCAGATACCCATCCCTGGCTATCTCCGTAGTCCTGGATATGCACAGCGTACTCAACAGAGTAGTGCTCGGCGAGTTCGCCTGTAAGACGGATCTCGATGGCCTCGATCCTCTTGGACATTCCTTCAGTACCTGCAAGCTCACCTGCCTCTACCCAATCCATCCAGCCGATGTCTTGTACATGTACTCTGTATTCCATAGTGCCTGAGTAAGGCGTAGTATTCTCGAAGTTAATGAGTATC
>JAIKWA010000073.1 GCA_024685135.1 Saccharofermentans sp.
CCGATCGTAGCCCATGTCCACTTAGCGTTGTTCATCTCACGCTTGATGGCACCGATAGCTGCGAAGCAAGGAGCGCAGAGGAGGTTGAAGATCATGAATGCCATACCTGAAGCCTGATCGTACTCCTTGGCAACATTAGTCCAAATGCCTTCACCTTTCTCGCCTAACTCTTCACCAGTAGCTTCCTCATCGTAGTTGTAGAGGACACCGAATGTTGAGATAACTTCTTCCTTAGCAACAAGACCTGTTACTGTGGAAACTGTAGGCTTCCATGTTCCGAATCCGAGGGGCCTAAATACGAAGGAAGCACCCTGACCTACTGAAGCGAGGAGTGAATCGTCCATCGAGTTAACTTCGTCAACTTCAATGTTCCTCTTAGCAGCGAGCTCAGCGAGATACTCTTCGTTCTCTTCGATACCCTGCTCTTCCCAGAGGTTGTCGATCATGCCGAACTTGCCGTTAACAAAACCGAAGCCTGAGAGGAACCAGATGATGATAGTGGAGATGAGGATGACTGTACCTGCACGCTTGATGAAGGACCAGCCTCTCTCCCATGTTGCATGTAATACGTTCTTTACTGAAGGTACGTGATATGCAGGGAGCTCCATAACGAAGGGTGAGGGCTCTGAAGCCAAAGCCTTGAACTTCTTAAGGATGATACCTGAGAATACGATAGAGCCGATACCGATGAAGTATGCGAGAACTGAGATCCAAGGTGATTCGCCGAAGATAGCACCTGCGATAAGTCCGATGATAGGGAGCTTAGCGCCGCAGGGCATGAATGTTGTTGTCATTACCGTGATCTTTCTGTCACGGTCATTCTCGATAGTTCTTGAAGCAAGAACACCCGGGATACCGCATCCTGTTGCTACGAGAGCAGGGATGAATGACTTACCGGATAATCCGAACTGACGTAATAAACGGTCCATAACGAAAGCTACACGGGACATATATCCGATGTCCTCTAAGATAGCGAGGAGGACGAAGAGTACGAGGATCTGAGGAACGAAGCCTAAGACCGCACCGACACCTGCTACGATACCATCCTGAACGAGGCTGTAGATCAATGTGCCTTTTGCTACTCCGCAAAGAGAGAGGATCTTGTCGAACAATCCGGGAACCCACTCACCGAAGATAACGTCGTTAGTAAAATCAGTTCCCATAGTACCGATAGAGAACGGATAACCACCCATTGCGATCGCATATACGAGCCACATAACGCCTGCAAAGATAGGAAGACCTAAGATACGGTTTGTAACGATCTTATCGATCTTGTCAGATACTGTAAGGTTAGTCTTACGATCCTTCTTCTTTACAGCCTTGGATGTAATATCTGTAATGTAGTTATATCTTGCGTTTGTGATGATGGACTCAGCATCGTCGTCAAGCTCTTTCTCGCAATCCTTGATGTGCTCTTCGATGTGAGCTTTCTCATCGGATGTAAGAGCGAGCTTCTCTACTACCTTCTCGTCTCTCTCGAAGACCTTAACTGCGAACCATCTGAGGCTCTTCTTCTCGACTTTGCTCTCGATAGATTCCTCGATGTGTGCAAGAGCATGCTCAACGCTTCCGGAGAATACGTGAGGCTCCTCTGCCTTCTTGCCTGCTGCCTCGATAGCTGCCTCGGCAACTTCTACGATGGAATCGCCCTTAAGAGCGCTCATCGGCATAACCTTGCAGCCTAATGCCTTCTCAAGAGCAGCGAAGTCGATCTGATCGCCGTTCTTCTTTACGAGGTCCATCATGTTTACTGCGATGATGGTAGGAATGCCGATCTCAAGAACCTGTGTTGTGAGGTAGAGGTTTCTCTCGATGTTTGTACCGTCAACGATGTTGATGATGGCATCGGGCTTCTCTTCTACGAGATAGTTTCTTGATACGACTTCCTCTAATGTGTAAGGAGAGAGGGAATAGATACCCGGAAGGTCCTGGATGATGACATCCTTGTGTGCCTTGAGCTTACCCTCCTTCTTCTCTACCGTAACGCCCGGCCAGTTGCCGACGTACTGGTTTGAACCTGTGAGCGCGTTGAATAATGTCGTCTTTCCGCAGTTCGGATTGCCGGCCAACGCTATGTGTATTTCAGCCATATTTGCCTCCTGCTAATTAAATCTTCTCGACTTCAAGAATGTCCGCATCTGCTTTCCTCAATGAAAGCTCAAAACCGCGAACCGTAACTTCAACGGGGTCTCCCAAAGGAGCAACCTTACGGATATAGATCTCGGTATTCTTAGTGATACCCATATCCATGATCCTGCGCTTGACTGCGCCCTGACCGCTGATACTGACAACCTTAACAGTGCTGCCGATCTTACAATCTCTTAATTTCATATGTGCCTCCTCAATATTATTAAGCCGGTTGAACCATTATCTTCTGTGCCATCTTCTTCGTGATAGCCAGATGGGATTCTTTGAGGTTGACGATAACGTCTCCTCCATTTTGTGTGATGATATTGATCCTCGTTCCGGGAACGAAACCGAGGTCTGCAAGGTGCTGCTTTGTCGCGTCATCCCCACTAACGCGAAAAACCATAACTTCCTCACCTACATTTGCAAGTGCAAGGGGCATCATAGCCATTCCTCCTCAAGGTCAGATTTATTTGACAAAGCCAATTAGATTAATGTATTATTAGTTAGCAAAGTCTATCTGAGCGCCTAAAGTTTAACACGACTAACTCATCTTTGCCACAAATTCTTTTTTAGTATTTCAAATTTGTGCAATAGCACAAAACAGGACACGGGAGGGTTTCATATGGAAACAAAAAAAGGCTTAGGAAAGTCTTCCGAAGATTACCTCGAGACAATGCTCATGCTCAAGGAGAAGAACGGTTATATCCGCTCCGTTGACATCGCTTCTCACCTCGGTGTTACCAAGCCCAGCGTAAGCACGGCAATGAAGCGTCTCCGTGAGAATGGCTATATCGAGATGAACCGTTCAGGCTTTATCACCGTAACCGAGAAGGGTATGCAGATCGCGCAGAAGGTCTACGACCGCCATAAGTCCCTCACAAAGTTCTTCATCTCCCTCGGAATCGATCCCAAGATCGCAGAAGACGATGCATGCTGCATCGAGCACGATATCTCCGATGAGACATTCCAGGCTTTATGCAAGTTATCTGAGACTTTAGATAAGAAGTAAGTTTAATAAATAGTGATTAGATTGAAACAGGGTGCCGCAGCACCCTGTTTTGTATTTCTTATTTCTTTTCTTTCTTAACTTTTCATTTTATTGCCTGATGTCTTATCCTATTCCCCTGTCGGAATATTGTCTCTCTTTTTCTTCGGGCGGCTGTTAAGAACGATAGAGATCACTGCGAGCAAGGCATTGAGCCAGCACCAGGCTGACCAGACAACAAGATCTTTGAAGGTGCCGTAACTCGTAAAGCCAATGAGGCCTGCGATACCAAACAGGACGATTAGAGCGATGTTGCCGCCGTCCCTTGGCGATTTGCGTGTAACAATGGACACGATACCGCCTGCGAGCATGAGTATAGCTACCATAACGCCGGCACTGCCTGAGGAGTCATTGTTATCTGCCATAGCGTTATAAAGGCCTGCCGCACAGCTCTGAAAGGATACCAATAAAAAGAAGACACAGGTCAGGATGCCTGCGATGAGTTTCCATGTTTTCATATGAGATATCTCCGATCGAAAAGATTATTTGAGGGTCGGGACTTCGTATTCTTCAAGAAGAGCATTAAGATCCATGACGCTCATCTGGTTGTTGATTGCGTAAATGATGACGCTATCCCTCTTGTTCTTGGGATAGAGTATTCCTTCCTGTGCGATAACAAGAGCCCTTTGGCACTGAGCAAGATCCATGCCTGCGCCGAGAGCGATACTTATGATCTTGTCTCTGCCGGGCTTCTTGCTGCCGTCCATGATCTGATAGATATAAGTCCTGTCGATATGGCTCTTCTTCTGAAGGTCAGCCGTGGACATGTGCTTCTCTTCGAGGATCTGCTTAAGGTAAGTCTTAAGATCTTCCGGATATTTGCCATCTATTGAATTGACATAATCATACAGCGCGTTGCTGCTGTCAACGGCCGTCAGTTTATTCGTAAGTTCATCGGTTTTATCGTCCATATAAACCTCTTTAGTCTTATAATAGTATTATGCCTGATTACAAAGAATTATATAAGTATGACGCCAAGCATAGCCTCGTTATAGATGAGATCTCAGGAGAGGTTTTTATCTCCAAGCATCTTACTCACTATGACATGGATGTCTACGAATATATCAGATCCCATAGGGACAGGCATATACCCCGTATAAGAGACCTTATTGATAACGGCAGCGTGCTGACAGTTATCGAAGAATACATAAAAGGCAACACATTTGACGTTATCCTGGATGACACTAGTGTTCCGGATAAGACCAAGACGAATTACTTCTTAGAGCTTTGCGACGGACTCAAGTTCCTTCACAGTGCGCCTAAGCCGATAATCCACAGAGATCTCAAGCCCTCCAATATCATAATAGCTGACGACGGCAGACTTGTTATCATAGATTACGATGCCGCCAAGACCTATAAGGATGATCAGGCTCAGGATACGACTTTCCTCGGTACCGAGGGAAGAGCTGCCCCCGAGCAGTATGGCTTCATGCAGTCAGATGCAAGGACTGATATCTATGCCGTCGGCCGCATGCTGAAGGATGCTTTCCCCGGCAATGACAGGTTCAGGAAGGTCGCAGACAAAGCCATGAGCTTCGATCCCAAGGACCGCTACGAGAATATAGATGCTTTCCGCAACGCTCTTACCCACAGGATCAGCAGCAAGATGATAGTCAAACCCCTCTTCCCGCCTCCGGGCTTTAGGACCGGGACATGGTGGAAGATCGCTCTTGCGATAATGATCTACCCCTTTATCGCCTATACATCTTTTGCCCTGTCGTTTGAATCGGGAGACCTCATGGATACTTATTTTACCAGGGTCTTCTTCGTTGTCTTCTGGCTTACAGTAATAGATATCTGGACCTCTTGGACCGGAATGTTCGATAACCTGCCCTTCATCGGGAACAAGCACTTCATAGTCCGGCTCATAGCCAAGATCGTCTATTCCGTCATCGCACTGATCGTGCTGATGTTCCCATACCTTTTGCTTCTGGGTCTTGCAAGACATATCACGGCTCTCTTCTAAGAAAGCCCCCGCAGGCATATGCCTGCAGGAGTTTGCTTATTGTGAGGAGTGTTACTTCGTTACAGGGAAGCCAACCTCGATAGTGTCGAACATATTGTCGAAGTTAAGGTAGTAAGTACCATCGCCGTCGTAAGGGAAATACAAAGTGATGTCCTGTGAAGCACCGGGTCTCATATCACCTGATGACCAAAGGGTATTACCTTCGAAGTAAGCACCCTGATCATCAAGCTCTGTGCCCTGTGTTCCGAATATCTTGAGATAGAACATATTGAGTCCGTGATTCTCATCGTCGATATTCTCAACATGCATCGTAAGTGCGATTATATCCTGACCATTGGTATCTGCGAACTGGTTATCTACCGTTGTCCACTCTACTGAATCGGGGAATGTGATCTCGAGGTCGTCAAATGTTATGGTGAGGCCATAACCGTTGGACAGATCGAGCGCATCCTCTGTTTCTTCAGGAGCCTCTGATTCAGCTTCAGTAGTTGAATCTGTCTTCTTTACTGTGGGCTCTTCGGAATCGGATGAGCCGCTTGCCATAGATGCAAATGCAAACGCGCCAACAAGAGCGATAGAGCACAATGTTCTAATTGATCTTTTCATTTTTATGTAACCTCCCGGCTAATGTAGTTATAAACATAGCTGCGATGACAGCTGCTGTTTCTGTCAGTATGTCCAGCAGATCGAAGGTTCCCGGGATCTGTCTGAAGCATTGCAAGATCTCGAGCAGTGCTGCTATGGCAATTGCTGTTACAGCGCTCTTATAAGGGGGCTCTTCCTTATCTGCAAGAAGCCTCAGACCGCAAAACAGAGCAAAGCCCCACAGAAGATCGCAGCCGTGGTTTCTGATAAGAGGGGGATATTTAATTACGGAAAATGCTATGCCTGTCATTCTTGCAAAGTCAGACAGGTATGTCCTTCCTTGTGAGGTCAAGTAGATAAAAAGGCCTGTCGCAAGCGGTAAAACCGTACCGGATAAGCAGATAATGTTCTCTTTCCTCATAACCCCTGCACCCTTATGATCTTGTTTTTCGATGTTATCATGCAGTAAAGATTATTTGGTCTGCTGTGAGCATACAAACAAAAGGAGCTGCGATCTGCCGCAGCTCCCTGTAATCACTGTATTTGTGGGGTTTTGGGCTTTTGCCTCTGCCCTTTTGTTTGCTTTTTGTTTACATCATCCTAAAAGATCCGTAAGAGACTTGATCTCCTGGCAAGGAAGGTTCCTGGCCATTGTGGGAGACTGCTCTGTCTGGATGTAGCAAGCTTCAAGGCCTGCTGCCATGCCGCCTCTTACATCACCGAACTCGTCGTTGCCGATTATTACGGACTCTTTTGCCTTGAGGCCCTTCATTGCAGTAGTGAAGAACTGCTTTGCAGGCTTCTTTACGCCGATGTCTGAAGAGATAACGATGCCGTCGAACATGTCGTAGATGCCGAGGCTCTCTAATTCAGGAATGGTGAATACTGCCTGAGCGTTTACGAAGAGGTAAAGTTTCTTGCCCTGATCCTTGAGCTTTGTAAGAACTTCCATAGCTCCGGGATAAAGACCAAGCTTCATTATGGAGATGCAACGGAATGTGAGGGCTGCCGCGTCAACTTCTGACTGGAATACCTTGGAACCCTTCTGTGTAAAGAGTTCGCGGAATACTTCGGCAAGATCTATCTCAACTTCGTCTGCAGTAAGCTTGTTTGAGCCCTTCTTGGACTTGCCTGCTGCGGCCTTAGCCTGCTCGCGGCAGAGTTTGCCGTATTCTTCACGGAACTCGTCCTCTGTATAAGCAGCACCCTTCATTGAATAGTATCTGGCCATTGTGCTCCAGAGATATGGTAGGTTCTCATCCGTACGGATGTCGACCAGAGTGCCGTACAAGTCGAAGATAAAGTTCTTCTTGTTATCAAACATAGCAGTTATCCTCCTATTTCGGCAAATATATATCTGTCATCATAATATATTATTTTACTGCCCGGACGCGATAATATCTCAGTCTGCATATCGTCGATTTTTGAGCCCTTGGCAGTAAAATCCCTGTCTATTATGAGTATTTTACGCGCATTTTCGGGTAAATTCGGGAAAAGCGTGTCGATTTCGTCTGTTGACCCTACCCTGTAAAGGAGCTTGCCGGTGATCGAGATCCTCTGCGGACCGTTGACCACGATCTGCCTTGTGAAGGAGAAACAGACATCATCTTTATCAAGATTATCATACATTGCATATTCAAGTGAATAGTCAATGTCAAAATCTCTTGCATTTTTATAATATCCGGGGGATGTCGGGTGGCCTCCGAGGAGCATCATGAGGGCAAGTGAGCACACCGTGGCGGTAAATACCCGGGGCACAGCCATATTCCTTATGCCCTTGAGGCTTGATACCTCATCTAAGTGCCTGCCCCTGAGCCACAAGGCAAGAAGTCCGAAGACTACAGCCGCCATGACCATGGGCCAGGAGAGCTTTATCATAGAGAATTCGTGGACGCCGCTGTGGTTTTTGAGCACCAGTATCTGGGTAGCGGGAGCAATGCTTCCCAGAAGGAGTATACGGAGCTTACTGTCCGTGAAGACGTCTTTGAGCTTCTTTTCGCGTACTAAGTAGCAGATAGCAAGAGCTACCGTGATGAGGATAAAGAGCGCTATAAGGATGGCTCTCTTCTTGGAATCGTCGCAGTATGCCTGCTTGAAGAACTTAAGTATGCCCGTGATGCCGCTGCTGCTTACGCCCTCTTCGCCCTCGTTGGATACGCGGAGCTTGAACCTCTCCATGAGGAGCCCGTACCAGTTGTCGATATGTGATATCTGCAGGTAGAAGCTGAGGACTGCAAGTATTGCGGGTGATGCATATAGAGCAAGGCTCTTTATATGCTCCTTGATCTTTCTCTTGCAGATTATGAGAGCTATAAGATCTAAGCCCCATGCAAGGGCGGTCATGATCCAGAAGTAGTAGTCGACCATGCAGCCGCAGTAGATTATCACGGCCTTTACGATCTTCTTCCAGAGCTTGTGATCAGTTATATCGAGGAATTCGATTAAGAGAAAGCCCAATATCCAGAAGGTCACATATTGGTCTGCAAAGAATATGTTTGCCAGATAGTAGATATTGACCGGCTGCCATATCCAGCAGGCGGCGGCAGCAGATGCTATAAGAGTCTTGGTTACGGGATCCTTGATCTTGAATGCCGACAGGAACAGATATACAAAGCCTGCAAAGAGCATCGAATCCATGTAGTAGAACATGCACGCAACGCCCTTGAGGAAGCCTATTCCTATATGCTGCCTGCCGGTTATCTTTGCAAGAGCCCAGACCGTTACGATGGTGCCGTTGGGATATGAGACATAAGGCTCTCTGTCCATGCCGGCTCTCTCAATGGCCTCCGGGTATTCGTACATCGTGAAGTTAAGGTTCGATGCACCCTCCTCAAGCCATTCGTTGACAAACTTGATGGTAGAGCCGTTGAGCCAGTTGTGGTAGCCTGCGAGCTCGTTGAAATCCACCGGATAGATAAAAGTTATTGTTGCTAAGAATATTACTGCCGTTATTGCGGCCGATACGATAAAGCCTGTTAATTCCTGCTTGGCTTTAAGCTTACTGTCCATTACTTACTTCTTACCTGCCATACATTCGATTATCGATACGGCGCAATCCATTCCTATGGCATCCGTGTTGATGCAGAGGTCGTAGGATTCCGCATAGCCCCAGGGCGTGCCTCCGAACTGGTTGTAGTAGGCTTTACGCTCCTTGTCGGCCCTTAAGACCTTCTTCCTTGCCTGCTTCTCATCGAGGTCCTCGCGCTCCATTACGTGCTTGATCCTCGATTCGACCGAAGCCGTGACGAATATGCTTACTAAGTTCTGCCTGCCCTTTAAGATCTCATTGGCCCTTCTTCCTACGATAACGCAGGGGCCTTCGGATGCGATCTTCTCTATTACTTCCCTCTGGGCGTTGGCAGCTATCTGCCTTACCGAGGTGTATGTGGGGTTCATGTAGCCTACTGACATATAAAGGGCTGCATCGTTTATCTCTTTCTCATCGATGCTCGCCAGATACTTCTCGGCAAGACCGCTGTTTCTTGCTGTCTGGACCAGGATCTCCGAGTCGTAGTAAGGGATACCGAGATCTGATGCGATCTTGCGTCCCAACGTCCTTCCGCCTGCACCATAAGATCTTCCGATCGATATTATCTTGTCTGTAGTCCCCATAAGAAGCCCTCCTTATGTTCCGGGTTGCTCTATCTCTACCCAGCCTGCTTCATCTCTGATGTCGTGGGTCGTAAGATTGTAGAACCTGGCATTCTCGCCATAGTAGAATGTATAGCCGTTGTTGTACCAGACGCTGAATGCGGCAGGTGTCTCATCGCTCTGGCAGATGATGACATCGCCCGACTTGGGATCCATGTTTACCGGGGTCCCGGTCGCAGGATCCACAGGGGCTTCAACTATTCCCTGCAGTGCCAGCGAAGGCGTATCAGCATTGGTCATAAAGGTATTATCGGTCGTAAAACCTTCGCTGTCAAAGTCCTTGAACATAAGGAGCGGCGCAAAGCTCTCGGCATCTATGTTCCTGTCAGCGAAAACAAGTTCAGGGAACAATCCGAGATCCTTGCCGTGGTCTGCGACGATTATGATCCTCGTGTTATCGTATACGCCCTGCTCTCTTAAGTAGTCGAAATATTCTCCCAATCTGAAAAGCGCGATTATGAGGCAGTCGTAATGCGCTTCGTTGCGCATATCGCCTATTACGATCTCGCTCGTACCGTCCGTTGCAATAAAGGGTGCATCCGAATAATCCAGATATTCGAAATTACCGTCCCGGCTTATCTCGCTTAATGTCGTTACCTCATGCGTGGTGTTGTTGTCCATCATGAGGAAGCCGCCCCGGGATTCACTTGATATCTCGGTCATGCCCGTGAGATTACAGAGCACCGAATACGCTTCGTCGAAGGACTTGAGCTCGATGTCTCTTGTGAGATAGTATCTGCCACCGTCGTATAAGTAGTCTGTCATGAACTCAGGCGCGCACTTCATGATCGCATATGAGAAGAGCTTGCGCTCACGGAAATCATCCTGCTGCTCGCTCGTCTCCGCTGACTTTACAAAGTATCCTTCAGCGTTATATGCCTCAAGGTTTGGGATATCCTTAAATACGGTATAGTCCGAGATCGACTGATATCCCGCATAGGGAAGATCCATCAATGTTACATCGTAGCCGGCATCGCTGAACAAAAGCGGCATGAGCCTTAATGCATTGTCATGCTTTTCGCGCAGGAGCTCGTCTGTTCTAAGGTCCATTGCAGTCGGAGTATAAGCGTAGCCTCCGAAGAGTGCGGGCGAACCGAAGTTTGTATTAAGGCCGAAGGATATCGTGTTCGGATAGAATGTGAATCCGTCGAACATCTCCCCCAGCGCGGGATATTCGTGCATTATGTAAGGGATATATGCCGATACCGCGCGGTCTAACATAATGACCATGACATTCTCGCCCTCTTTTGAGAGCGTGATGTGCGGACTGGCATTATTCAGGTTTTCTTCAGCGCGGGTGAGGTAATCCTTGTACTGCCTGTTTATGCCTGTAATGTTAATAACGGACATTATAACTACGGCTCCTGCTGCTATTCCGCATATTGCAGGAGTTATCTTTGTCTTTCTGAACAAGACCAGACCCAATGCAGATACTGCTATGACCACCAATGCATTTATTGCCATCGAAGGCACGGTAAAGCTCGGGATATGGTCGTATACGAGGTCCGTGCTTATCGTGCCGAGTCCCTTGCCGAAGAACATATAGTCCACGGTGAAGATGAGGGATAAGCTCCAGTAGATGCCTGCTATCACCTTCTTGCCCCTGGTGCTTGCAAGAGAATAGAATATGCCGCCCCAAACGAGGAAGACACCTACAGCTATGCAGAAGGGGATAAGTATATGTCTTGCAGGAGACATGGGATTTGTTACATTAACAAACTCGAGAGGAGAATCTCCTATAAAGGCAGAGGGGATAAGAAGTCCCGTGAACGCGGTAAGGAAGAGCGCGGGCAGGAAGAAAGCCTTGTGCTTAACGGCAGTCTTGTCCTCTTTGCTCGCCTTCTTCTCAGCCTTCTTAACTCTCGCAAGGATATTCCTTATGAGCGAGAATATATTGTTGCATGTCCAGTAGAGCACGAGACATGAGGGTGAATCGTATAAGAGCAAAAGGAATATGGCAGCCACGATATCTATCTGGATATTGGACTTCTTGGGCATTCCTATCGTATAGACGAATCCCGATATGATGTTAATGACGGTCATCAGGATCGGAAGAAGATTTATGTTTAATGAGCCTATCGTTATAAGGGCATCCGGCATAGACAGATCCTTTATGGGCCCGAAGGATACGCCATAGAAGATCGTATAAAGAGATAAGAAGTTATAAGCCGCCAGGAAGAATGGCACCTGCAACGCAAGCGATATCGAGTTCTTGAGCTGGTTTAACGGGCTGTAGTTATTCTCCTTATAGAAGGCGGACAAGATCATGAAGCGCTCATCGCCCTTAAAGACCTTCTTGATGTGGTTTATCGTGGGCTCGAGCTTCTTCTCTAACTCCCTCTCCTGCCGTTCCAACGTTGCCGCCCTGCTGTATAAGGGGTGTATCATTATGGTTACGAACAGTGACAGTATTATTATCGACAGTCCCGGATTATCCGTCAGGTGGTAAGCCGTTCCGAATACCACTTCGAAGATAGCCTGAAGAGGCGTGATTATGAGCGCAAATACGATCTTTGTCAGAGTGTTCACGATTCGTTCTCCGTAAGGCTCTTAAGCTTATTTATGAGGTAGTCGGCGGTCCTTACCGCGCCTTCTCCTCTGTGCTGCCATATCTCTTCTCTTGCTTCCTGTCTCGTCTTCTCGAACCTGGGGTTATTAAGGCTCTCTTCGATGAGCTCTCC
>JAIKWA010000079.1 GCA_024685135.1 Saccharofermentans sp.
AACTTCGGTTTCAACGATTCAAATATCGAGTTCCTCAGAGCTGTTATCAGAATGCTCCTCGGCACAGATGATTCAGATTCACTCGAGATCGTATCCAAGCCTCTTGACGACTATGGTCTCGATGAGACAAAGGTAACGAGTTCTGCTAAGACAACTGTCCTCATAGTATTCATGATCGTTATTCCGTTGGGACTCATAATTGCAGCAGCAATCGTATATAACAGAAGAAAGAATCTCTAATTATGAAATCAGCAAAAAATCTTCTTATACCACTGATAGTCCTTATCGTTCTCGCTGTAGCTGTTGTAGGTTACTTCATCTACAAGAACGCTAATAAGCCCGAAGAGACACTTGATACCATGATCGATGTTCTCTATATCGGTTCTCAGGATGTTCAGTCAGTTGAGGTCAGAGCTTCCGCGGAAGGTTCACCTGTTGTAAAGGTAAGCTGCAATGCCTCAGATCTTAACAATATAGTTTATACATACGAGGGAAGCGACAAAGAAGAGGGTGCTACTTATTCACAGAGGATAATGTCATCTTACATATCTCTTCTGTCCACATATTCATGTGATTCACTTATCTCATCTTCCGGCAACTTCAGCGAGTACGGTCTCGATAACCCTGCTTATACGGTTACTGTTACTACCATCACGGGCGAAACATATATCGTATATCTCGGTAACAGGACAATTGACGGCACAATGTGCTATATGAGACTTGAAGGTTCTAACGATGTCTATACTGTTGGTGTAGGTAAGATCGTTGAAGCCGGCATGGTTTCCGTTAACTTCCTCGAAGCACAGCTTCTTAACATCAGCTTCGATAACCTCGATACCGTTACCTTCGTAAGGAAGTCTGACGATCTTACGATATCGGCAACATGCGAGATCTACGAAGATACAGGCGAGCCTCAGTACTTTATCTACGAGCCTTTTACTATCCAGGCAAGCCCTTACTTCGAGAACCTCATCGAATATGTAGCTACTTTGGAGATCTCGGAGTATATGGAGATCGCAGATGAAGATCTTGCTTCATATGGTCTTGACGATCCTAACTATCAGTTCACCTTGAACCTTAAGGACGGTACAAAGAAGGTTGTTTATTTCTCCGAGAACATGGCAGGCTTCTACTACGGTTATGTTGCAGGCATGGACAAGTACTTCATGGTATCCGACATGCAGATCAAGGGTCTCGATACTCCGGTAATGACGCTCCTTGACTCTTATGTTGCTTCAAATGCAGCATCTAACATATCCTCTATCAAGGGTACAAACGGAGAAGAGTCCTTCTTATTCGAGCTCAATGTAGCTGAATCTCAGTCCATAAGTGCAGACGATTCAACGGTAACATTGGACGGCAGAAATGCGAAGGTATTCAATTCAGACGGACGTTCCTACTGTGCAACTCTCTACGAAGCGATCTCATGTATCGCTCTTGGAGGCTTCGATACAACTGCGACCGTTGATACTTCATCTGATCCTTTGCTTACACTTACCATTGTTACCAAGGACTATACAACGCATGTGTATTCTTTCTATACAAGAGATGAATCCTCTTCCTATGTAGTAATAGACGGTGAGTACTCATCCTTCTATGTTTACAACAAGGAGTTGTTCAACGATGGCGGCACAGATACATACAGTTACGGTGTATGGCCGGCATACGAACTTCTCAAAACTGCGATTGACGAGAATGTTAACGGTGTGTACGATATCTCTTAAGGAGTAATCAATAATGCAATCTGACACAGACAGGCAAAAGACAAAACCGCGAAGTAACAACTCGGGCAGAAATCTGACCATAGTGGTCATGGTCCTTGCGATCATTCTGCTCATGAGTTTAGTACTTATCTTTTATATATCAGGTAAGATCGATTCCATGTCCAATGCAGACAGCCAGATCAAGCTTTCTGCACAGGGCGGATTCAATTGTGAATATTCTGAAGCACAGAAGCTCTATCCTTTCGGCGAGGGCGTTCTCAAGGTCACCAACGAGAGGATCGCTTATCTGACACTGTCAGGCAATGATATCTATACAGCGCAGATCTCATATCAGAATCCTCAGTGTGTTACATTCGGTGAATATGCCGTCGTCTTTGACTTAGACGGCTACAACTTCACCCTGGTTACGGCTGATAGCATAGTCTATTCAAAGCCTACCGTAAACCAGATCAAGGCAGTCACTGTATCTTCAACGGGAGTATCGGCCGTTATAACCAACAGCCCTGACTCCTATGGTGAAGTGCTTCTTTTCGATGCATCGGGCAATGCAATATCCGAGTGGTCTTCTTATAATTCCGGATATCCTTTGGCTTGTGCTTTTAACGACGATTCCACTGTTCTTGCGGTATCCACGATCAATACGAACGGTGCGCTCGTTGTACCTTATATCAGACAGTTCTCCCTTACATACGGTGAGAAGGGCGTAGAGGTCCAGGATAAGGCTATCTATTCCACTGAAGACAGCGTCGTATTCTCTTCATTGTTCTTCGTAGGCGATAATCTCTACTGTTTCTCGAGTGATTCCATCTATCAGGTGAAAGACGAGCAGATCATGCAGCTCAACTTCGATTTTGCGGTAGTAGGAAGGGTTGTGAAGGTTAAGGATAATCTCTTCGTCACATACTCTGACGGTATATCGCAGATGAATAAGCTCGCTGTCATCAACAGCAATAATACCGTTGTTTATAACAGTTCCATAGGATCTGAGATAAATGCAATTTGTACTAACGGCTCATTGTATGCGATATCGGTAAATAAGAGAGTGTTTGTCTATAACGCATCAGGTACTGTCATCAACGATTTCTCCGTAGATGAGGATATCCTCAGACTTAACTTCATATCCGGAGACAAGCTTTGCATCGTTTCCACAAGCGGTGTTCACACGATAAATTAAGGAGTTTATATGGAAACTGAGATCAAATTGGGTTTTAAAGATGCTGAATCTATGTTCGCCATCACTTCGGCTGACTGGTTCTCTGACTTTTGCCTGGATACTTCTGAGAAGGAATCTGTTCTTCTGACCAATAAGTATCTCGATACCGCTGATCGTAAGATCACTTCGAGAGGTGCCATGATCAGGATCAGACACTACACATCAGATGAGGAAGATTTCTACGAATTCACCGTTAAGTACGGCGGAGCAGTTTCTGAAGGTCTTCACCAGAGATACGAATGGAATGTAAGATCCGATAACTCTAACTTCAATATCGCTGAATTCAAGAAGGAAGCAAGGAGTGAGGACGATCCGGACGAGCTTCTCGAAGAGGCTTTAGAGGGCGTTACAGATGACGATCTCTCCGTTATCTGTTCCAATTTCTTCGATCGTACCGTTTATATGTTCGGCTTTGGTGATTCCATCATGGAAGCTTGCTTTGATAAGGGTAAGATCTTAAACAGCAACAATGAGCAGGCTGAAGACATATTAGAGCTTGAGCTCGAGCTTAAGTCAGGCGATGTAGTCGATCTCAAGGAGATGGCTAACTATATTATCGAAGAGACAGGCTGCGTTCCTTTCAACGAGAGTAAGTACATAAGAACCATTAATCTGATCGACAAAGGATAAAGCATGCGTGACGGAGTAAGGGATTGCATAATTATCGGTGGCGGTGCGTCAGGACTTTTTGCTGCCTCATACCTTACTTATCTCGATCCTGATATCAAGCTCACTATTGTTGAGAAGATGCCGAGAGTAGGTAAGAAACTCCTTCTTACCGGCAGCGGCAGATGTAATATAACAAACGCTTCAACAGGTAAAGACGACTATAATACGGATAACGTGGCAAGACTCGATACCGTTCTGAAGTCCTTTGCGGTAAACGAGACTGTTGAGTTCTTCGAGAACTATTTAGGTCTTGTATTAACTTCCAAAGACGAACTCTACTATCCTCTTACATTTAGGAGCAATACAGTATTAGACTGCTTAAGATTCTATATTGAAGAGCGCGGCGTAGAGACCATCCTTGAAGATCCCGTAACCAAGATCGCCCACAGCAATAATGGTTATTCTGTTTTGCTTGATTCAGGCAAGCTTCTTGAAGCAGGTAATATAATCTTTGCCTGTGGCGGTAAGAGCTTTGCAAAGACCGGCTCTGACGGCAGCGCAATAGATCTTCTTAAGACATTTGTAAAAGATGAGGACATAATCCCATATAAGCCTGCGTTAGTGCCGCTTACATCAGATAAGCCCGGCATTAAGAGTCTTGCAGGCGTAAGGTTCAACGGTTCTATTGATATCGTATCTGACGGCACAGATTATAAGAGAGCTGAAGGTGAGATCTTATTTACCAAGGATGGAGGCCTTAGCGGTATCGCGGTATTGGATGTATCAGATGCTGCAAGAGAGCTGATAGACAAGGGCAGATCAGTAAGTGCTTCTTTGAACCTTACCGGTAAAGGCTCCGGAGACATCTTGAGGATGCTCTTTATCAGAAGACAGTTATTCCCCTCAAGAACTGTATCCAACTGCTTCTCGGGTCTTTTGAACCGCGTGCTCTTAGATGCTGTCTTAAAGGACATAAAGATCGACGGTAAGCTCATTGCTTCTTCCATATCAGATCAGGGACTAATTAAGCTGTCTAATACAATAGCAGGCTGGTTAATCCCCATAACAGGCACAAAGGGCTTTGAAGATGCTCAGGTAAGCGCGGGTGGAGTTAAGCTCTCATCTTTAACTGACAAGCTTGAATATTCTAATTCCAGAGGCCTTTATGTTATAGGTGAAGCCGTTAATGTTAACGGTATCTGCGGCGGATTTAACCTGCAGTGGGCGTGGAGCTCAGCTGTTGCAGCAGCAAGAGGTATCCGCAATGTTTGAGATAAAGATCAAAGCAGAGGAGAATGCCCCCAAGATCTCTGATTCCGTAAGGATAATGAATAACTGTAAAAGCAGTTATAACAAGGCACTAAGAAGCGCTTATCAGGAGTGTAAGGAAGGAAGGCTCTGCCTTTATATCGATAAGAAATACATAGATGCAAGGCATAAGTGTCCTTATATCTGCTACAGGTTCGATTTCCTTACTCCCGGGCAGATAGATGCGAATAAGAATGAGCAGGAGGCTATGGCTCTTCCTTATCTGGATAAGGCATATGAGATATCAGATAATAATCTGAGACCTGTCGTAGTGGGATCCGGTCCTGCAGGCCTTTTCGCTGCCTTTATCCTCGCCAAGTGCGGCTTAAGGCCGATACTTATAGAGCGCGGCTCAGAGATGAGCAAGAGGATCAAGGATACTGATGCCTTCAAAGAAGGCAAAGCCAAGATAGATCCCGAATCCAATGTTCAGTTCGGTGAGGGCGGTGCAGGAACCTTCTCAGACGGTAAGCTCTATACGGGTGTTACCTCAGGTCTTAAGGCATATATTGCAAGGATGCTCGTGATACACGGAGCGCCTTCAGAGATAATGTACGATTCACATCCGCATATCGGTACTGATATGTTAAGGAAATGCGTTGTAGGCATCAGGCACGATATTGAGATGCTTGGCGGCGAAGTAAGGTTCGATACGCTCTTCATGGGCTACCGCTCCGATAACGGCAAGCTCAGGTCTATAATAATCAAGGATAAAAAGGGTATACATGAACTCGATTGCACGAGGCTGATCTTAGCTCCGGGGCATTCGAGCAGGGATACCTTCAGGAGTCTGTTTGACTTAGGTCTTAAGATGGAGGCTAAGCCTTTCTCCGTTGGTGTCAGGATAGAACATAAGAGGGAAGCGATAGACAAGGCTCAGTACGGCATGGATTCGGCATCGACCAACGATCTCGATGCTGCAAACTACAAGCTTGCAGTACCTACGCATAACGGCAAGAAGCTCTATACCTTCTGCATGTGCCCGGGCGGCACTGTGGTCGCGGCTCAGACTGATAACAGGTCAGTATGTACCAACGGCATGAGCTACTATGCAAGAGATCTCGAGAATTCCAACAGCGCGCTGCTCATATCGGTAAACAGCGAAGAATATGGCCCCGGAGTGCTTGACGGTATCGCGTTCCAGGAGGATATCGAACATAAGGCTTTTGTAGCAGGCGGCTCAAACGGCAGAGCACCCGCAACTACTTATAAAGATCTTACGGAAAATACTATCCCTGAAGATTTCACTGAGATAATTCCTTCCTATAGACCGGGAGTTACTCCTGCAGATCTAAGAGACATCTATCCCGATTACATAATCGAGCCTCTTATCGAGGGCATTAAGCTCATGGGCAGGAAGATAAAGGGCTTTGACGATCCTGCTGCGGTATTGACCGCGCCTGAGACCAGGTCTTCGTCTCCTGTAAGGATCCTTCGCGGTATGGACTATCAGAGCGTTAATCTTAAGGGGCTGTTCCCGTGCGGTGAAGGCGCAGGATATGCGGGAGGCATTATGTCGTCAGCAATCGACGGAATTAATTGCGCAAATGCGCTGATTATGTCTCTGGACAAAGATATTTCGTAGTCTTGACCTCTTTTTAAGGTATAATCATTAAGTAAAATATTTGCTTTTGGAGGTATTCTATGGAACAGAGTAAGAATACTGCAGTTGTATCTGTCCTCGGTAAGGACAGAGTCGGAATCATTGCGGGTATCGCAAATCTTCTTGCAGAGTATGGCATCAATATCAATGATATTTCCCAGACGATCTTAGACGACATCTTCACAATGGTCATGATCGTAGATCTTCAGAATGTGGTTATCGAGGAATCCGATATCT
Source organism: Saccharofermentans sp. (assembly GCA_024685135.1). Taxonomy (GTDB): domain Bacteria; phylum Bacillota; class Clostridia; order Saccharofermentanales; family Saccharofermentanaceae; genus Saccharofermentans. The sequence goes on from JAIKWA010000079.1 coordinate 6,695, forward strand.
CGGATAAGCTTAAGCAGTTAGGTGACTCCTTAGGCGTTCAGATCACTATCCAGCACACCGGTCTTTTTAACGCAATGCACAGGATCTGACAGGTGACATTACATGATTAACGAATTAGAGATCTTAGAAACAATGAAGATGTTCAGCGAGCAGCATCTGGACATCAGGACTATAACAATGGGTATATCCCTTTTCGATTGCTGCGCTTCAACTCCCGAGGAAGCTTGCGACAAGATCTATACCAAGATCTGCAGATGTGCAGGCAGACTTGTAGAGGTAGGAGATCAGATTTCACGCAAATACAATGTGCCGATCATCCATAAGAGGATATCCGTCACACCTATATCTATCGTTGCAGCGGCATCGGGCGCAAAAGACTACACGATGTTTGCAAAGACATTGGACAGAGCTGCAAGAGACTGCGGAGTAAACTTCGTTGGAGGCTTCTCTGCACTCGTTCAGAAGGGTTATACAAAGTCAGATGAGATCCTCATCCATTCTATCCCTGAAGCTCTTGCTACCACAGATTATGTATGCTCATCGATCAATCTCGCATCCACAAGAACAGGTATCAATATGGATGCCGTTCGCGATATGGGTGAGATCATAAAGCAGACAGCAGAAGCTACCAGGGACAGGGATGCAATAGGCTGCGCAAAGCTCGTTGTCTTCGCAAACGCACCTGAGGACAATCCGTTTATGGCAGGTGCCTTCCTAGGACCCGGCGAGCCTGAATGCGTAATAAATGTCGGTATCTCAGGCCCGGGCGTAGTAAAGCATGCGTTAGAGTCCGTTAAGGGCGAAGACCTCGGCATTGTTGCCGAGACCATCAAGAAGGCTGCGTTCAAGATCACAAGAGTAGGTGAGCTCGTTGCAAGAGAAGCCTCCGAGAGATTGGGCGTACCCTTCGGCATTATAGACTTATCCCTTGCTCCGACTCCGGCAGTAGGCGATTCCGTAGCAAGACTTCTCGAGGAATTCGGTCTTGAGACATGCGGCACATGGGGCACGACAGCTGCTCTTGCGATGTTAAACGATGCGGTCAAGAAGGGCGGCACTATGGCTTCTTCCTTCGTAGGAGGCCTGTCAGGTGCCTTTATCCCCGTATCCGAAGATGAGGGCATGATCGCTGCTGCTCAGTCAGGATCATTGCTTCTCGAGAAGCTCGAAGCCATGACATGCGTATGCTCTGTTGGTCTCGACATGATCGCTATCCCCGGCGATACACCGGCATCCACGATCTCCGGCATAATCGCAGATGAGATGGCTCTCGGAACCTTTAACAATAAGACAACGGCAGTAAGGCTTATCCCCGTACCCGGCAAGGGCGTGGGTGACAGCGTTGAATTCGGCGGTCTTCTCGGTATGGCTCCCATAATGCCCGTCAACACAAAGTCTTGCGCAGACTTCATAAACAGAGGCGGCAGGATCCCTGCACCAATACATTCGATGCGTAACTGATATGGCTGAGAAGAAGAGGTCATTCTGGAGTTTTGTATCTGACTATAAGAGGAATACGGTATTGCTCGCTTTACCGTCTATTCCTTTTGACATCATTTACGGAACCTTCTGCTTCTTTGTAGGTGTCTTTACCTTATCTCTCTGGCTTGTGGTAATGTCTTTCTACCATTTCCTGATCTGCGCAATGCGTACTAATATCCTGTACCGCGCAGGCAGGGGCAAGATAACAGGCGAGAAGCGCTTTAGCGAGAGGAAGAACTATCAGAAGTCCTCAAGAAACCTCATATTGTTCGATCTTATCCTCGCTCTTGCGATCAATTTCATCTACAAGAACAGGATCGAGCACGACTATCCGGGAGTGATCCTTTATATCTTCATCGCTTATGTAACTTACAAGGTTATCCTCAGCTTGATCAATATCTTCAGAGCGCACAGGTCACAGTCCCTTACGACAGTATCCTTAAGGAAGGTCGGCATACTTGATGCCATCGTATCCTTGCTTATCCTTCAGTGGGCCCTGGTAAGGACAAAGGGTACTATATTCTCCGATATATCTCAGTCGGTCGAAGCGTACATCGGGATAGTGGCTATCGTAATAATCTTCCTGCTTGGAGTCAGCGGACTTATCAAATGTCACAAGCTCAAAAAGCAGGAGCGATTACAAATATCAGAAGGAACAGGTAATTAAATATGTGGTACGAACAGGCAGTATTCTATCAGATCTATCCATTGGGATTCTGCGGTGCGCCGTTTGAGAACGACGGTGTTCCGGCAAACAGGATCCTCAAGGTCTTAGACTGGATCCCTCACATGACAAAGCTCGGCATAAATGCCATCTATTTCTCACCGGTATTCGAATCCGATACCCACGGATATAACACAAGAGACTACGGTCTTATAGATACAAGACTCGGCACCAACGACGACTTCAAGAAGGTAGTAGACAGCCTTCACGAAGCCGGCATCAAGGTCGTGTTGGACGGCGTCTTCAACCATGTCGGAAGAGGCTTCTGGGCATTTAAGGATGTTAAGGAGAAGAAGTGGGATTCTCCTTATAAGGACTGGTTCCATTTATCCTTCGACGGCAACTCCAACTATAACGACGGCTTCTGGTACGAGGGCTGGGAAGGTAACTACGACCTTGTTAAGCTCAACCTCAGAAATCCCGCAGTGATAGACCACATCCTCGATAAAGTAAACTACTGGATCGATTTCTTCGATATAGACGGCTTAAGGCTCGATGTCGCATATTGCTTAGACCACGAGTTCTTACGAAGATTAAGAGAATTTACCGACGGCAAGAAGCAGGAATTCTTCCTTCTCGGCGAAGTGCTTCACGGTGAATACGGCAGGATGCTCTCTGAGATGCATCTGCATTCTCTTACTAACTATCAGTGCTACAAGGGTATCTATTCGTCGTTTAATTCAGCAAACATGTTCGAGATAATGCACTCTCTTATGAGACTCTTCGGACCTGAGGATTGGACGGTCTGCAGGGGAGCGCATCTTCTGTCTTTTGCTGATAACCACGATGTAACGAGGATCGCATCCATCTTAAACGATGCAAGAAA
>JAIKWA010000135.1 GCA_024685135.1 Saccharofermentans sp.
ACTGTCTCTTCAACACCGAAGCCGTACTTCTCGTATACATGGTCGAGTCTGTCAACAAGTGTCTCGCCCTGCTCGAAGGAAGCAGCAGCCATGTTGCAGATGAGCATAGCGGCAACAACGGCATCCTTGTCTCTTACGTCAAGACCTGAGAGGTAGCCGTAGCTCTCCTCGAAGCCGAACTGGAAGTGCTTGTCGCCGAACTCGTCAAAGAGCTTGATCTTCTCGCCGATGAACTTAAAGCCTGTGAGGACTTCCATAAGCTCAACGCCGTAGCTTGAAGTGATCTTGCCTGCGAGCTTTGTTGAAACGATCGTTGTAACTGCAAATGAATCAGCAGGAAGCGTGCCGAGCTTTGACTTGGCATCCAGGATATAGTCGAGGAGCATAAGGCCCATCTGGTTACCTGTAAAGCACTTGTAAGTAACTTCACCGTTAACTACAGTCTTTGCCGCAACACCTATTCTGTCTGAATCGGGGTCTGTACCGAACACCATGGAAGCATCCGTCTTCTTTGCAAGCTCTATAGCCATTGAGAGTGCATCGGGATCTTCAGGGTTAGGAAGTTTAACCGTGGGGAATGCTCCGTCGGGAAGCTCCTGCTCGGGTACGATGTGGATGTTTGTGAATCCGACTCTGTTGAGGATCCTTCTTACGGGCTTGTTGCCTGAACCGTGCAAAGGAGTATAGACGATGCTCATGTCCTTCTGGCTGTCTATAGCCTTCTGGTCAACAACGAGACCTGCGAGCATCTCCGTGTAAGCGTTATCGATCTCTTCGCCGAAGTACTTAACGAAGCCCTGAGCCTTAGCATCTTCAATGGACATCTTCTTGATCTGTCTGATGTCTGTTATAGCTTCGATAGCGTGAAGGATCGTATCTGCAGCTTCCGGGGGAACCTGTCCGCCGTCTTCGCCGTATACCTTGTAGCCGTTATACTTTGAAGGGTTGTGTGAAGCGGTGATCATGACACCTGCAAAAGCCTTGAAGTATCTTACTGCATAAGAACATACGGGAACCGGACGGAGCTCGTCAGACAAAAGGCTCGGGATTCCGTATGCTGCAAGCGTCGTTGCCGTTACTTCGGCAAACTCAGGTGAGAAATGTCTTGAATCGTAAGAGATAACTACGCCTCTTTTTACAGCTTCCTCGCCGCTCGATAAGATGAACTGAGCAAGACCTGCGGAAGCCTTTGCTACGGTATAGAGGTTCATGCGGTTTGTGCCTGCACCCAATACTCCTCTGAAACCGGCAGTGCCGAATTCGAGATCCTTATAGAATCGGTCCTCGATCTCCTTGTCGTTTCCCTCTAAAGCTTTAAGCTCTGCTCTTGTATCCTCATCGAAAAAAGGATCGGTAAGCCAGAACTTATATGCATCCATATAACCCATGGAAGTCACCTCCGTAAAATTTATCGAGTAAATAATATATCAATTATTTGGCCTTGTCTTGCACTTTTACGCTCTTTTTATCCACAAAAGCGAACACTATCAGTGCCAAAATGCCCATAATGCTGACTAAAAGTCCGGTCTTAAGGCCCGGCGCCTCGTATCTGAGCTCTGCTTTGTGGCTGCCTTCGGGGCAATCGAAAGAGATGAATGCCTGCTGGTATACGGAATACCCGCATTCCTCACCGTCTATATAAAGTGTCCAGCCTTCTTCAGCGGGGATCGTGGTAAGAACTGTCTCTCCCGCACTGATACCTGCTATATCGAAGCTTACATAGCCGTCCTCGAAGGAAGTGACACTAACCTTTGAGGTGTCTACGAGAGCAAACTGCGAGCTGAACTTATCGCTGTCGAAATAAGCAAAATTGATATCGAGGTACTTCCATGTGTCGCTGTCTGAAGTTATCGTGACCTTGACATCTTCACCTTCATCAAACGAGCCTATCCTGTAGATGCGTGAATAGTAAGTATCTTCAGAGCCCGAGCCTATGAGGATGCCGTTTACATAGACTGATGTGGCATTCATCACTCTCGGGCAGGAGATGTTAAGGTAGAGCTCCTTATCAGTCTCACTCGCAAAGGTGTATTCGAGAACTATGGGGTTGTTCTTGTTTATACGGTTTACGATAACCTGGTTATCCCAGGCCTTATATGCCTCTGCCGCTTCAAGTCCCAAAGGGTCCTGGACTGCGACACTAGAGCTCTCCTCTTCTTCAAGCATCTCGTATTCGTGACCTGTCATGTATTCGGACTTATCGAAGATAAAGCCGTTTATAAGCTCAGCTTCGCCTACCTGATCGTCAGCAGGAACAAAGAAGTCCTCCGTGAACGCTTCGGGGAACATGGACTTATACCATTCGTTACGAAGTGCGAAGTAATCCTTATCCTGAGTCTGCCTCTCGAGTGAGTAGAAGTCAAAATCCATAGCCTGGCCTGCCACTGCAAATCCCAGAGGGAGCACATCTTTGTTTGAATAGTATTCAAGGTGGCTTCCTTCGGTAACAGGGCCTAAGCTCTCAGCTGCGCCGTAAGACTTACGGCTTGCAACGGTACCGACGGAGAAGAAGCAATCTGCAGAAGGATCAGAAGCTGTATAGTAAGTAACAAAGTAATTGTAGTTTGTCGCGTAGCCGAGCTGCTTTAAGAATCTGTGCATCAGCTTGTTGGAGTTGGAGTTGAAGAAAGCTACGCCTCTATAGTTGCCGTACATCGCAAGTCCGGAATCAGCATAGTATTCCGCGTTGTAGTTCTCGAGCTCTTCTGTCTCCGTCCTGAAGGCGCCTACCGCAGCATTGTTTGCAGCAGCAAGCTCACCGTAATGCTCTATCTCTTCCACGGAATAGGCAAACTCGCTTGTATCACCGTTGAAATTCGTGAGAGTCTCTATTCCCGCCGTGAGCATCGGGCCTGCAAATACGAGCTCGAAAACAGTCACTGCGGCAAGGAGTGGCGATATGAGCTGCGGCATATCCTCGAGCTGCTTGGGCCATTGTTTCTTCGTGTACATAAGGAGCACTCCGAAGTTTACGAGGATAAGGACGAGATTGTAGATGAAGATCTTATCTTCGCCCTTGAAGTTTCCTATAGTGTGGGTTGCGAAGAGCATGAAGAGCATAACGCCGCAGGAGATCGCAAGATCCTTGGGCTTTATCTCCTTTACTCTCTCCAATACCTTGAGCGCGATCACGAGGAAGAACGGCAGGAAGACAAAAGCATGTCTGTGCCAGAACCAGTTAGGATCGTCACATACCTGCCAGATCTTATCGAACCAGTAGATCGCTGTGGATACATATACACCTGCAAGGCAAGCGATATGGATCTTCTTCTCCCTGCCCTTGAACAAAGAGGATACAAGATAGGTTATCACGAGCATCGTTATGAGAAGCGACAGGAATAAGAAAGGCTTATTGGCAGGCATTACCTTGCCGAACTCGCCCGGGTCTCCCAAAAGGAGCATATCCATGAGATCCAGGGGCGTGTAGAGCACGAGTGCGTGCGTATCTGACTGGATGGTGTTATCTGAATTTCTTATCGTATCAAGGCCTACGGGGAGGATCAGGACTGCAACGCTCATGGCGCACATCACTGCTATGCCTACAAACTTTAAGACCTTCTTTGCAGCTGACTTTAAAGCCTCCTTAAGTACTCCGAGCCTTACCATAAGGTAGACGAAGCTGAATGCACCTGCCATGTAAGCGATATAGTAGTTAGACCAGAACAGCAGGATAAGGGTGAATATAAGTCCTTTGTACTTGCCGGTCTTTATGTACTTCTCGGTGAAATACAGAAGCAGCGGAAGGATATAGTATCCGTCGAGCCACATAATGTGGAAGGCAAAAGCCTGTGAATAGAGCGAGAAGGCATATACGAGACCTAAGAGGATAGGCCACTTGCTCTTCTTATCTTCGCTCCTCGATGTAAGGAACAGGCACATGAAGCCTGCTGACAAAGAGAGCTTGAGCGCGATTATGACCACTGCAAGAGTATCTATCTGCGAGGGTTTAAAAAGAAGCGTAAGCACATTGAACGGACTTGCGAGATAGTAGCCGAAGCTGCCTGCAAAATTCTTGCCGAGGCCTAAGCAGAAAGAGTATGAGATGAGCCTTACGATATCCTTGGGCGAAGAATCAAATATCTCGAGGAGTTTGCTTCGGAGCAAGACGAGGAAGGGAGCATATTGCCCTGCAAGATCGCTTATAAGGACGGAATATGTTCCGAAGGGGGGCTTACGGCAGATCAGAAGGACTATCGCATAGAGTGCTATCGCGATCGCGAATGTGATAAGCGGTCTGTTATCGAACTTAGGCGTGGTAAGCGGCTTTTTGGGCCTGGTCCCTCCAAGTGTGTTTAGTTCCTTCATGATCTTTCCTCACACGCTTCCTTATTACTGTTAAATCAATGATTTTTTGATTATAATACAATTTATTAATCCGTTTCAATGCAGGAGGCGCCTCAAATGCTTATAAGTCTAGTTGTTCCATGCTATAACGAAGAGCAGGCGCTGCCTATTCTCTACGAAGCTCTTACCAAGGTAAGAGCAGAGGTCACGGACAAGGACTTCGAGTTCATATTCGTAAACGACGGAAGCCGCGACAAGACGAGCGCGGTAATGAAGGACCTCGCAAGTCAGGATAAGGATGTTAAGTATCTTATCTTCTCCCGCAATTTCGGCAAGGAAGCAGCTATGTATGCCGGCCTTGAGAAGGCAAAGGGAGACTATATCGCAATACTCGATGCCGATATGCAAGATCCCCCTTCCCTGATCCCTCAGATGATAAGAGATCTCGATTCCGGTGAGTGGGATATCGTTGCCGCAAGAAGGGTTACCCGCAAGGGCGAGCCCAAGATAAGGAGCTTCTTTGCAAGAAGGTTCTACCGCCTCATAAACGGCATGTGCGATGTCGAGATCGCTGACGGCGCAAGAGACTTCAGGCTCATGAGAAGACCTGTCGTAGATGCCATCTTAAGCGTATCCGAACGTCAGCGTTTCTCTAAGGGTATCTTTGCATGGGTAGGCTTCAGGACCAAGTGGGTCGAGCACGAGAATGTCGAGAGATCCGCAGGCGAGACCAAGTGGAGCTTCTGGTCTTTGTTCAGATATGCTATAGACGGCATCGTGTCGTTTACCACAGCTCCCTTAAGGATGTCCATATATCTCGGAATAGGCTTTGCATGTCTGGGCTTTGCATATCTGCTCTACTATGTAATAAGAGCGATAATCCTCCAGATCTATAACACCGTACCGGGTTATCCTTCACTCTTGTCCTTCATCCTCTTTATCGGCGGACTTATCCTGATGTGCCTGGGCATAATCGGTGAATATATAGGCAAGATCTATATCGAATCCAAGAGACGCCCTATCTATATCGCTTCCGAAGAGAGCGAAGATAAGGATTGATCACTTCGCAAGATATCTGAAGAAGAATGTCTTTGAGTAGTCCTCAACATAGAACTGCTCTTCTATAACCTCTGTATATTCAGCCTGATTGATATTTCCGAAGGAACCGATATTCTCCTTGTTGGACTGATCGCCCGTGATCTGCGAACCGAATATGACGAACATATTCTCGAGCGCAGGGAACATCATGAGGATGATCACGAGGAAGAATGCTATAAGCCCCCTTCTCACCTTCTTATCCTTGGGAACATCTCTTATCTCACATGTATCCGTGAGCTTCGATGCAAGGCAGACCTGGATCAGGAAGAGCGCAGGCATAGAGCCTCTCATAGTAAGATCGTTCATCCCCGATATGCGGTAGAAAGGCAATATGAGAAGAGTCAATACAGCTGCGATGAAGACCGGATCCTTTTTCCGCTCCTTACCGAGTATCAATACAAACGGTGCTACCTCCACCAAGATGAATATCAGATAGCAAGGGATAAACCACAAAGGCTCGGAATAGAAGCTGAAGGTAAAGCCCCTGTAATCGACCGCTCCGGAATTCGACAGATAGAAGCTCCCGAATATGGCAAGGATCACTGCCGCAGATAAGATATTTACGGGAGATAATATGTTCTTTACTGCAAGAACGCCTTTGCCGCAGCCTTCTTCTCTCCGGAGAAGGGAGGCTATCGCCATAGGAAGGATACCTATAACAGCCCAGGGCGAATATGCGAGGAGAATGCCCGCGGTAAGCGCCATGGATCTCGTGTTCTTCTGCATGAGAAGAAGTAAGGTTACGAGGAAACAGGGCACGACCTGATTAAATACATTGCAGTACTCCGTAAAGTTTGCGATGTAGCTTATGCCGGGGACATAGCCTTCGAGCCAGAGCCAGGCTTCGTAATGTGTGAGCACATAGAAAAGGTCCGGCAAGGCATCGAGGCCTGCAAAGAAGATATATACAAAAGGCACGGCATAAGAAGGTCTCCTGCAGAACTTCGTCATGCCTATGAGTGTAAGGAACATGCCAAATGCATTCCAGATAAGGAGCATAGCATTTGCTGCATTCAAACCGAAGAGCTTGCCCACCAGGGCCGCAGGCATGAAGTAAGCAAAGTAATAACAGAAAGCGACATTGCCCTTGTCGAAGCCTAAGATATCCTTTACCTCGGGATTTGACTGCGTGGCATAGTCGTATATGACGGGCCACTTGTAGTCTATGAGATCTCTTAAGATCGCTCTCCTGAAGGGGTGATCCTGCAGAGTGAATATGAACTCGCCGACACCTGTTATAAAGGATAAGACGAGGGCAATGACCACGAAGGCAATTACATATTTCCAGGGAAGCTTTATGTAGTCTTTGTCCGGTATCAGCTTGCCTTCCTTATCTCTTGAAGAATCCAGTACCGCTACTATCGTAAGCCCTGCAAAGATAACGCCTGACAAGAAAGCTATCCCGGGCTTTAAGTAGCCTATGGCAAATATGAGGACGGGCAGCATGAGAAAGCCCATGGATACCGCATAGAAAGACTTAGCTGATATCTTGAAACCTTCGGAGGCGCTATGTGTCTTTATGTCAGATATTTCCCTCACAAAAATGCCCTCAAATTAATTAAAAATCTTAAACAATTATAACCTACTAACTGTATACTTAAAACAAAATAATATACGGAGGTAATACAAATGCCCAAGAAGTCTGATGCTGTATCTATAAAGCAGCTCAAACAGATGGAAGCGGATTTCAATTCAAAAAGATCGAACATCATCGCTTCCAACGCAGCAGTCAGGAATGGAGTGGTCGCTGCTGCAACCGATTACCGTGAAGCCCGCAAGTATCCTTACACATTCTCCATCGATCTTAAGCAGGGCGATATCACGGACCAGAAGAATTCCGGAAGGTGCTGGATATTTGCAGCTTGCAACACCTTCAGATACGAGCTCATAAAGAAGTATAATCTCAAGACCTTCGAGCTCTCACAGAACTATATCTTCTTCTACGATAAGCTCGAGAAGGCTAACTACTTCTTCCTCAATGCGATAAAACTCAAGGATGAGGATGTGTCAGGAAGACTCTATTCCTTCCTTAACTCAGATCCCTTATGCGACGGCGGTCAGTGGGATATGCTCGCAAACATCGTAAAGAAGTACGGTGTTGTGCCCTCTTATGCTTATCCGGACTCCAAGAATGCGACAAGCTCCACATGGCTTGACGAGTTCCTCACTTCGATAGTAAGGGAGAGAGCTATATGGATGAAGGAAGCAGCAAAAAACGGCGCTACTACTCAGACCTTAAACGACATGAGACAGATAGCTTTAAACGAAGTCTACAGAGTGCTCGCAATAACATTAGGCCAGCCTCCGAAGGATTTCGACCTCATCTTAAGAGACGAAGACGATAAGGTCATAACAGAAGAAGGGATCACGCCCAAGGACTTCTTCGACAAGTATATCGGAATTGACCTGGATTCCAGGATCAGCATCATCAATGCGACCTCCGAGGATAAGCCCTTCGGCAAGACATACTCGGTAAAGTATTTAGGCAACGTAACAGAAGGCAATGCCGTTAAGTATCTTAACCTTCCCATGGATTCGTTCAAGCAGGCCGTAATAGCTCAGCTTAAGGACGGACATCCGGTATGGTTCGGTTCTGACTGCATGAAGTTCTCCTTGAGAGAAGAGGGCGTCTTCGACCGCAAGGCTTGCGGGGTAGAATCTTTCTTCAACGTCAAATATAACTTCACCAAGGCAGACAGGCTCACATACGGTGACAGCGCCATGAACCACGCTATGGTGATCTTAGGCGTTAATCTCGATAAGGACGGCAAACCCAACCGCTGGAGGATCGAGAACTCCTGGGGCGAGAAGGCAGGCTCAAAGGGCTACTATGTATGCTCCGACGAGTGGTTCGACGAATTCGTCTACCAGGCTGTCGTAGACAAGAAGTACTTAAAGGCAAAAGACAGGAAGCTCTGGTCCCAGGATGCGATATGGCTCGAGCCCTGGGATCCGATGGGAACGCTCGCAGATTAACAAATAAAGGAGTTGCAGATTGCAACTCCTTTATTGTTTTGCTTTGTGTTGTACTTAAGTTCAGATCTGAACCGTCATGAACTCGATAGCCTGCTCTTCGAGAGGTCTGTCGCTATAGTCGGTCTTTACGGAAGCGATCTTATCTACTTCTTCGATACCTTCTATTACCTTGCCGAAAGCAGCATACTGACCGTCTAAGTGCGGAGCGTCTTCATGCATGATGAAGAACTGTGAGCCTGCAGAATTCGGATCCATCGCTCTTGCCATGGACAGAACGCCTCTTGAATGCTTAAGATCGTTCTTAAAGCCGTTTGCGGCAAACTCTCCCTTGATGTGATATCCGGGACCACCCATTCCGGTGCCCTCAGGGTCACCGCCCTGGATCATGAAGCCCGGGATTACACGGTGGAAGATAAGACCGTTATAGAAGCCTTTGCCTGCGAGGTCTATAAAGTTCTTTACCGTCTCAGGCGCGATCTCGGGATAGAGCTCTGCCTTGATGACTCCTCCGTTCTTAAGTTGAATCGTAACGATCGGATTGCTCATGTTAGTTCCTTCCTGTCTTTAGTTTAAGATTTTGCGATCTCTTTGATAGATGTTGTAAGGCCTGCGATGCCCTGAAGATCTGAAGGGATGATGATCTTTGTGGACTGACCCTGACCAACCTTCTCCAATGCCTCAAGACCCTTGATAGCGATAAGACCGTCGTCAGCACCGACTTCCTTGATCATTGAAAGACCCTTAGCTGTAGCTTCCTGTACTGCGAGGATAGCCTGTGCCTGACCTTCAGCCTCACGGATAGCAGCTTCCTTCTTAGCCTCAGCTCTTAAGATAGCCGCTTCCTTCTCACCTTCTGCGACTCTGATCGCAGATTCCTTCTCACCTTCTGCGATGAGGATCTTCTCTCTCTTCTCTCGCTCAGCCTTCATCTGCTTCTCCATCGCAGCCTGGATCTCCTTAGGCGGGATGATGTTCTTGAGCTCTACGCGGTTAACCTTGATGCCCCAAGCATCTGTTGCTTCGTCAAGGATCTCTCTCATTCTTGTGTTGATGATGTCTCTTGATGTGAGAGTCTGGTCGAGCTCCAAGTCACCGATGATGTTACGGAGCGTTGTAGCTGAGAGGTTCTCGATAGCTACGATGGGACGCTCGATACCGTATGTATAGAGCTTGGGATCGAGTACCTGATAGAAGATTACCGTATCGATCTGCATTGTAACATTATCCTTTGTGATAACGGCCTGAGGTGCGAAGTCTGCAACCTTCTCCTTGAGGGAGATCTTCTTTGCTACCTTATCGATGAAGGGAACTTTGAAGTGAAGACCTGTATCCCATGTTGTCTTATATGTTCCGAGGCGCTCAACGATGAATGTTGCTGCCTGGGGAACGATCCTGATGCAAGAGATGATCAGCGCAAGGATTACTGCAATTACAATAACAATTGCTACTACTGCGCCTGCGGGGCTTGATGATGAACGTAAGATTACTTGAAACATATTATCCTCCTGTTAATTGACTTTCTGTTCTACTACGGCTTTTACGCCTTCGATCCCTGTTACCTTTACCTTTACGCCGGCATTTATCGGATGCTCGGACTTAGCTGACCATACCTGGCCCATAACCTTGATCTGACCTTTACCGTCAACGGGGTCTATGGCCTTGATGACCTCACCTTCCATTCCGATGATCCTGTCGGCATTTGTGGCTTCCTTCAAGCTATTGCGTTTCTTGTCCAACCGGGGTTTGATCCAAATGATGCAGATGACAAAAGTCGCTATCGTGACGATCAGCATTACCACGATCTGTGGTACCAGATCCGCGCCGCAAAGGTCTAAGACCATTGCAGCCAGACATCCTGCTGCAAGCCAAACTGATGTAAGACCCATGGTGAGAGCTTCAACTACCAAAGCTGCAATAGCAAGACCGAGCCAAACCAGCCACATGTATTCCATATTCCTATCCTCCCTTATAAGATTTGAGGGCATCCCTTACCCTCAAAGATAATTATATCACCCTTCTTATTCTTTGGGAGAAAAATCGGTAGTGTACTGAGACTTGTCCCAGAAGACCTCTTCTAATGTAAGTCCTTTTGCGGGAAGTGTCTTGCCCGCTCTTTTACGGTCTCCACTATTAATGATTTCAGGTATTTGCGAGGGCTCTATATCACCTATTCCCACGCTTAGCAATGTTCCGGCAATGATCCTTACCATGTTATATAAGAAGGCCTGGCCGGACACTTCGATCTCTATCTGATTTTCATTTACCTTTGTGACGGATACTTTGTATATGAGTCTGTCGTATGTCTTCTGACTCCCGCCTGCAGCGCAAAAAGCCCTGAAGTCGTGCTCGCCTTCAAAATAGCCTGCCGCTTCCTGCATCCTTGATACATCTATATTGTATGGACAGAAGTACGAATACCTGTCGTTAAGAGGAGACGGTGTCCTCGAGTTATATATCCTGTAGATATACTTCTTGCCTGTCGTGTCGAATCTTGCATTGAAGTCTTCCCCGGTATAGTAAGCCTCTTTGACCTTAACATCTTCAGGGAGCAAGGCATTCATTGCAAGAGGCACATTCTCTTCGGGAATTATAAACGGGACATCAAGGTGACTTAAGTGGCATCTTGCATGCACACCCGAGTCTGTCCTTGAACATCCCGTAACTTTTATATCTTCTTTGAACAGCGCGCTCGCAGCTTTATTAAGCTCGCCTGCCACCGTCCTGCCGTTATCCTGTACCTGAAATCCGGCAAGATCAGTGCCGTCGTATTCTACTACGAGCGCAAGCCTCGGCATTACTTGCCTGTCTTGCCGTCGTCAACGCAGGACTTACCCATCATGGCAGCGCCTACGATACCTGCATCGTTACCCATCTGAGCGAGCTCGATCCTTGTCTTCTTGACTCCGGGTCCGAAGTAAGGTCTGCTCATCGTCTTCTCTCTCATGGGAATAAGGAGCGGATCGCCTTCGTTGCAGACACCGCCGCCTACTACCAATACTTCAGGCATGAAGGTATTGATGGCATTTGCAAGACCGTCTGCAAGATAAGATGTGTACATATCGATTACTTCTTCAGCAACCTTATCGCCCTTACGCATTGCTACGAATGCGATCCTTGCATTCCACTCGCCCTCTTCCTTGTAGAGCTCGTTAAGGATGGAATCGGGATTTGCCTCAGCAGCTTCCTTGGTCATTCTTGCGAGAGCTGATGCGGATGCATACTGCTCGAAGCAGCCTCTGCGTCCGCAGCCGCACTGAACGCCGCCGGATACGAGAACGGTGTGACCGAACTCGGAGCCTGCCTGGTTGAAGCCTGAATAGATCCTGCCGTTTACGATGACACCTGCGCCTACGCCTGTGCCGAGTGTGATAGTGACGGAATCCATAGCGCCCTTTGCTGCGCCTGCAACTGCCTCAGCCATAGCTGCGCAGTTTGCATCGTTATCGATATATACGGGGAGGTCGATGACATCCCTGATGAGCTTTCTCATAGGAGCATTATTGAACGGAAGATTGGAAGAATAAACGAGGAGACCTTCCTTGTTGTCAGGTGTTCCGGGTGAACCGATACCGATAGCCTCGATATCCTTAACTTCAAGACCCTTGTCAGCGATACAATCTGCTGCGAGTTTACCCATGTCGTGGATGATCTCTTCCATCGACCTTTCCGCTCTTGTCTTGATAGAGAGCTTATTAAGAAGTTTACCTTCAGAGTCTACGACTCCGGCCTTGATGTTAGTACCGCCGAGGTCAATTCCTACATAGTAAGCCATTATAAGTGTTCCAGCCTTTCGCTATTAGTTTGCAACTTGAATTCTAACACAGCCATAGATTTATCTCAAAGACAAATCTATTACAACGTTGAGCGCTGCAAGAAGTGTCAGGAAGAGTCCTACCAGTATGTCCGTCTTCGTTATCTTGAGAGGATGAAGTTTCGTCCTTCCCGCACCACCGCTGTAGCATCTGGCATCCATTGCTGTGGCGAGATCTTCAGCCCTCTTAAAGCTCGATACAAAAAGCGGGATAAGGACCGTTACATAACCCTTGATCCTGTTTATGAATGAGCCCGTATCGTAGTCCGCACCTCTCGAGATCTGAGCCTTCATTATCTTGTCGGTCTCCTCGAGCAAGGTCGGTATGAACCGTAATGCTATAGACATCATCATGGCCATGTCATGGACGGGGACCTTGATGTAATTAAGCGGGGCGAAGAGCTTTTCGAGCGCATCGCAGAGCTTGAGAGGAGTCGTCGTGAGCGTCAGGAGTATCGAGGTCGATACGATGAGGAAGATTATCCTGATCGCCATCAATATGGCTCTCGTTATTCCGTAGTCTGTGATGATGATCGCCTTCCAGGCAAAGATATGATTGCCCTGCCTTATGGTCAGGATGTTGATCACGAGTATCAGGATGGCTATCGGGAGCAAGGGCTTTATTGTCTCCCACAAGACTCTTGGCTTTATCTTCGCCATGACGGCCTGCAGTATTACCGTCGCCGCAAGTGCTGCGAGCGCAGGCGTTGACTTTATCATGAATATCGCTACAAGGTAGACGATATAAAGAATGGTCTTGACTCTCGGATCGGTCCTGTGCAGGATCGAATCGGCCTTGTAGTAGCGGCCTATGGATACGTTCTCAAGCATCCTGCTTCACCGCCTTCCTGATGGCTCTTACGATATTTGCGGCCTCTATAGAAGACTCGAAGTTGATATCGCCGAAGTCTGCATTAGGGACTTCCCGGGCAAGCGCATTTCTTAACTTATCTGCAAATACATTTAAGACGGGCCTTGCAAGACCTGTCTCTTCGCACGCACCGCTTAAGAAGAATTCAGTGGGCACGCCCGTGTGTATGATCCTGCCGTCCTTGATCGCGCAGATCCTATCTGCATTCCTTGCGGCTTCGTCCATATTGTGGGATACGATCACGATCGTGGTGCCGCGCGCTTTAAGATCCGAGATTATCTTGAACATCTCGTCTCTTCCCCTGGGATCCAAGCCTGATGCAGGCTCGTCTAATACTAAGATCTCGGGTTTCATTACGAGCACTCCTGCAAGCGCTACTCTTCTCTTCTGACCGCCCGAGAGCTCAAACGGGCTCTTGCTCAGGACATCTTCCGTAAGTCCCGTAAGCTGTGCCGCTTCAAGGACTGCAGGCTTTATCTCCTCAGCGGATGCGCCCGCCTTCTTAAGTCCGTACGCGATGTCCTTAAATACCGTCTCTTCGAAAAGCTGGTATTCGGGATACTGGAACACGAGTCCCACGGTCTGCCTTATCTGCTTTTTGTCCTTCTTATCAGAAGTATGCAATACTCCGTGCTTGCTATGGATCTCGATGTCTCCTTCCTGGGGCATGAAGATCGCATTCATGTGCGTTATGAGGGTGGTCTTACCGCAGCCGCTCCTGCCGCATATCGCAAGGATCTCGCCTCTTCTTACTTCGAGATCGATATCTGATATAGCTTTTGTAGCTCCTCTGTCGTAAGACATCGACAGACCCTCGATCTTCATTATCACTTCAGAAGAAGGCTCAGGCTTATTTATATCAAGATCAGGAACATATGCCGATACCATACGCGGTATCATCTTTATAACTGCCTTGATAAGCGAATCTTCGCTCATGAGATCCGACGGCTTAAGTTCGCACCCCGTTATCTGCGCTATCTGGTAGCAGAGAGCGTAGTTCTCAGGCTGCTTGAGCCCGAGCTTGCCGAGCTTGCCGCTCGAGAAGATCTCATGGGGTTTGCCCTGCATTGCGAGCTTGCCCTTGCTGAGCACGACAATATTATCGCACCTTATCGCTTCAGACATGTCGTGTGTTATGGTGATGAGAGTCAGATCCTTCTTACGTCTCATGTCCTCTACGAGATCTAAGAACTCATCTCTTGATATGGGATCGAGCATAGCTGTCGCTTCGTCCAAGATCAGGATATCGGGACGCATTGCAAGAGCGCCTGCTATCGCAAGTTTCTGCTTCTGTCCTCCTGACAGGGAAGCAGATTCGCGGTCCCTGAGATCGTATAAGCCTGCCTCTTTAAGAGCGTTTTCGACGCGCTCTGCAAGCTCCGGGTTTGGGATACCCATGTTCTCGGGGCCGAAGGCAGTATCTTCTTCTACCAATGTTCCTACTATCTGATTATCGGGATTCTGGAATACCAGCGCGCAGCTGCGCCTTATGTCCCAGAACAAAGAATCGTCCTTTGTATCCGACCCGAATACGACTATCCTGCCGTTATCCGGGATCTCCAGGACGTCTATAAGTCTTGCCAGAGTTGACTTGCCCGAACCGTTTGCACCTAAGACAGCTGTATAAGAGCCCCTGGGGATGGAGTAAGATACTCCGTCAAGAGCTAAGCTTGTCTCGCTAATGTCTCCTGAGCCATATGCAAAGGATACATTGTCTATAAGAATTGAGTTCTTATCTTCAGGCATTGATCACTCCGGTATCTGTAGTACAGATATTTTAAAAACAACGGGGGAAGATGTAAACCTTCCCCCGTGTGAATTTAACAATTAATGTTAACGCTTCCTGCAGTTTGGTTCAAAGATCAAACAAACTCAAGGATAGCCATCTCGGATCCGTCACCGCGTCTTGTGCCGATGCGGATGATCCTTGTGTAACCACCGTTCCTTGAAGCGAATCTTACGGCATACTCATCAAACATCTTGTTTGTAGGGTTGATGACACGGCCTTCGCTGTCATGGCTCTTGATAAGCCACTTTGTCATTTCCTTACGAGCTGCAAGTCTTGAAGGTGCGTCAACCTGAACTGTCTTTGTCTTGACTTCACGGTCAACAACCTCGTACTTATTACCGGCCTTGGATGTCTTAGTCTTAAGTACCTTCTTGCCCTTACCGTCGAGCTTAGCTTCGGAAACTGTGATCTCCTTAGTTGTGAAGTTATCCTTCTCCTTTACCGCAGATGCCACAAGGCTCTCAACGATAGCGGATACTTCCTTAGCACGTGCAACAGTTGTCTCAACCTTGCCGTTGATGACCATTGCCGTAACCAGATTCTTGAGTATAGCCGTACGCTGGTCTGATGCACGGCCCATTTTTCTATTAGGCATTGTATTGCTCCTCCGTATTGAGATTAATCTTCTTGATCTTTGAGGTGAAGGCCCATACCCTCAAGCTTCTCGATGATTTCTTCGAGAGACTTCTTACCGAGGTTTCTGACCTTGATCATCTCATCCATTGTCTTTGCTACAAGATCGCCAACAGTGTTGATCTGTGCTCTCTTGAGGCAGTTGTATGTACGAACAGAGAAATCCAAATCTTCAATGACTCCGTTAAGCTTGGAATCACTTTCACTGATATCCTCAACGCTCTTGAAGCTTAAAGCTGAATCTGTCTCAGCGAGAGCTGTGAAGAACTTGAGGTGATCGATAAGGCAGTTTGCTGCGGAAGAAAGAGCCTCGTCAACCTCGATCGTACCATCTGTCCAGACTTCGATCGTAAGGCTGTCATAGTCAGTTCTTGCGCCTACACGGGTATTCTCTACCTTGTAGTTTGCCTTCTTTACAGGTGTGAAGATTGAATCGATCGGGATAAGTCCGATGATCTGCTTCTCGGGCTTGTTCTGCTCGGCTGTGTTATAGCCGCGGCCCTTCTGGAGTGTGAATTCCATGAATACGTCATCTGCACCATTTAAGTGAGCGATAACGTGATCCGGGTTCATTATCTCAACGTCGGGTCCGTGAACGATATCACCTGCTGTGAGCTCGCCTGTTCTGCCCTTTGCGACGCTGATGCTGACAATGTTTGATTCATTGTGGAGCTTTGCTCTGATACCCTTTATGTTAAGGATAACTTCTGTTGTATCTTCAATGATGCCCGGAATCGTGGAGAATTCATGCTTAATCTTATCAATCTTGATAGATGTAACTGCCGCGCCGGAGAGTGAAGAAAGGAGCACTCTGCGCAGGGAATTACCGAGAGTAGTACCGAATCCGCGCTCGAGCGGGGAGATGGTGTACTTTCCGTATGACTTGTCTTCGCTTGACTCAACACACTTTACGGTCGGCTGGCTTATTTCCATCATTTCTATTCCTCCTGATTATTTTGGTTAGTCGTTTAAATCAGTTTAAGTTATTACTTGGAGTACAACTCGACGATTGCGACTTCGTTTACCGGAACATCGATCTGATCCTTTGTAGGGATTGCAAGGATCTTACCGCTTAACTTCTCAAGGTCTGACTCAACCCATGCAGGTGCGATCCTTGACTCTGTCACAGCTACGATATCCTTGAATCTGACGGAACCTCTTGCGTTCTCCTTGATCTCGATCTTGTCGCCTACAGATACGCTGTAAGAAGGAATATTAACTGTCTTACCGTTAACTGTAACGTTTCTGTGGCTTACGATCTGTCTTGCTTCATCTCTTGTACGTGCAAGACCCATTCTGAATAAAACGTTATCCAGTCTGAGCTCGAGGAGGATCATAAGATTCTCACCGGTTGTGCCGTACTTGAGCTTCTGAGCCTTATCGAAATAGTTTCTGAAAGGCTTCTCAAGAACGCCGTAAATAAACTTTGCCTTCTGCTTCTCCTTGAGCTGCTGTCCATACTCGGAAACCTTACGGGTCCTCATGGACTCCTTCTTCTTGGACTTTTTCTTCTCTATACCCAGGAATGCAGGCTCAACACCGAGGGCTCTGCACTTCTTAAGGACAGGTGTCATATCTCTTGCCATTGCTTTATCCTCTTTTCTATATTCAAGATAGCCTAAACCGAAGATTAAACTCTTCTGCGCTTAGGAGGACGGCAACCGTTGTGAGGAACGGGTGTAACGTCCTTGATCATTGTTACCTTAAGACCTGCTGTCTCAAGAGCTCTTACTGCGGACTCTCTGCCGGATCCGGGTCCCTTGACATAAACGTCAACGGTCTTCATGCCGTGATCTACAGCAGCCTTAGCAGCCTTCTCTGAAGCAACCTGAGCAGCATAGCTTGTGCCCTTACGTGAACCCTTGGCATCCATACCTGCAGATGCCCAAGAGATTGCGTTGCCCTGCTTGTCTGTAATAGTAACTATTGTATTGTTGAAAGTAGCGTGAATATGAGCCTGACCTTCAACGACATTCTTACGTTCAGCCCTTCTGGGTCTTCTGGTTTCTCTTGCCATATTAGCTTACCCTCCCTTACTTCTTCTTGCCTGCGACAGTTCTCTTCGGGCCCTTACGGGTACGAGCGTTTGTCTTTGTGCGCTGGCCTCTTACGGGGAGTCCTGCTCTGTGACGACGGCCTCTTAAGCATCCGATGTCCGTGAGACGCTTGATGTTGCTCTGGACTTCTCTCTTAAGATCACCTTCTACCTTGTAGTTGTTCTCGATCTGATCACGGATCTTGGCAACTTCATCTTCTGTGAGATCCTTAACACGTGTATCAGGATTGATACCTGTGTTGTTGATAATCTCGGAAGCGCTTGTGTTTCCAATGCCATAGATGTAAGTAAGAGCAATCTCTACTCTCTTATCATTAGGCAGATCTACGCCGGCTATACGAGCCATGTGGTGTACCTCCAAAAAAATGGTTTATTTTAGGAATATATTAAGCCCGCCTTCGTAAAGAACCCCTAAGGGCAGCCGCCTTCACATATGGCGTGTTATATTCTTTTTGTTGTCTTTTTGCTTCTTGTTGCGGCAAAGAGCTGTATGCCGCGGGAGTCCTTATTGCGGGGCTAAATCCGCAAGGACGCCTGTCAATTGCTTAACCCTGTCTCTGCTTATGCTTGGGGTCAGAGCAAATGACCATTACCTTACCGTTACGGCGAATGACCTTACATTTCTCGCACATCGGCTTTACTGATGGTCTAACCTTCATAGTCAGTCCTCCCTGCTTAGTAATTTTCACAACAAAACAAGCGCCTTCTAAGCGCATGCTAAACAATTATAGCAAAATT
>JAIKWA010000010.1 GCA_024685135.1 Saccharofermentans sp.
GTCTCTCCCTCGTATTCTTCTATCTGACCTGTCATAAGATCCAGAGAATAAAAGATATCCGGTGCATATCCTCCGGCAGTTACATTGAAGACCGCCTTTCCTTCACCGAGATACAGGATATTATCGATATAAGAGAATTCATCTGTCTGTATATCGGCTCTCGTATCGGAGCCGTCCGGGGATTTGATATCGAAGACATAACTTCCTGCTTCATATCCCATATATATATCTACTATATAATCTCCCAGCTCATAGGATACGTATGACTCGCCTTCCACATCCGTGTCTGTAACAGGTTCGTTTCCTATTTGCTCGCCTGTAGAGGGATCGAATTGATATCTCATGCCGTCATACTCATACACGAGCTTATCGTCTTCTATATATGTTTCCCAATTAAAGCACGCATATTCATCGCTCATATCAATGAGTTCTTCGTCTTGAAGGAACTCTATCTGGTCGATGGAACTTACGAGGGTTCCATCAAGATCATACACATCTATATGATTAAAGGAATTGGCAAACAGGTCTTCAATGTAATTACTCGAATCCTGTCTTTCCTTATAGTTACCGAACGACGAGAACAAAAGAAAGTCGTCGATCCTTCCTATATAGTACATACTGAAATAAGCAATGCTGTCATCATTCTTATACTGCTCACCTATGGTCACCTTCCGAAGATCGTACCAGGGTGAATCGGCCTGAACTACCAGGCCTTTATCTTTGCCGCATCCCGTCGCCAATACAGACGATGCGAGGAGCACAGTTGCCATTAAAGTTGCAGGATATCTGACAGTTCTACGCATATTCTATCCCCCGTAAAGCAGAGTCTCATACCACAGGTATTATAGCATTAACAACCGTTAACTTCTCGACATGCCAAAAAAAGAGCTGTCTCAAAAGTAAATGAGACAGCTCCTTCTCTTATTTCTTGCTTTTGCTTTTGAGCTGTTTATTATCAGCTCTCAGCTATGAGCTTCTTGCACTTGTCGAATTCCTCGGTTACTTCCTTGTCGGGTTCCTTGGTGATAAGGCTTACGACAAAGATAGCGATGGAAGCGAGTACGAAGGCAGGGAAGAGCTCGTAGATGCTTGACAGGAAGTTAGACAGATCGGTTGCTACCGGATCGTTCGTAAAGCCGCCCTGCATTGCGAGCTTAACGAAGAGGTTGTCCCAGCAGAATACGATGATGGAGCCTGTGAGCATACCTGCGATAACGCCCTGCTTTGTTGTTCTCTTCCAGAATAAAGAGAAGAGCATGACCGGAGCGAATGCCGCACCGAAGCCTGCCCATGCAAAGCCTACGATATTGAATACCGAAGAGTCAGGGTCCCAGGCGATGATGACGGCGATTATGCCGATTATGAGAAGCGTAAGACGTGCGATAAGAACGCCTGTCTTGTCAGATACATTCTTCTTGAAGAAGCCCTTCAAGACGTCCTCTGAGATAGATGAGGATGCAACGAGGAGCTGTGAGTCAGCAGTAGACATTGCACTTGCGAGGATACCTGCAAGGATTATGCCTGCGATCAGGGCAAAGAAGGCACCGTGCTTGCTGATGAGAAGTGAGATCTGAACGATGATGGTCTCAGGGTCGTCAAGTATAGGAAGCCAGCCGGTCTTTGTAAGAGCTGAGCCTACGATACCGATGAGGATAGCAGCGCTCATTGCGATAACTACCCAGATGCTCGCGATCCTTCTTGAGAGCTTGAGCTTCTTGTGATCTTCTATGGCCATGAATCTGAGAAGAACGTGAGGCATACCGAAGTATCCGAGGCCCCAGGATAAGATGGAGATGGTGGTCATGACACCGTAGGGAGCAGCAGAGCCGTCTGAAGCGTGAGTGGATGTAAGAGAGATGTAGCCTGCAAGGCTCTTTGCATTATCTACTACTGCATCCCAGCCGCCTGCATTGCTGATGCCGTATGTAAGAACGGTGATGATGGCGATAGACATTACGATGGACTGGATGAAGTCCGTAACTGATGCCGCGAGGAAGCCGCCAAGCATTGTATATACGACGATTACGATAGCGCTGATTATCATGGTGACATGGTAGTCAGCATTGAAGAGTGTTCCGAATACCTTACCGCAACCCTTGAAGCCTGATGCTGTGTAGGGTACGAAGAAGGCTACGATTACAAGAGCCGATATGAGCTTGATGATGTTGCTCTTATCGTGGTATCTTCCTGAGAAGAAGCCCGGGAGAGTGAATTCTCCGATCTCCTGTGAGTAGACTCTGAGTCTCTTTGCTACGATGAGCCAGTTAAAGTATGTTCCTATTGCCAGGCCTGCAGCTGTCCAGAAAGGATCGCAGAGTCCTGTTGCGTACGCGACGCCCGGAAGTCCCATGAGAAGCCATGAACTCATGTCTGATGCTTCCGCACTCATTGCCGTGACAAGAGGTCCGAGTTTTCTTCCGCCAAGGTAGAAATCACCGACGTTATTTGTCTTGGAGTATCTGAAGCCTACGATTATTACCGCAGCGAGATACACGACAATGGCGATCATGATGATGATTTGTGCCGATGTCATAAAAGTCCCTCCTTTATTATTACAAGTTCGATTATACTTTAAAAACTTAATGCCGTGTTACAATTATTAAGGAGGCATTGCTTATGAGACGAACATTTAAATGGATATCCTGTATTGTTACTATGGCTCTCGTGCTTATGCAGTTCAATATTGTAATGGCAGATGAGCAGATGGAATCAGCAACCGATCTTGCCGGTCACATCAATGTAGGCTGGAACTTAGGCAACACATTCGATGCTTACGGGACCTGGATCAACGGAACAAGTCCTGACGCCTTTGAGACTGCGTGGGGCAATGTCACCACGACTAAGGCCATGATAGATTCGGTCAAAGAGCAGGGTTTCAACACCATAAGGATCCCGATCACCTGGGCTCAGCATATAGACGGTAACGGTAATATCGACGAGGCATGGCTTGCAAGGGTCAAGGAGGTTGTCGATTACGCATACGAGGATGGTCTTTATGTAATAATCAACACACATCACGACGGCGGTGAGCACGGAGGCGATAAGGTCGCTTGGCTCGTTGCAGATACTTCTGTTTATGAATCCACCAAGACCAAGTTTGCTGCGCTTTGGACCAATATCGCAAACACCTTCAAAGATTACGACGACAGACTCATCTTCGAGGGCTATAACGAGCTCATCGATTCCAACAGAACATGGGATCAGGCCTCCACGGGCAACAATGCTTACGATGCAGTCAACAGCTATGCCCAGCTCTTCGTAGATACGGTAAGAGCCACCGGCGGCAATAACGCTGAGCGTAACCTCATAGTCCAGACCTATGTAGGCTCATGGAATCAGACCGTATTAGACAGCTTTGTCGTTCCCTCGGACAGCGCCGAAGATCACCTTATATGCGCAGTCCATTCGTACACCCCATGGGGCTTTACGGGAACTAATGCAACAGTTAACTGGACACCTGTACATAACGATTTCGGAGACAGCGACAGAAACGAGATCGACGGATGCGTAGATCAGATCGCAGCTTTCAGGGACAGGATAGGCATTCCCGTTATAATCGGCGAGTTCGGTGCCGAGAACAAGTGCAACGAAGACCAGATCGAGCTTTATGTAAGCTACCTCGTAGACAGGGCAGGCCAGGCTGGTATCAAGTGCCTTTACTGGGATAACGGTATCTTCAACGACGGTTCGGGTTCTGACGGTTATGCTATCTTCAACAGAGCATCTCTTACCTGGAAGGACGGCATCACGAGCAGCATGTTAGCTGCAGCTGAGCCTTATGTTACCGAGGCTGCTGAAGAGATACCGGAGACAAGTGAGACAACTGAAGCGACCACGGCAAGCGAGACTGCTATATCTTCCGAGGAGACTCAAGGCACAGATGCATCTTCTGCGATCCCCGAAGAGAGCCTTTATGAGACTGAAGAGATCGTAGAAGGCGGAACTGCTGATCAGATGCCCGTGATCCTTATTGTCTTTATCGCAATAGATATCCTTGCGGTAGCGGCATTCTTCACACTGCTTGCCGTCTATCTGAACAAGAAAAAGAACGGTAACGGTTCCGATAAAAAGTAAACCTGTCTGATTGACTATAAATAATAAAGCAATTAATATGAGACGGGCGGGAACTTTCCGCCCGTCTTGTATAAGGAGACAGGTATAGTGATAAAGAAGATTTTAAGATGCCTCAAGGAATATAAGAAGGATACGATCTTCACTCTGATATTCATAATCGGTGAAGTAATCCTTGAAGTATTGATACCGTTCATTACCTCAGACATGGTAAACGATATCAAGGCAGGTGCCCGGATAGCAAATATCGCAAGGACAGGCGGACTCATGGTAGCAGCCGCTATGTTCTCCTTGCTCTTCGGCACATTGGCAGGCAAGTATGCGGCTTCTGCTGCATCCGGTCTTGCAGGCAATGTAAGGTCTGAGATGTTCAGACGTATACAGAGCTTCTCCTTCGGCAATATCGACAAGTTCTCGACATCCTCTCTCGTAACTCGTATGACTACAGATATAAACAATGTCCAGAATGCTTATATGATGGTCATAAGGACGGCGATAAGAGCGCCCTTTATGTTCATCTTCGCCGTAATAATGGCATTCGTAATGGGCGGCTCGCTCGCGATGACCTTCGTCGTCGTAATACCGGTGCTCATATTCGGACTTCTCATGATCGGTAAGCTCGCGCTCCCGGCCTTCAGAGCGGTATTCAAGAAATACGATAAGCTCAATGAGAGTGTCGAGGAGAATGTCCGCGGCATGCGTGTCGTTAAGGGCTTTGCCAAGGAAGACCACGAGATAAACAAGTTCAATAAAGCTTCAGGCGATATCATGTTCGACTTTACCAAGGCTGAGCGTATCGTAGGACTCAATGGTCCTCTGATGGAGCTTTGCATCTATTTCAACACGGTATTCGTCCTCTATGTCGGCGCTCACCTCGCAATAGGAAGCAAGGGCGACATCATAGATGTCGGACAGATCTCCGCGATGATGACATACGGCATCCAGATCCTCATGTCACTCATGATGATCTCCATGATCTACGTAATGCTCACTATGTCTGTAGAATCCATCAAGCGTATCGCAGAGGTATTAGACGAGGAGCCCTCGATCACCAATCCCGCTGAGCCCGTTATGGAAGTAGCTGACGGCAGCGTAGAGTTTAAGGATGTTGCGTTCAGATATTCTGCCAAGGCCGAGAAGGATGCGCTCTACGATATAGACCTTAAGATCAAGAGCGGCATGACTGTAGGTATATTGGGCGGTACGGGTTCATCCAAGACCACACTTATCCAGCTTATCCCGAGGCTCTACGATGTTACCGCAGGACAGGTATTTGTAGGCGGCGTCGATGTCAAGGATTATGACATCAAGACATTAAGAGATGCCGTAGCCGTCGTATTGCAGAAGAACGAGCTGTTCTCCGGCACCATAAGAGATAACCTCAAGTGGGGCAAAGAAGATGCAACTGATGAAGAGATAATAGAGGCTTGCAAGACTGCTCAGGCTTATGAGTTCGTAAGCAGTTTCCCGAGCGGGCTCGACACTTATATAGAGCAGGGCGGAACCAATGTTTCCGGCGGTCAGAAGCAGCGTCTGTGCATCGCAAGAGCCCTTCTTAAGAAGCCCAAGATCCTTATATTGGACGATTCCACCTCTGCGGTAGACACCAGGACTGATGCCCTGATCCGCTTGGGTTTTATGGAATATATCCCCGAGACTACGAAGATCATTATCGCTCAGCGTATCGCCTCCGTTATGGAGTGCGACATGATAGTCATCATGGACGGCGGTAAGATCATCGATACCGGTGCTCACGACGAGCTCATGGCAAGAAGTGAGATCTATCGTGAGATCTACGAAGAACAGACGAAGGGAGGTAATGACGATGAGTGATAACAGAAGAAGACGCGGAGTCGCATCCGTATCCCAGGTCAAAGACTCGTTAGGCTGCATGAAGCGTGCCATCAAGATGTACTTCGGATACTTCCCGAAGCTCGCACCTGTCGTCATCCTTTGCTTTATCGTATCTTCGGTAACGGCACTTCTCCCTGCGATCTTCCAGAAGGAAATGATCGAGATCATAGAGAAGCATATCGCCACAGGCGATTGGGAGGCAGCAAAGCCTGAGGCTGTAAAGCTCATCGTGCCGCTTATCTGCATCTATGTGGTAGCGCTCCTCTTCAGCGTATTCCAGTCCCAGATCCTCGCATTTATGACACAGCGCTTTATGCATAATCTGAGGACCAAGATGTTCGACAGCATGCAGCGCCTGCCTATCAAGTATTTCGATACACATAAGCACGGCGACATCATGAGCCACTATACAAACGATATAGATACATTAAGACAGCTCGTATCGATGGCTTTCCCTTCGCTTATAAGAGCGACGATAGTCGTAGTCGGCGTATTTGCGATAATGCTCAGCTACAGCATCTGGATGACTCTCGTTGTCGTATTGGGCGTCATCGCCATGATGGTGATAACAGGCAAGGTCGGAGGCGGCTCTGCCAAATACTTCATAAGACAGCAGAAGGCAGTAGCTTCGACCGAGGGCTTCGTTCAGGAGATTATGAACGGGCAGAAGGTCGTTAAGGTCTTCAACCACGAGAAGGAAGCTATAGAAAAGTTCGAAGAACTCAACAAGGGCCTTACATCTGACAGCAGCAAGGCTAATGCATACGCAAATATCTTAGGACCTATAATCAACAACATCGGTAACATCATGTATGTTCTTATCGCTGTTGTCGGAGGTGTGCTCCTCTACTTCAAGGTGCCTAACCTCTCCTTGTCGGGCGCAGCCTTTTCGATAAGTATACTGGTACCGTTCCTTAATATGAGCAAGCAGTTCATGGGCAACCTGAACCAGCTTACGATGCAGATGAACTCCATCGTAATGGCTGCTGCCGGTGCGGCGAGGATCTTCGAGCTCTTAGACGAAGCTCCCGAGGCTGACGACGGCTATGTTACTCTTGTAAACGCCGAGATCGCTCCTGACGGTACGATCACCGAAGCTGATCACAAGACAGGCAAGTGGGCTTGGAAGCATCCTCACAAGGCAGAAGGAACGATAACCTATACTGAGCTTAAGGGCGATGTAAGGCTTACTGAAGTAGACTTCTCGTATGTTGAGGGCAAGCAGGTCTTAACAGATGTATCGGTCTTTGCAAATCCGGGGCAGAAGGTCGCTTTTGTAGGCGCTACGGGTGCAGGCAAGACGACTATCACGAATCTCATAAACCGCTTCTACGATATCGAGGACGGTAAGATCAGATACGACGGCATCAACATAAACAAGATAAAGAAGTCAGACCTTAGAAGGTCATTGGGTCTCGTATTGCAGGAGACAAACCTCTTTACCGGAACCGTTATGGACAATATCCGTTACGGCAGGCTCGATGCGACAGACGAGGAGTGTAAGGACGCGGCAAAGCTTGCGGGCGCAGCTGACTTTATCGAGCGTCTCCCCGAAGGCTATAACACGCTTCTTACCAACAACGGTGCCAACCTCTCCCAGGGCCAGAGACAGCTCATTGCGATAGCAAGGGCCGCTGTCTGTGATCCGCCGGTAATGATACTCGACGAAGCTACATCCTCTATCGATACGCGTACTGAAGCTATCGTACAGAAGGGTATGGATAAGCTCATGGAGGGCAGGACTGTATTCGTCATCGCTCACCGTTTGTCCACGGTCAAGAACTCCGATGTCATTATGGTATTAGACAAGGGCAAGATAATAGAGCGCGGTTCACACGACCAGCTTATCGCCGAGAAGGGCACGTATTTCCAGCTCTATACAGGTGCTTTTGAGCTCGAGTGAGGTTTTGACGATAAGACTTAACAAGTGTATGCTATTTACCTATGGAAGATAATAAGATAAATACATGGCGCGGTCACACCTTTGCAGTGTGCGCATATAAGGATTCCCCGTATCTTGAAGAGTGCGTAAAGTCCCTTGTGGACCAGACACTCAAGACCAAGGTTATCGTATGTACATCCACTCCCTCTGACTACATCAAGGGCATAGCGGATAAGTACGGGCTTGAGTACTACGTAAGAGACGGCAAGAGCGATATCGGTGCAGACTGGAACTTTGCATACGATACCGCGCACACCAAGTATGTCACTGTCGCTCATCAGGATGATGTCTATCTTCCGGATTATGCATATAATCTCAAGCTCTTGACGGATAAGAGCGAGGATCAGGGCCTCCCGCCGCTGTTCTACTTCACCGACTATATGGCGTATAAGGATGGTCAGCCCGTGAGGGATATCAATTCAAGGATCAGAAGATTCCTGAGATTTCCTCTCAAGGTAAAGAGCTGGTCAAAGTCCAAGTTCATCAAGAGGAGATTCCTGTCCATGGGCAATCCCATCTGCTGCCCTACGGTTACCTATAACAAGGGCACGATAGGCGAGAATCTCTTCACCTCAAGATACAAGTTCAATATCGATTGGGATACTTTCCTAAAGCTCGCAGATTACGACGGAAGATTCCTGTACTTTGATAAGGTCCAGGTATATTACCGCGTACATCCGGGTGCAACCTCGGCTGAATTTATAAGAGACAGCAAGAGGGAAGGTGAGGACACCATAATGTTTGCCAAGTTCTGGCCCATGCCCATAGCAAAGTTCATAATGCTCTTTTACAAGGCATCCTATAAGACTTACGGAAGACTTTAACCGAAGGGTATAAGGGAAGCCATGCCGTCTTCTATCAGTATATAAGAAGGCTTGGTCTCCTCCTTTGGAATGGAAGGCGAGCCGGGGTTCATGAACCTAATCCCGTCCCTTACGACATCACACGCAACATGAGTATGGCCGGATAAGAATACATCACCGTTCTTTATCCCTTTGGGAAGCTTATCGGGGCCGTATACATGGCCGTGAGTTATAAAGAATGCGGTATCGCCTGATACGAGTTCTATGTAGTCTGACATTATGGGGAAATCCAGGACCATCTGATCCACCTCGGCATCGCAGTTGCCTCTTACGGCAAGGATCGAATCTGCGAGGGGGTTAAGAAGCGCTATTACTTCCTTGGGTGCGTAGTGCGCAGGAAGGTCGTTCCTCGGTCCGTGATATAAGATATCTCCAAGCAAGATCATCTTGTCTGCACCTGAAGAATTAAAAGCGTCTATAGCTCTTCTTGTCCAATAAGAATCACCGTGCAGGTCAGATACTACAAAATACTTCATTATTTATTCCTTCCCGGGTGCATCTATTCCTGATGTGAGGAGCTTTACTGCGATGGCACACTCGATCCTCTTCTTGAAGACCTTGCAGCCGTAATCGTATACACCGTTTATATCGCCTGTTGCGTGGTAGGAATTGGCAGCGCATCCGCCGGAGCAGAAGAGCTTTGCCCAGCAATCCTTGCATTCAGGTCTGCTGTAGGCATTGCACGAACCGAACTTCTTCTGAAGCTCGGGATTCTCGATCCCCTTATAGATATCACCTAACTTATATGCCTCGTCGCCTACGAACTGGTGGCAGGGGTAGAGGTCACCCCAGGGGGTAACTGCCAGATACTCCGTACCCGAGCCGCAGCCTGCGACCCTCTTATAGATGCAGGGACCGCATGTAAGATCCAACATATAGTGGTAGAAGGTGAAGGGCCTGCCCTCGTTATAGCGGCTTACCATGAGCCTTGCAAGCTCTTCGTACTGCTCGAAGATAACGGGGAGATCTTCCTCCGTGAGAGCAGAAGGTGAGGAAGGGTCCGTTACTACAGGCTCCATCGACAGCTCGGTAAAGCCTAAGTCCAACATATGCCTGATGTCGTTTAAGAAATCAGTATTGTAGTGAGTGAAGGTTCCGCGCATATAGTGGCTCTTATTGCCGCGCTTTGCTACAAACCTCTGGAAATTGGGCACGATCTTATCGTAGGAGCCCTTGCCCGCATAGTCTACTCTGAACCTGTCGTTTACTTCCTTACGGCCGTCTAAGGACAATACAACGTTATGCATCTCCTTGTTGCAGAACTCGGTTACCTCGTCGTCTAAGAGGACGCCGTTTGTCGTAAGGGTATAGCGGATATTCTTATTGTGTATCTTCTCCTGCTCTCTGCCGTATTTAACGAGCTGCTTTACTACGTCCCAGTTCATTAAGGGCTCTCCGCCGAAGAAGTCGATGTCGAGATTTCTGTGGTATCCGGAATTCTCTATGAGGAAGTCTATCGCTCTCTTGCCGACTTCAAAGCTCATTATCGCGCGGTCGCCGTGGTATTTACCCTGGCTTGCGAAGCAGTAGGAGCAATTGAGATTGCAGGTGTGCGCTACGTGAAGGCACAAAGCCTTGAGCTTGAAGCTCTTCTTGCGGAAGTCGTGAGCGATCTGCTCATATTTGTCGGGAACATAGAGTTTGCCGGCATCCTTAAGCGTCTTGATATCTGCCATGCACTCGTCGGCATCTTCTCTTGTGATGCCGTGCACGGAGATTGCCTTGGAGATGACCTCCTCCTCGGGAAGGTCTTCGTACCAGCCGATCATGTCGTATGCAACGGGATCGGTCATGTGGATAGATCCTGAGAATACGTCTATTACTATGTTAAGTCCGTCAAATTGGTAGCGATGTATCATAAAATGCTCCACTCATGTATTCATAAAAAAAGGTCTCATAAATGAGACCTTCAATCTCTCAAAAACTAAATGATTATTTTGAAAGCTGCTCGCATTCCTGGTTAGCTACGCCGCAGGATGTCTTGCAAGCTGACTGGCAAGATGTCTGGCACTCGCCGCATCCGCCTTCTTTAGCTGATTTGTCCAGGTCGCGGGTCTCGATAGTAACGATACGTGTCATCTATGAATCCCTCCTTAAAAATGATATGTGAATTATACTTTGAAGACACTTGATAGTCAAGGTAAGACCCTAAGAGTGCCGTCATAAACATCGCTTCCGCGCTTTATCACCGCCGCTGCCGAATTAATGTAATCCAAGGTCTCGGAGGTGATGAGTTCTCCGGGGATGAGGAGCGGTACTCCCGGCGGATAGCAGAACAGGTACTCGCCCGATATCTTGCCGCAGGACTCCTCTAAGGCGGAAGGCTCTAAGGTAAGCGCTCTTGCAGCTGCGGTCCCGAGGTCTTCTATAAGGTGCGGCCTGGGCCTTGGAGTCACCTTGATCTCGGGGAGGTCGTAGTCGCCTAATTCATCTGTCTTCTTCATGGCGGTAACGAATCTTGCAAGACTCTCCTCGTTATCGCCTACGCCCGTCATCGCGATTATGTGCGTCGTGAAGGCTGCCTCGACCTCGATGTTGAAGTCGGCTCTTAATTGCTCTGCAAGCCTTATCCCGTCGCCTAATATTACGAGCTTGGATCTCTCGCAGATAGGTGCTCTCCAGAACCTGAAGTGCTTAAGGGAATTAAGCTCAGTCTCAGCATAGGCCACGCCTCTTTTCCATGGCTCGAAAAGGTCCTTTTGGGAATTGATGTCAGCGATCATGCGCGATACGCCCTTGAGAAGGACATAGGAAGGTGAGCTCGTCTCGAAGATGTCGATATAGTGCCTTATTAAGTCTTCTTTTATATTGAGATCTTCCGAGGTAAGCATAACGGCTGTCTGCGTCGGGGCATTGAGAGTCTTATGCAGGCTTTTTATCACGATATCCCCCGTCTGATCGTCTCCCCAGAAACTGTCGCCGAGGCCCAGATGAGCCCCGTGAGCGCAGTCTGTGATAAGAACGGCATCGTACCTTCTTGCGACCTCTGCGATGGCCTTGCAGTCCGACTGAACGCCTTCGTAGGTAGGGGAGGTGATCACCACCATCTTGATCTGAGGGTTGCGCATTAAGATACGCTCTACTTCATATGCGGATATATTGCCCGCAAAGGGAAGCGCGGGATCCTGAACAGGCATAAGCGGCACTACGGGTGTCTTGGTAAGCTCAAATGCATGCCATACCGCAAGGTGGCAGTTCATGGCAACGAGAGCATGCCCGCCGGGATTTGCCGCACTTACTGCTGCTATCGCAGTAAGGAGCATCGCTGTCGCTCCCCCGACTGAGATATAAGCCTTATCGTAATCCCAGAGCTCAGCCAGAGCGATCTCCATATCCCTTAGAAGTCCCGTTGGAGCATGCAGGTTGTCAAAGCCCGATATCTCTGTAATATCCTCGCTGAAAGCTTTGGATATGACGTCGGTATTGCGCTTGTGACCCGGCATATGCATAGGCAATGGGTCTGTTCCGAGATACATCTTAAGGGCAGCGCCCAATCTGTCGTTACTGTAGTTCATAAGCCTCATTAATTAAGAAACCCTGCCTGCAGCAAAGCAACAGGCAGGGAAAAGAAATGGAGTAAAAATGAAAATTTATTACTTAGGGTCGATAACCGTGAAGCTGTAGCTGGATACAACGTCAGGGTTCTCATAGATTGCCTTCTGCATCTGAAGAGCTGTAGAAAGGAGCAATGTATAAGGGCTGAGATCGCCATCGAGGAGCTCTGTATCAGAAGCATAGCTGATAGCCTGAGCTTCGTCGTCTGTAAGGAGCATGTACTGAGATACGAGGAAGAGTGATCTTACGCCTACGCTCATGTGTACGAGCTTCTTGTTGATCGTATAAGCGGGAGCAGAGCTTGATGTTGTAGAAAGTCTGCTGCTGAATGACAATCCGAGAGCTGAGCTTGAAGAAGCAGCTGAATTAGTCTCTTCCTGGATGAACAAAGGCTTGCCCTCAACGCCGACCTTACCAACTTCGTGGAAGAGAGCGATGATGATAGCTGTCTCTTCGTCGCACTGCGGCATGATGGTATCCTTGATCCTCAGAAGCTGCTTTGCAACGGATACGCCTCTGATGAGCAGGCCCTTCTCGCATGCGAGAGGTCCCTTTGTATCAGCGGGAGCTGTAAGCCAGGATGTTCTGTTCTCAAGGAAGTCGATGAAGTGGTCGAACTCTGTCTTCCTTCTGACGATAGCTGCCTTGAGCTGACCGTAGAGAACATCAACATTATCCTTGTTAACATTGATCATAGGCATGATGCCTGCATTCTCATTCTTACCTGTAGCTGCTGCTGAAACTGCTGCTGCCTGAGGAGTTACGGCTGTCTCACCTGCATCATTTCCACCATCTTCAGCTGTGAATGTGTACTTACACTTAGGGCATCTGATCGCCTGATTGGCAATGACCATACCACAATCCGGACACTTTTTCATAATATCGACCTCCTGGTTTGCAGCGCCGAAAAATCTAACGCTTTTTAATACATTTTATTTTACAACTATTATTTTACTATTCAATAATATTTTTGTGTAAACCAATGGTATTTACAAAGATTTAAAACTTCTCTTTATACAAATCGACAAACACCGGACAAAAAGAAAGGATTTGTTAAGTATCAGCAAAAAAAGAAGACACTGACGAGGGGGTGTCAGTGTCTTAAGGAGGGTGTTATGAAGTAAGGAACAATTACTTAGAACAACCATATAATAACACGCCTACGGTTTACTTTAAGCTTCAAAAAGGGCAAAATAGTGGCAAACGATCAGGGAAGTGAGGCAAGCTATGAAACTCGAGGGCAAACTGTTTGTGGGCAACCGTATGACCGAGATGAAGGAGGTCGTAATGCCCGACAGAGACGGCAGCTTTTCGAAGCAGCTTGAAGAAGCTCTGATCATCCTCTGCCGCGAGCTCGATGTCCCGGTCCCCATGTGGATGAAGAAGAATACGAGGGAGTTTGCAGCCTTCTATCAGACCATCTTCTTCAAGGAGCAATATACGGAGAGTGTCAGGTTCGACAGATTTCAGATAAGAATGATCCAATAGTGAACAAAGGCCGTGATCTCAGATCGCGGCCTTTGTTCAACAGCAAATTAAGTCCGGAGGACATTTAGTCTCCATTGACCCTGAAGATTACCTCTCCCGGGTAAACCATATCGAGCTGAGATCTTGCTATGCTCTCGATATATGCATCGTCTCCGCCGAATTCTTCCTGAGCCTTTATCTGATTGAGCCTGTCGCTCAAAGACTCGGACTGGGCGATAAGAGAAGCGTTCTCTGCCAGAAGGCGCTGACGCTGCTGCATGATGTTCGAGTATTTGGTAATGCACATAATGAGCAAAACGACAAAGCTGATATAGAGCATTGTCTTAAGGAAGGATATTCCGTGTGTTCTGTGCTTTACCTTGCGCATCGTATCTCCTCTCAAAGTTTTCGATAAATAAAATATCGCACAAGGGAGGGGGCAAGACAATAAAGCGGGGTCAATCGTAAACCAAATGTAACTTAGACCTGCGGATGAATTCCTTTATGAGTGTAAAGAATACAAATATGGTGAATATGATGCCTATAAACTTAACCCTGTCACCGCTTCCGTAGATCGTGGGTGAGAAGCCGATTATAAGCGTGCAGCCCGCACCGCCGAAGAAGAGCAGGGGGATCTCCACTGCAAGTCGCTTCTCGCTTGACAGTGCCAGGAATATAAGAAATCCCAATATTGCAAACATGGCAAGCGCAATTATAACGTGCCATTGCAGGGCCTTGTCGTAGAAGAATGTCGGGCTGTCGAAGTTAAAGTAATTGTAGAGCTCGTCTAAGAGCCAGATCTGCTTTATATGGCTGGTCTTGGTGCAAATGTAACTCTCTATAAATGCTCCTAGGTAGTAGAGTGCCACGATGCAAGATACGATCTTTACGTAGATCTGAGACTTGGACTTGCAGATAAGGTAGCAGGTGATGCCTGCTATACCGAGCATTACGCCCGGAATGTTAAGAGTGTACATATCGAGGGTGTAGATGCTGCCGAGTAAGACCTTCTGGTCGGTCGTAAACATACCGAAGTGAGGAAGGTGCAAGATGGTCTCGGACATTGTCCTGATGGAGTTGCCCGGCATCTTGAGGAAGGCGATGGACAGCGCGGATATGAGAAGTGCGATAACCGGAGTTACAAATCCTTTGCGCTTCAGGACGATCTTGTTCCAGAGGGCCATAAATATGGCAAAGACCATGTCGAAGGCAGCGATCTGTTCAAAGCTCGTGGCATAGAATATCCCGAGTCCGCAGAGTACCCATTCGGAGGGCTTGACCTTGGTGCCTTTTGCCTCGGCAACGAACGGGTAGAGCATGAGCATAGACATTGCCGTGCCCCAGAGATAGAAGATGCTCGCGCTCTTCCACCAAAGTGCATATTTGCAAACATCAGCAGGCAGGAGCACAAGAATTAATATGCCCTCTATCAGGGGGATATAAGAGTTGTTTAGCTCGCTTCCGCAGAATGTCTTGTTTGCCGAATAGATAAGGAGCAGGCAGAACAGCGTGTTAAGGACTGCAAATACCTGGGACGGGAGCTGTAAGAGTAGCTCGAAGATAGCTGCCGGCACGAGCCTTCCGCTCCACATGGTTGCGTTCGCATAGAGCCACTTGAAGAATCCCCCGAAGTGATCCATGGCTTCGATATTTGTGGCATCGTCCATCATGTCCCCGATCGTGAAGTTGATCACCAGGAACACGAGAAACAGCATTATCCAATATTTGTATTTATTAAGATACTTCATTATCCACATCTATCTCATAAAGCTCCATATTGTCGTAAGGGTCCATGTATACCATGTACAGCTGATCCTGCGCAAGCTGTTTATATTCAGCCGGGATATGTGCCTCGAAGCCGCAGAAGTAGTAATCGGTACCGTCGTTTATCTCTCTGGAAACATCGCTTCTGTAATAGACGACAGTGGGGAGAAGGACTACTTCACCGCCGTCTGTTACCGCAAGATACATCTTGTTATAGACGCCGTCTATCGTCTTCCCGAGACCGAAGTTATAGAATCGGTATGTTCTTCCGGGTATTACAAAATAGCCCTTGAGCATTCTGTAATTCTCAAAATCGCGATCTTCCTCGATCTCATATTTGTAATCGTCCGTGCCGGCCTTTACTTCAGACCTGCTTACAACAGAAGGGTTATTCCTGGTCCTCATGGGCATATGGACTATGCCGTACGCCACAAGGAAAGCACAGATAATGAAGGGGATAAGGATCACGTCCGGAAATCTAAACAGTTTCTTTATCTTGCCCGGCATATCAGTTCACTTCCTCGCTGTCTTCTAAGATCTCGTACATGGAAGAAGCTTCTTCTTTGCGGGGCGACTCGGGAAGGGCAAGCACTCTGAAGCTTACCTGACCATTACCGAAAAGGATGGTAACGACATCGCCTGTCTTGAGCTTTACGGAGGGCTTTGCCTCTCTGCCGTTGACGGATACTCTGCCCTGAGAGCAGACATCGTTTGCAACGGTGCGTCTCTTGATCACTCTGGAAAGCTTAAGAAATTTATCGAGTCTCATATCTTACTCTCCGTCCAGATCGATCCTGCCGCGAAGTGCGCTTGCGAGAGTAAGGTCGTCTGCATATTCTATGTCCGAACCCATGGGAAGGCCGGAAGCAAGACGTGTTACCTTTATTCCCGAAGGGGAGATCAACCGGGCGAGATACAGGGCAGTCGCATTGCCTTCTGCCGTCTGGTTCGTCGCCACAATGACTTCCTTTATCTCCGGGTGAGATGAGAGCCTCTCTAAGAGCTGCGCTATGGTCGTATCGCTCAGGCTCTTGCGCTTGAGCGGATCGAAAACGCCATGGAGCACATGGTAGAGGCCCTTGTATTCGTGCATTCTCTCAAAAGTCGATACATCGCGCGGAGATTCGACGACCATGACAGTTGTCTTGTCGCGCATAACATCCGAGCATATGGAGCAGGGATCGCTGTCAGTTAAGTTCTGGCAAACAGAACATCTCTTAACGAGCTTCCTGGCAGTCGTTATGGAATCCACAAGAGAATTGGCCTTCTCATCTTCCATTGCGAGGATGTGGAAGGCCATACGTTGTGCGGATTTCTTACCGACACCGGGCAAAGCTGACAGCTCTGCTATCAATTGCTGTATCGACGGAGAGTATCTTGCCATATCAGAAGGGCATCTTAACTCCACCGGTGATAGCGTTCATACGCTCGGAGGATTCCTTCTCAAGAGTATCTGCAGCCTGATTAACTGCTGCCATGATGAGCTCTGCGAGACCTTCTGCATCCTCGGGATCGATAACGTCCTTGTTGATCTCGACGTTATAGAGCTTATGGTCACCACCTAAGGAAACCTTAACCATCTCTCCGCCTGCAGTACCTGTAATGCGCATCTCCCTGATCTCAGCCTGTGCGATCTCGATCTGCTTCTGCATTCTCTGTGCCTGTGCCATGAGATTACCCATATTGCCGCCGGGCATACCGCGGAAACCACCTTTTGCCATAAGTTAAATCCTCCGATTATATTTATTGTCGCTAAATTATATCAATCTTCGTCGCCAAAGTGCACTGTAGTATTAATGCCCTTGGCCTTTGCTATGTCTATAAGCTCCTGAGCGCGCCTGTCTGCCATCTCTTCCTCATGCTTCTTGAGTGCCTGTCGGTACTGGCTGTCTGTGCATATAAACAGATGCGCGGAAGAGAATGCTTCCTTGCATATCTTGCCGAATCTCCTGAACGTCTCGGCACGCTTGAGATTATTTACTATAGTCTCGTCCGTATCCTCGAATACGATATAAGAAGAATCGTCTATCTCCTTCAGGGTAGATGCGCCGAGCTGGTCACATACCACCGGGAAGGATTCCTTCTGCTCGGATAAGAATGTCTCCCATCTTGAAGGGCCTCCTGCAACTGCGGGATCTATAACGGGAGTCCTGACGCTTCCTGTTGCCGAACCGTCTACGATAAGAGGGTTCTTATCGAGCTGTGTCGCGATCTGGGACAGGTGCTCAGGCTCAGGGTCAGACTCAGGCTCTGATTCTGATTCTGCAACTTCCTTCTTATCAGCCTCAGCCATCAGATCGTCTAAGAACGAATCAGACAGTCCCGATAAGATGCTGCTCTTCTTAGGTTCCGGCGCGGGCGCAGTGAAGAATACAGGAGCAGGCTCAGACTCTGTCTCTTCTGCCAAAGCAGAGAAGAATGACTGCTCTTCCTCAGGTTCATCCTTGGGGAAAGGCAACTTATCAAAAGGAGATCTGTGAGGTAATTCCTCAGCTTCCTCCTCTTCCTCATCCTCATCTACTTCGGGAGCGATAAGAGATATCTCTTCTTCAGGCTCTGAAGGTTCTTCAGATTCAGTTTCTGATCTTTCTATTGACTTCTCTTCCTTCTCAACCTTTGAAACTTCTGCTTCCTTGGTGCCTGCAAGGTGCATCTCACCGGAAGCGGCCTGAGCCTGAAGCTTCTCAAAGTCAGGGATTACGAGAGGGGATACCTCGAGCTGAGATTTCCTTCCGCAGAGGCGGAGCATCATGAGCTCGAAGCTTGTAGGGATATCAGGGGATACCTTGAAATCCGTTACGGACTTGGACAGGAAGGATATCATTCCGACCAGGGTCTCTGCGTTTACTTTGTTTGCCGTAAGATACATCTGCTTGATGGTATCCACGGTGTAGGGCAGGTGCATGAGCGGATCTGCCTTAACTCTTATAACGAGGAGATCCCTGAAGTAGTGGGCGATCTCCAATGTGATCTTGGTATAGTCTCTGCCGCTCTCGCGGATCTCGGCACAAAGGTCGATGAGCTCCTCGAAGCTGCCGTCGATCAGAGCGTTTGCTGTCTTGAAGAGGAACTGGTTATCCACGGTTCCCGTTGCCTGCTCGACATCAGTATCCGTTATGCGGCGCTTATTTGCACCCTGCACGGTCTGCATCGTATCAAGGAGGGTAAGAGCGTCTCTTAAAGCGCCGTCTGACTGAGCTGTGATGAGCTTTATCGCATCGCCCGTGATGTCGATGCCTTCCTTGTCTGCGACATATCTGAGCCTTGAGCTTATAAGCTCTTCGGGAATACGCTTGAAGTCGTATCTCTGGCATCTTGAGAGGATGGTCGCAGGGATCTTGTGGACTTCGGTTGTGGCAAACAGGAAGATGACGTGCTTCGGAGGCTCTTCCAAAGTCTTGAGCAGGGCATTGAAAGCCGAGGTCGAGAGCATATGGACCTCGTCGATTATATAGACTTTATATTTGGTTGCGGAGGGAGCAAACGATACTTCGTTTACTATCTGTCTTATGTTCTCTACGCTGTTGTTGGAAGCGGCATCCATCTCGATGACATCTAAGATGGAACCGTTAAGGATACCCTTGCAGGTAGGACATTCGTTACAGGGATTGCCGTTTACGGGATGCTCGCAGTTGACTGCTCTTGAGAAGACCTTTGCGATAGTGGTCTTGCCCGAGCCGTGCTGTCCGCAGAACAGGTATGCGTGACCGATCCTGTCCTCTATGACCGTCTGTCTTAATGTTGTAACCGGAGCCTTCTGACCAACGATATCGTCGAAGGTCTGCGGTCTGTACTTCCTGTAAAGTGCAACATGTTCGTCCATAGCGACATCCCCTTAAAATAAAAAGCTCATCCCATCTAAACTACAGTCGGCCAGGCTTACCCCGCGGCACACGGTGCATTCCGCTTACTGCTGCTTCCTTCCGGACCTGACAGGGTTCACGGCGCCCCGTTGCACGGGACCCGAACCGACTGCAGATCAGATGGGACGAACCGAATAGATTATACCATAAATACTGTCATCTTCTATTGCAAAAGTATCACTTATAGTGGCAGGCATGGACAAAGTCGTATGTATAGCTTGCCAGGGTGTAGATGGCGCTGCCCGCACTGTCCGGAGTTGAGGCTTCGCAGTATATTACGAGCGCTATCGGCTCCTCGCAATCTATTATGGCTATATCCATATATGCGTTCTGGCCGGTATTCCTGCCTAAGAGGTGGAGGACATCCGCTTCCTCGCCGAAGGCTTCCTTTATAGGAGAAGAGGTCTCGGATACGGACATGTCGTTTATTATTCCCTGGTATACCTCAGGGTGGTTGGTATATCCGCTGTAGAGATATTCGAGGAAATTCGCAAAATCGTAGCAGGAGCTCATGCCCGTGCTCGAAAACTCAAGTCCCCTGTAATCCTTATATATCTTGTTGTCGTTATATGAGATGTAGCCTGAGATCTCATTTATGTCAGATACGAGCGAATCCATGCCGCCGAGACTTTCTGCCAGATAGTTGAAGGCTATGGTGTCGTTTAAGGCTATTGCATATCTCATTATGGTCCTTAAGTAGAACTGCTTGCCTTCGGAATATGTTGAACCTATATAAGAGGGACCGTTTGCTCCGTTTGTACCGTTATAGGTGAGTATCTTGGACATTGAGAGCCTTCCTGCTGCCGCTCTGTCTGCTGCAACAAGCTCGACGGGGAGAGCCCAGCAACCTGAAGGTATTATGGGATCGAGCTCATCTACGCCAATGGTCTCGCCGGAACCGAGGCAGATGATCTCGTAGCAGATACGCATATCGGCGTTCTCTCTTTGGAAGGATACGACCTTCTCTTTGAGCTGGTCCAGAAGGACTTGTCTTTCCTGATAGGTGACCACTCTGTGCGGATAAGAGGTGGCAAAGTGGAAGTCTTCAGCCTCGACAAATACGTCCGGCGAATTGTTCTGGCTCGTTTGGCTCGTAGCCTCTGTCTCGGTTTCAGTCTGTGTGGTAACGATCACGGGGGCAAGGGGAGTAGTCTCCGTCGTTGTCTCTTCCGTGGTGGTTACCGTAGTGGACGCTCTTGTAGCTCTCGTATAGCGATCCCAGGACGTGGTGGTTGAAGATGCCGCTCCTACGAGCTCGGGATAGCTTGCCCTGTATCTGTCCTGCATATTCGCAACAGAAGATATAAAGACCACGATAAGAACGACGAAAAGCACCGACGTGATGATGATCAGGGTGCGCTTGCGCCTGGTGTTCTTTAGGCCTTCTGCTTTCTGAAGGAATGTAGGGTTCGGGCGTTTTCTCATTTAGAAAAGACCCGTTATCTCTCCGGCAGGATCGATATCGATATCCATAGCCGCAGGGTGCGGGGGAAGTCCCGGCATTGTTACTATGCTTCCTGTGAGGACAACGAGATATCCCGCGCCCGATGACAGATAAACGTCTCTTACCGTGAGGGTGAAACCCTCGGGGCGGCCCAATGCCTTAGGGTCGTCAGATAAGGAATACTGTGTCTTTGCTATGCAGATGGGAAGATCCGAGTAGCC
The DNA here is from genome assembly GCA_024685135.1 of Saccharofermentans sp. Taxonomy (GTDB): domain Bacteria; phylum Bacillota; class Clostridia; order Saccharofermentanales; family Saccharofermentanaceae; genus Saccharofermentans. Next base: position 21,045 of record JAIKWA010000010.1, read on the forward strand.
CTGACTTGTGAACGCGTCGATCTTCTCCTTGGCTTCGGGAAGTATATTAACGCTTCCGGCTCCATAGATCTTGCTTGCGACCTTGTTTATCTTCTCCTCGAAGGAATCTGTAAGCTCGTATGCAAAAGAAGGTTTGGTATCCTCCATTATGCCGAGCACCTTGTCTGCGAGTTCAAGTCCGCCCTTGCCGCCCTCAGCGAAGATACTTGCAGGGGCAAAAGCCGCACCGAGCTTAGCGCACTCCTCTTCCATTACCTTCAGTTCTTCTTCGGTATCGGTGAGGAATCTGTTTGCGGCAACTACGGCGGGAATGCCGTAGGACTTTATGTTCTCTATATGCTTTGCAAGGTTTGCAAAGCCTGTCCTTACTGCAGAGCTGTCGGGCTCGCCGAGCTTATCCCTGGGGATGCCCGCATTGTACTTGAGAGATCTTACAGTAGATACGATTACGCATGCCGAAGGCCACAGACCTGCCTTGCGGCACTTGATGTCCAAGAACTTCTCAGCGCCGAGATCGGCACCGAAGCCTGCCTCCGTAACTGTTATGTCTGCAAACTTCATTGCGGCCTTGGTCGCACTTATGGTGTTGCAGCCGTGTGATATATTCGCGAAGGGACCGCCGTGAACAAAAGCGGGAACGCCTTCTATGGTCTGTACGAGGTTAGGGGACAAGGTGTCTTTTAAAAGGGTGGCAAGAGCGCCTGTTGCGCCGAGCTCACCTGCCTTAACGAGCCTGCCGCTTCTTGAATATGCGACGGCGATATTGGAGAGCTTGTCCTTTAAGTCCTCCATACCGGTCGCAAGGCAAACGATAGCCATTATCTCGGAGGCTGCGGTTATGTTGAAGGAATCAGCTCTTGTGACTCCCTTTGTGCCGCCGCCGACGCCTACGGTTATCTGCCTTAAGCAACGGTCGTTCATGTCGAGACATCTCTTCCAGAGGACTCTGTCAGGATCGATATCGAGCTCGTTGCCCTGATAGAGGTGGTTGTCGAGCATGGCTGCAAGGAGATTGTTTGCTGCTGTTATAGCGTGGAGGTCGCCCGTGAAGTGCAGGTTGATGTCTTCCATGGGGAGTACCTGCGAATATCCGCCTCCGCAAGCTCCGCCCTTGACGCCGAAGACCGGTCCGAGAGAAGGTTCTCTTAAGGCAAGGCAGACTTTCTTATCTTTAAGCGCCAATGCCTGAGCAAGGCCGATGCTTATCGTGGTCTTACCTTCGCCTGCCGGAGTAGGGTTCATGGCTGTTACCAGTATGAGCCTTGCGTCAGGGTTTGAGGGAGCGTCCTGTATTACCTTGAGCGGAACCTTGGCCTTGTACTTGCCGTATTGATCTATATCGTCCTCTTTAAGTCCCAGCTTGCCGGCGATCTCTGTTATGGGTCTGAGCCTGGCCTGCTGAGCAATTTCAATATCACTTAACATAAAATAACCTCATTAATATTAATACCTAACGATTGTAGCGAGAAATCAGGTTCATTTCAATCTCACGAATGAGTGAAAGGTTCATTATGCTCAATTGAACACTATATTTTGTAGCAGAGATAACAAAAATCCACAACATATTGTGTTTTTTATTGACAAGTTATCAAGTAAATGTTACAGTTAGGCGGTATTTTAACAATTCCGGATCGGGGGAATGTAACACATGATTATCAGCTCAGACCTGGCAATGTGCCGCAGCAAGTTCGAAGAGCTTTTGGGGAAGAGGATCATTTGTAAGACAAACGGCGGACGCAAGAGGATCATCACATATATCGGGACAGTTGAGAACTGCTATCCTAATGTATTCACTCTTCTTTGCGAGAACGAAGCTGGTAAGAAGTCTATCGTTTCTTTCAGCTATGTCGATGTTCTTACAAGAACAGTAAGAGTTGGCATAATGCCCGAGGTTTCTGAGAAGTCTTCTCAGACAGTAGCAGGCTGATTCTTTTCCGAATTCGATCAAGACGAACTGCAGACCGGGAGTGGGATTATGCCGCTGCCGGTTTTTTATGGGGGACATATGTCGACTGAGGTATACGAGATCACGGCGAATGCAAAGATCAATCTCTTCCTGCGTGTAACAGGAAGGCTTCCCAATGGTTATCACAAGCTGTATTCGATAATGCAGGAGATAGGCATCAGCGACGATCTCAAGATAACTATAGGTGAAGGAACTTCGGGTATTGAAGTCGTATGTCCCGGCAGAGCAGATATCGAGCCCGAACACAATCTCTGCTATAAGGCAGCGGACAGATTCTTATCCAAACTCAAGAAGAAGACCCTAAGCGAAGGCAACAGTTTTACATCTCCCCACATAAGGATCGATCTTACCAAGAATATACCTTCCGAATCAGGTATGGGCGGCGGCAGTTCCGATGCTGCAGCAGTCCTCGTGGTCATGCAGGAGCATTTCGACTCTCCCTTTACCGAAGAAGAACTTGCCGGAATAGCCGTAAATGTTGGTGCCGATGTACCTTTCTTCCTCTATGGAGGTACATGTCTTTGCGAGATGGTAGGCGAGCAGATCACTCCCTTAAACCATTTGGAAGGACTTCCCCTTGTAATAGCAAAGCCCAAGGGCGGCGTATCTACACCCCTTTGCTTCAAGATGATCGACAGTAATCCCTTGCCGGACTTTGATGAAGGAGCATACGCAGGATTCGTAAACGAGCTTGATTCCAGGATAGGTAAGGGTGAAGATGTTCTCCCGTTTATAGCAGCAAATGAGGACCTTCTTATAAACGATCTTCAGGCTCCGGGCATTGAATGCGTACCCGAGATAGCAACGATAATCCAAAGGTTTAAGGATAACGGGGCAGCCTATACAGCGATGACAGGTTCAGGCTCAGCCGTATTTGCCATGTTCCCCGATAAGGAGTCGGCTAAGTCTTGTGCAGATAAGCTCAAGGAAGATCCGGACGGATCAAAGTGGATGCTTATCGTCACTGAAACTATATGAGAAGAGACCTCTGTCGTAGCCTCGTGAATCCTCGACATCTATAAGCCTAAAGCCTCTGTTGGAATAGAAATCCACCATGGGTCTGTTGGATGCGCAGGAATGCAGCAGAACTGCCGCGCAGCCTCTCTCCCTTGCAAGATCCAAAGCCATTTCCATGAGCTGCACACCGAGCCCCGATTGTCTCAGGCCCTCCTTGACGGCAAAGCGGGATATATAACCGACCTTGTTCATCCTTGACAGGTAGCTGTGAGTCTTCCTTGAGAAACTGAGCTTTTGCGGGGTATCTATAGTAGACACGGTGATGGTTGCAACGGCCTCATCGCCGCTGAAGAAACACATGCAGGTGTTATGGGTAACCCTGTCTTCTATGGCCTCGATGCTCTCGGTCATCGCCTCGAGCAGGGCAGCTGAGATCCCCGAATTTGCACAATAAGTCAGCATGGCACTCCGAAGCAGCTTCGAGAGTGCCGGAGCGTCACTTGCATCGGCAATGCGGTATTGGTACTGCATCAGGAATTAAGGAAGCAGTTTACGAGGATCGCCTTGTGAGCGTGGAGTCTGTTCTCAGCCTCATCGAAAACAACGCTCTGAGGTCCGTCGATGATATCTTCGGTTACCTCATAGCCGCGGTAAGCGGGGAGGCAGTGGAGGAAGATCGCATCCTTATGAGCTACGCCCATAACCTTTGAGTTGATCTGATAGTTCTTGAAGATCTCTACTCTCTTTGCCTTCTCTTCCTCCTGACCCATGGATGTCCATGTGTCAGCATAAAGAACATCTGCGTCCTGAGCAGCTTCGAAGGGATCTGTTGTCATGAGGATCTTAGAGCCTGTGATCTTGGCATCTTCCTTTGCCTGGTTTACATATTTATCAGGGCATGTGTAATCTGCAGGGGATGCAACTGCTATATCCATACCTGCCTTTGCGCAAGCCTGGAGCAGGGAATTGGCAACGTTGTTGCCGTCGCCTATATATGCGAGCTTAAGACCCTTGAGAGTGCCCTTGTGCTCCTTGATGGTAAGGAGGTCTGCGAGCATCTGTGTAGGGTGCTGATCGTCTGTAAGACCGTTGATCACCGGGATCGAACCGTACTTTGCAAGATCTACTACGTCCTGATGCTTGAAGGTCCTGATCATGATACCGTCAACCATTCCGGACAATACCTTTGCCGTGTCGTGAACAGTCTCGCCTCTGCCGATCTGGATATCGTTGTTGCTGAGAAAGAGAGCCTGTCCGCCTAACTGATACATGCCTACTTCGAAGGATACTCTTGTCCTTGTTGAAGACTTGGTGAATATCATCGCAAGAGACTTGCCCTTGAGATAGTGGTGCTCGATGCCGGCCTTTGTCTTGGCCTTCATATCAGCTGCGATATCAAGAAGATAATCTAATTCTTCAATGCCTACGTCTTCGTGGAAATCAATATAATGTTTCATGCTTTATCTCCTTGAGTCTCATCATTTGCCGGAGCGATAGTGGTCTTTTCTTCCTTTGCCTTGAACAGGTTTGTGATAGAAGGCTTTGAAGGAACAGTATTCTTGAGGATCTGGTCTAATGCCTTTATGAAGGTATTGGCTTCGCTCTTCTTTATGATGAGCGGGGGAGCGATCCTTATCGTCGTTGTGCCGATCGAGCTTACGAGGAACCCCTTTGTAAAGAGTTCGAGCCTCATCTGGCTTGCAGAGATCATGTGATCGAACTCGATGCCTAAGAGCAGTCCCTTGCCTCTTACTTCCTTGATGCAGGGATACTTGCCTGCGAGAGCGAGGAGCTTGGTTACAAGGAAATCGCTCACTTCATTTACATTGACGAGGATATCGTCTGTCTGTATCGTATCGAGTACTGCGAGTGCTGCTGCGCAAGCTAAGGGGTTGCCGCCGAATGTGGAGCCGTGGTCTCCTACCTTGAAGCCTGTAGCTGCTTCATTGGTGCAGAGCATCGCACCGATCGGGACGCCGCCTGCAAGACCCTTTGCGAGTGTAACGATATCAGGGTTGATACCGTACTGCTCGTAGCAGAAGAGGGTTCCTGTCCTGCCGATACCTGTCTGTACCTCATCGATTATGAGGAGGATATTCTTCTCGGAGCAGAACTTCCTTACGAGCTTAACATACTCGATGTTTGCCGGATGCACGCCGCTCTC
>JAIKWA010000012.1 GCA_024685135.1 Saccharofermentans sp.
ATGAACCAATTGGTATTCATAGGAAGGGATTACGACAGGGAAGGATTTATCGCAAAACTCAACGCCTGCCTCGAAGACTGATATATGGCAAATGTATATCTCTTTACCGGCTTTCTTGGAAGCGGTAAGACCAGGACTATCAAGGACTTTATAAAAAACGTCAATCGTAAAGACGAGGGAAACACCCTGCTCATTGTATGTGAGCAGGGTGAAACTGAATACACGGAGGAATTGCCCGGACTATGCATAAGGTATGTCGAGGACGAAGAGGAACTTACCTACGAGAGGGTAATGGCCTGGCAGGAGGAGACTGATTCAACGAGAGTCATTGTCGAATATAACGGTATGTGGAACCCGGACAGGCCGAAGGTCATATGGGACCCGGAGGAGATCCTTGAGACAAACATTATCGATGCCCCTACCTTCGAGATGTACATAAACAACCTCAAGACACTGATATCTGATAAGATACGCTCAGCTTATCTTATCGTGTTCCTCAGATGCGATGCGGTAATGGACAAGCTCTCATTCTTCAAAAGGTCTGTGAGGGCTTTAAACAGCAAGTGCGGGCTTTATTTCCATACGGATGAAGGGAGGCTCATAGAGGATATGAACTATGAGCTGCCGTACGATGCGAACGCGGTATATCTTGATATAGATGACGATACCTTTGCCGCGTTCTATCTTGATTCGCAGGAGTCTCCCGATAAATATACGGGCAAAGAGGTAACGCTTAAAGGCATGGTCATGAGCGGTGAGAAGAGGGAGGATAATTCCTTCATATTGGGGCGCATGGCTCTTACATGCTGCTCGGAGGATCTTACGCCTTTTGGATTCATATGCATTGCCGGAAGGTCCGTAGACATAAACCCGGGCGATTGGCTGGAGTTGACGGCAGAGATCGATACAGAGTATTCAGCAAAATATAAAGTCCATTATCCGGTATTAAGGATAGAAGCCTTCGAGAGATGCGAACCCGGATTGGACATAATAAACATCCTCTGAAGAGAGTAGCTTGACGGCATAACTGCTTTGTGTTTTAATGATAATCCGATTATCAATAATCCGATTATCAAAGGAGAATACCATGGCTGTTGCTGACAAGTCGATCGATCCGAGGCTTCTTAAGTGTGCTAGGGAAGAGTTCCTTAAGAAAGGCTTTCCTAAGGCGGAGCTTAAGGTCATCTGTGAGAATGCAGGCATAACCACCGGAGCTGTCTATAAGCGGTATAAGGGTAAAGAGGACCTTTTCTGTGCCACGGTAGCTCAGATAGCAGACATGCTTACGGCTTTTTGTGACAGCCGTTCATCAGTCGATCTTAAAGCTCTTACCGACGAGCAGCTCTATGATTCATGGATAATGACATACGACACGATGATACCCATCTATAAGATGGTCTATCCTCAGAGAGAAAGCTTTATCCTGCTTACACAGAAATCGGCAGGCACCAGATATGAGGATTTCAACCACGAGTTTGTCAACAAGATGTGCTGTGCTTATGAACAATACTACCTTGAGACTGTCAGGAGAGGTCTTGCCCAAGAGGGCTTAACAAGAGAGGAGTTACATACACTGCTATCTTCTTTCTGGACATGCATCTGTGAACCTATTGTCCATGATCTTGGTTGGGATAAGGTAGAGGAGCATTGCCATGTCATATGCAGGTTTTTTAATTGGAAAGATGTAATCATGCTTAAGAAAGGAAATACGGATAATGTTTAACAAAGTGAAGCCCTACATGGGCAGTTACATCAAATACACATATGCGGCACTCACCGTTATGCTTATTGCGCTTATCGCTCATATGGTCCCGTTCTTTATCGTGTACAGGATCATAAGTCCTCTCATCGAGGGCGAGAAGCTTTCTTTTGAGTATTATGCGGTTCACGGTGCTATTTTTTTGCTCTGTGAGTTAGTCTATTCTTACTTATATGTGTTAGGACTAAAATTTTCCCACATATCAGCGTACAATACGCTCAAGAACATAAGGCTCTCATTACAGCAGAAGCTCGAGCGTCAGCCTTTGGGCAGCATACAGGATATGGGCAACGGCCTGATAAAGAAGCTGTTTACCGACGATATCGAGCAGATCGAGATCTTGCTTGCACATGCCATTCCCGAAGGTATATCCAATCTGAGCCTCGCACTTATCGCCTTGATCTGTATGTTCGTTGCTGATTGGAGACTTGCACTCCTGTCACTTGCCGCACTGCCTGCAGGAATATTTGCGATGAGCATGATGTTCAAAGCCGGTATGGCCAAGATGAACGATTATTATGCCGCATCTGCCAAGATGAATGCCACGATAATCGAGTATGTAAACGGCATGGAGGTCGTAAAGGTCTTCGGACGTGATGGTGAGTCTTATCAGAGATATGAATCCGATATCAAGGATTACCGTGACTTTACCCTTGCCTGGTATAAAGTGTGCTGGCCCTGGATGGCGCTTTACAGTGCGCTCATTCCGTGTGTCGGCCTCATCATGCTTCCCGTAGGCACATTGCTCATAATAAACGGAACCGTCACGGTGGCAGATCTCGTGCTCGTGTTCTGTCTGTCCCTGTCTATCGGCATGCCTCTTCTTAAGGCACTTGCTTTTGCAGGCAAGATCCCACAGCTGAATTTCAAGGTCGAACAGGTCGAAAAGGCCATGGATGCAGCTCCCTTAAGATCCAACGGCAACGGTTTTACAGGGGATTCTTACGATGTCTTATTCGATAATGTCCGCTTTGCATATAAAGAGCAGGAGGTACTCCACGGAGTATCCCTGAAACTTGATGAAGGAAGCCTTACGGCTCTGGTAGGCGAATCCGGAAGCGGTAAGTCTACTCTGGCAAAGCTTCTCGTTCATTACTATGACTTAAACGAAGGCAAGATCACCTTAGGATCACAGGATATAACGGATATGAGCATAGAAGCTCTGAATGACAATATCTCATATGTGTCACAGGAGCAGTTCCTGTTCAATACATCCCTTTATGAGAACATCCTGATAGGTAATCCCAAGGCTACGCGCGAGCAGGTCCTTGAGGCTGCCGATAAGGCTCAGTGCACCGAATTCCTCGAGCGCCTGCCGGATGGCATCGATACGATGGCAGGTGACGGCGGTAAGCAGCTGTCAGGCGGCGAGAGGCAGCGTATATCCCTTGCCAGAGCGATCCTTAAGGATGCGCCCGTCATCGTTCTCGATGAGGCCACAGCATTCATCGATCCCGAGAACGAAGAGAAGATGAATGCGGCCATAGCACAGATAATCAAGGGTAAGACGGTACTCGTTATCGCTCACAGGCTTCAGACCATCGTTAAAGCAGATAAGATCTGCGTTATGAAGGATGGTGACATAATCGCTGCGGATACGCATGACAGGCTCCTGCAAAGCTGCGATGAATACAAGAAGCTCTGGAGCAGCAGTGAAGCAAGAGCTAATTGGACAATTGGAAATGAGGTGATCTCATGATAGGAATGATAAGACGTATTCTTAAAGTATCGGGTAAATACAGCCCGAGGATATATGGCGCTTTTGCATTGTCCTTCTTTAAGGGCTTACTCATGAAGGTCCCGATCTTTGTCGTCTATTTTATAGTTAATCTCTATATCGACGGCGAGCTCACAAAGAAAGTAGCCCTCTATTCGGCAATAGCTCTTGTGTTGAGCGTGGCGCTGCAGGCGTTGCTCCAGAATTTTGCCGACAGGCTTCAGAGCGCGGCAGGTTACATGATATTTGCCGATATGCGTATGAAGCTCGGCGATCATTTAAGAAGACTTCCCATGGGTTATTTTACCGAAGGTAATATCGGTAAGATAAGCTCCGTTCTCTCAACGGATATGGTGTTCATAGAAGAGAACTGCATGATGGTCCTCGCAGATATGATCTCTTATCTGTTCTCGCAGCTCATAATGATCGTGTTTATGTTCATCTTCGATTGGAGGCTTGGACTGTCAGCCCTTGCCGTAACCTGCGTTATGGTGATACTGGGAAGGCTCATGATGAAGAATGATCTCGAATGCTCCGAGGCAAAACAGGAAGCCTCCGGTAAGCTCACGCAATCCGTATTGGACTTTACAGAGGGTATAGGAATAATCAAGACCTTTAATCTTCTCGGAGATAAATCGAGGGAGCTTACCGAGAGCTTTGAGACAAATGCCCGTGTAAATCTTGCTTTCGAGGATAAGCATGCTCCGTATAAAAGAGGCGTATATCTTATCTACGGTATCGGTACGGCTCTGATGCTCATAGCATCCGTATGTCTTTATGCAAAGGGCTTTATGCCTCTGCCGTATTTTGTGGGAATACTGCTTTGTATCTTTGATCTGTTTGTCCCCATCAAGTCTTTCTACGATCAGGAATCAAGACTTACCGTTATGAGCGCCTGCATGGACAGGATAGAGTCTCTGTTCGAAGAAAAGGAACTTGAGGACAGCGGAAGAGAGGAAGGACCTTCAGACATATCCCCCGAGATCGAATACCGCAATGTCACCTTCGCTTACGACAAGAAGGCTGTCCTTAAAGATGTATCCTTCAAAGCCGAGCAAGGCAGCATGACGGCACTGGTAGGTCCTTCAGGCGGCGGTAAATCAACTATCGCAAATCTAATGACCCGTTTCTGGGATGTAGATTCCGGTGAGATCCTACTAAGGGGCAAGAACATAAAGGATATTTCACTTGCCTCTCTTATGGATAACATAAGCGTGGTATTCCAGAGAGTCTACCTGTTCCAGGATACGGTCTATAACAATATCGCATTGGGAAGACCGGATGCTACCCGTGAGGAGATAATCGAGGCTGCCCGCAAGGCACGCTGTTATGACTTTGTCATGGCTCTGCCTGACGGTTTCGATACTGTTATAGGTGAAGGCGGAGCATCTCTGTCCGGAGGTCAGGCACAAAGACTCTCCATTGCAAGGTGTATCCTCAAGGATTCTCCCATCGTTATCTTGGATGAGGCCACTGCAAGTGTAGATGCAGACAACGAGAGCTATATCCAGCAGGCGATATCAGAGCTTTGCAAGGGTAAAACGCTCCTGGTTATCGCACACAGGCTCAATACCATACAGGGTGCAGACAACATAATGGTGATAAAAGACGGTATGATCGCTGAATCAGGCACACATGAAACCCTTATGCAGAAGAGCGGTATATATCATACGATGGTTACCAAGAGAGCGGTAAGCACGGGATGGACAAACTGACCATTTTCAGGAATTGTTCTTGAACAGGTTTGTGGCAAACTATATAATTATTATATTCTTCAAGTTTTATTGACCGCAGGGTCTGATCTTGAGGGGGAAGACTACGAGAAAGAGAGCTTTAGTATGAGTATAGTTGAGAAGACATTCAGGAACGGTGAGATGATAATCAAGGAAGGTGAGAGTGGTAACAGCTTCTTCCAGTTAGTTTCAGGATCGGCATATGTTTATGCCGGCTTCGGTAAGAACGATCAGATAAAGCTCGGTACGATAGAAGCAGGGGAGTACTTCGGTGAGATGTCCATCCTCGAGGAATACCCCAGAAGCGCTACGATCATCGCGTCAGGCAATGTAAGCGTATTGGAGATCACCAAGGACGGCCTTAAGGATTACTTTGCAGAAGACCCTGACAGGATCATCCAGCTCATGCAGTTCCTCGGCAACAGAGTATGGACAATGAACAGAGATTATGTAGAGGCACAGGGACTTCTCAAGGAGCTGCGCGAGGCTGATGAGAAGAAGCCTTCACTGTTCTCCAAGATCAAGAAGCATATCGATATGTATCAGAATAACAAGAGCAAGATGGAGGAGCTTCCTCCCGAGAATCTTGCAGAAGATCTTGCAGCTCTTGGTAATGCAGGCAAGGGTAAGTCCAAG
>JAIKWA010000013.1 GCA_024685135.1 Saccharofermentans sp.
TGGACAAAAGCGGGATCGGAAGGTCTCTAAACTGATGCGCAAGAGTGGTGTCGTTGATCTTGGGCCAGCCGTCTGCGGAGTTAGACAGACCGTTACCGATGAAGTAGTAGAAAGCGACACCGAAGGTCGTTATCGTAAGACCGGTTACGTTCTGATTGGCCTGCAGGGATACCGTGAGGAAAGCGAATACGAAGCCTACGAGACCTGCTGCGGCAAACGCCGTGATGACGCCGATAAGCAGGCTGTCAGTCTTGCAGGCTGCGACATAACCGCAGACCGCACCTATGGCCATGGTGCCTTCAACGCCGAGGTTAAGGCTGCCGCTCTTCTCGATCAGGATCTCGCCCGAGGTAGCATAGAGCAGAGCGATATTGTATACGATGATGTTAAACAGGAACATCGTGATTACATTAATCATTCTTCGGGCCCTCCTTCTTTACGATCTTGAAGGTTGCCGCAAAGTCAGCTGCCAGCACGGAGAATAAGATGATCCCCTGCAGGAGATCTGCGAAGTTGCTGTCTATCGAAGGATACTGCGTTGCAGCGGCCTGACATCCGTACTGGAGCACGGATATGAGAAGTGACGTTATAAAGATGCCTGGCACAGAGAGCTTGGCAAGCCATGCTACGATGACGCCCGTCCAACCTACATTGTTGGTGATGCTCTCAGATATCGTACCTGCCGTTGAGGTCGCAAGACCTGCCGCAAGACCGATAAGAGCTGCGGATATGAACATAGTCCTTAAGATTATCCTTCCTACTCTCATTCCCGCATATCTTGCCGTAGCAGAAGAATCACCTACAACGGATATCTCGTAGCCCTGCTTGGTGTACTTGAGATAGATGTAGATGATAATGGTGATCATAACTGCGGCTATAACAGAATAGAGCAAAGTGAAGCACCCTATCTTGATGCCTCCCATCTTGCAGTTCTCTTCAAACTGACCGAAGATAGGTCTCTCGGATTCGGGGTTGAGGAAGAAGTTCCATCCGGCCTTGGTGTTGCCCAGATATCTTATGAGATAGAGCATGATGTAGTTGAACATCAAGGTCATCAAGGTCTCGTTGGTATTGAACTTAACCTTGAGTGCGGCAACTGCAAGTCCTACGATACCTGCAGAAAGTGCGGCTGCAAGGCACATCAGTATTATGGTCAATATCTTGGGCATGCCGTTGCTGTTAAATGCCACTATCGCAGCGCAGATGGAGCCTATGAGGAATTCGCCCTCACCACCTATGTTCCAGAAGCGCATCTTGAATGCAAGGCCCAGAGCAAGAGATGTTATGAGCAAGGGCACGAAGACCTTAAGCAGACCTTCGATGCACTTATATGCATAGCGGTTGCCTATAAGTCCGATGGAGAGCATCCTGCCATAGTACTCTATGGGGTTGATGCCAAGACCGATAAGAAGGAGCGCACCGATACCCAGGGATACCAGGATACCTATCGCGTAGCAGATGATGACTCTCTTGTAGGAGAAATCACCGCGTCTTACAAGATGATACTCAGACACTTTCTTCCTCCTTCCCGTCCTTGATTATCGAATCCTTGGCAATACCGTCGGTCTTGCCTTCCTTGTTTACTATGTTAAGAGCGCCGGTCATCATGAGACCGATGTCTTCCTTGGTGGCATTGTTGCCGTTGACGACGCCCTGGAGCTTGCCGTGGCACATTACCATGATCTTGTCGCACAAAGCGAGCATTACATCTAGGTCCTCACCTACGAAGAGGATACCTACGCCCTTCTGCTTCTGTTCGTTTAAGATATCGTAGATCATGTAAGAGGAGTTGATATCAAGACCTCTTACGGGATAAGCGGTGATAAGAACATTAGGTCCCGACTTGATCTCACGGCCGAGGAGGACCTTCTGTACATTACCTCCTGAGAGCCTTCTTACCGGAGTCTCCGTTGAAGGCGCCGATATCGCGAGCTTCTCTATAGTCTCTGCTGCCTCGATCCTCGCATCCTTCCTGTCGACAAAGATGCCCTTGGAATCGTTATAGCTCTTTAAGATCATGTTGTCCGTGATAGAGAGCGACGGGGCAAGTCCCATACCGAGTCTGTCCTCGGGGATAAAGCTCATAGAGATGCCGTGCTTGGATATCTTCTTAGGCGACATTCCCACGATGCTCTCGCCGTCGTGTATCATCTGTCCCTTAACGATGGGCCTTAAGCCTGCTATCGCTTCGCAAAGCTCCTTCTGGCCCGAGCCTGCGATGCCTGCGACGCCTAAGATCTCGCCGCCTCTTATGTAGAAGTTCATGCCGTCTACTGCGACATTGCCCTCATCGCTCTTGACCGTGAGATCTCTTATCTCGAGCAGGGGCTGAGTCTTCTCGATCATAGGGCGGCTTATATTGAGGTCTATCTTGTGGCCTACCATGAGCTCGGTGAGCTCCTTCTCGCTCGTCTTCTTTGTCTCGACGCTGCCTACATACTCGCCGTGTCTTAATACCGCTACTCTGTCTGAGACTTCCATTACCTCATTGAGCTTGTGCGTGATTATTATCACCGAGTGTCCTTCGCTTCTCATCTTGAAGAGCACCTCGAAAAGACGCTCGATCTCCTGTACGGTAAGCACTGCAGTAGGCTCGTCTAATATTACTATCTTCGCGCCGTAGCAGAGGACCTTAAGTATCTCAAGAGTCTGCTTCTCCGATACGGACATGTTATATACATACTTATCGGGATCGATATTGAAGCCGAAACGCTCCGCGATCTCCATTACATATTTACGGGTATATCCTGACTTGAAGAATACTCCCGCTTCCTTCCCCATTCCGATCCTTATATTGTCTAAGGCCGTAAAACGCTCTACCAGCTTGAAGTGCTGGTGTACCATTCCTATTCCGAGTTTGCCGGCTGCCTGAGGTGAATTTATCTTAACCTTCTTGCCGTCTATAAAAATAGAACCGCTGTCGGGCATATATATGCCCGACAGCATGTTCATAAGTGTCGTCTTGCCTGAACCGTTCTCGCCAAGGAGTGCAAGTATCTCCCCTTTACCTACGGTCAGATCGATATTCTTGTTAGCGGCTACAGAGCCAAAGCTCTTACTGATGCCTTTAAGCTCGATAGCTGCCTGCATAATTTAGCCCTCAGCTGCGTTAACCTGTGTAACGCCTGCAACATAGTAGTTCATTGAGCCCTGGATAACGCCGTCTTCAACAGAAGCGCCGCCTGCTGCAACGATAACATTGCCGTCGCTGTCAAGAAGATCTGCAGCATTCTCTGTAACAGCTACGCTGCCTGCATCGCCTGTAAATGAGAGAGCTGTGCCGGAGAATACATCCCAAGCGCCTGTCTTCATGAGGTCTGTAGCGATGTCGATAGCTTCCTGAGCTGCAGGCTCATTGTTAGCAGAAAGTTCAGATACTGCAACAAGACCTGAGTTGATACCTTCATAGTAGTTGCCTACTGTTGACATGAATGCTGAAGGATCGGACATAGCAGCCTCGATAGCTGTCTGATAGTAAGCGCTCCAGTTCCAGATAGGTGCGCAGAGGTGAGCATCAGGTGCCTCAGCTGTCATATCTGAGTTGTAACCGCAACCGAATACGCCCTTCTCGTTAGCAACGATCTGAGGCTGAGCACTGTCGCAGTGCTGAGCGATAACGCAGCAACCGAATGTGTCGATGAGAGTCTCAGCTGCCTGTCTCTCAAGATCCTGATCACCCCATGTGTAGATCTCATATACGTTTACATGAGCATCGGGGTTAACTGACTGGCAACCTAATGCGAATGCATTGATGCCTGAGCATGTCTCTGCATACTCTGTGCCCCAGGCGGATACGTAACCGATCTCGTTGTTGCCCAATGCAAGAGACTTATAACCTGCTGCGATACCTGCGAGGTAACGAGCCTGATAGATCCTGCCGAAGTAGTTGTTGAAGTTTGTTGAATTGGACTTGTAACCTGTAGCATGTGAGAAGATGATGTCAGGATACTCTGCAGCTGCAGCTTCCATCGCATCGATATAGCCGAAGCTGATACCGAAGATGATGTCGCAGCCTTCGCCTGCTAACTGATCGCAAGCAGCCGTTACCTGCTCTGCATCCTCAGGAACATTGTCAACGATGGACAGATCTGTTGCGGGATCAAGACCTGCAGCAGTCATAGCTTCCGTGATGCCCTTGTGGTGTGCATAAGTGTAACCGGAAGTATCGTTCTGGCTGTTGATGTAGATAGCACCAACTCTAAAATCGCTTCCGCTTCCGCTCTCGCCTTCTGCGCCTGATGCGCTACAGCCTGCAAATGCAAATGCGGAAAGTGCAACTGTAAGCACGATAGAGATTAATTTCTTCATAACTTCCTCCCAATAATTTTTTATATGCAATTTGGCATATCGTGGTTAGCAGCAGGTCAGTCCTGCGGTCTGAATGTGAGTGAATCCTCTGTCATTGAATCGACTATCGCAAGGGACTCAACTCTGATGCCCTTGGCTCTTAATCTGTCTCCACCGCCCTGGAAGCCCTTCTCGATAGCGATAGCGGCACCTGCGAGCTTGCAGCCTGCCTTCTCGGTTATCTCGATAAGTCCCGTAAGAGCATTGCCCTTGGCGAGGAAATCGTCAACTATAAGGACCGTATCATCTTCATTAAGATAATCCGCTCCGACAACGATCGTATATGTCTGCTGATGAGTATATGAGAATACCTCAGAGGTTATCACATTATTTGAGAGATTGATGCTCGCATGCTTCTTTGCGAAAACGACCGGAACACCGAGCTTGAATCCTGCGGCAAAAGCAACCGCTATGCCCGAGGACTCTATAGTAAGGACCTTGGTAATACCCGAGCCCTCAAAAAGGCGGCTTATCTCGCTGCCCATGTCCATAAGGAGATTTGTATCTATCTGCTGATTGAGGAAACTTCCTACTTTAAGGATCTCACCGGGCAAGACCTGTCCTTCGGATAAGATCTTCTCTTCTAAAGCGCGAATATTGACCACCTCCAAACACCCTTAAATAATATAATATTACAAATAGATGTCAAATCTTATAGACAAAAACGGATGCACAAATTTGTGCATCCGTTTCTTACTTTTTTTATAAAACCGAGGTTATACGTTACCCTGTATTCCGTATACCTTCTCGAGGTCGCCGTCAGCTTCGTAGATCTTCTCGAAGTCGATGCCGTCAACGGTAAGCTTATCCATAAGGCGGGTTGCAAGACCTTCAACGACATTCTTCTTCTCGATGAGGATACGCTTAGCCTCCTCGTAGCAGCTGTCGATAATGCTCTTGACCTCTTCGTCTATTGCAGCAGCTGTCTGGTCGGAGTAGCTCTGGACCTGACCCATTGAGTAGCCGAGGAATACCTCGTCGTTCTCGTCGCCGAATACCATATTCTTGAACTTCTTGGAGAAGCCGTAACGCTTGATCATATTCTTTGCAAGGCTGTTGCAAGACTGAAGATCGGATGCGGCGCCTGTTGATATCTCACCTAAGAAGACCTCTTCTGCGGCTCTTCCGCCGAGGCTCATCGTGATGGTATCCCTTAGCATCTTCTCCGTATAGAAGTCAGTATCCTCAACGGGCTTATATGCCGTATAACCGCCTGCTCTTCCTACGGGGATGATGGTAACTCTGTCCACCTTCTCGAATTCAGAAGTAGCCTTGAGGACTACTGCGTGGCCGGCTTCGTGGTAAGCGGTAAGACGCTTTACCTTGTCTGTGAGCTTCTTTGAATTCTTCTGGGGACCCATCTGAACGCGGAACATCGCATCCGTTATTGTCTGCATATTGATCTCGGTGTCATTGTGACGGGCAGACATAAGCGCTGCTTCGTTAAGAAGGTTTGCAAGGTCTGCGCCGGTAAAGCCTACCGTTGAAAGAGCAACCTCGTGGAGATCCACATCTGAAGCCAGGGGCTTATTCTTTGCGTGGATCTTGAGGATAGCCTCCCTCTCGTCTGCATCAGGCTCATTTACCATGATCCTTCTGTCAAATCTTCCGGGTCTTAAAAGAGCCGGGTCAAGTACGTCAACTCTGTTTGTAGCAGCGATAACGATAACATTTGTGCTTGAATCGAAGCCGTCCATCTCTACAAGGATCTGGTTCAATGTCTGCTCACGCTCGTCCTGTCCGCCGCCTAAGCCTGCACCTCTCTTACGTCCTACCGCATCGATCTCATCGATGAAGAGGACAGAAGGAGCTTCCTTCTTGGCATCCTGGAAGAGGCTTCTTACACGGGAAGCACCTACACCTACGAGCATCTCGACGAAGTCTGAACCGGAGATGTAGAAGAACTTACACTTTGCTTCGCCTGCTACGGCCTTGGCAAGGAGAGTCTTACCTGTACCGGGCGCGCCGTAGAGGAGTACGCCTCTCGGGATCTTTGCACCGAGCTTCTGATACTTGTCGGGATTCTTAAGGAAATCTACGATCTCGCTTAATTCCTGCTTCTCTTCTATTGAGCCTGCAACATCGTCGAATGTCGTGAGGTCCTTCTTATCGGGATCTAAGAGTCTTGCCCTGTTGTTACCGAAGCTGAATACGCTGTTGTTGTCCTTGCCCTGTCTGGTGATGCTCATAAAGATCATTGCAACTACGATGACCGTACCTACGATCATGAGTATCTCGATCAAGGCTGACCAGTCAAAAGGCTCCGTGTATGTGTAGTTATCGATCTGACCTGATGCCTTGGCTGCCTCGAGCTTTGCAATGAGGTCATCCACGAACTCATAAGGAATATCCTGTGTTATCTTTGTAGGTCTTGCGCCGTCTTCGGGAGTGTATGTCAAGGTAACACTCGTGCCGTAGACCTCAACCATAGATACATCGTTGTCTTCGCTCTCGATGATGCTCAGAACGCCGGACAATGTCGTCTTGTCCTGCGTGCCTGTCTGATTATTGTTGAAGAGCATCATTGCAAAAGCAACGATAACTATGAGCATGATCAAGTAGAAGAATAATCCTCCACCCGGTCTTCTCATTCCACTGTCTTTCTTATCTGCCATTAATTCATCCCTTCCTGACGATCCTTATGTCGTCGAAATTCCTGTATTTGCCGTCGAGATCCAGGCCGTAACCTACGATGAACTCATCGGGCACTACTATGCCGTTGTAGTCGGGCTTAAGATCGTTCTCTCTTCTTGCGGGCTTATCGAAAGCCGTGCAGATCTTGAGCGAAGCGGGGTTGCGCTTGAGGAGCTGCTGCTTGAGGAGCTCTAATGTCCTGCCGGTATCGATGATGTCTTCAACGATAAGGACATCCTTGCCCTCGATATCGTAGCTCATGTCCTTCTTGATCTTGAGATTACCTGAGGAGATCTCACCGACATAGCTCGATACCTGCATAAAGTCTATAATGACCGGCATTGTAAGACGCTTTACCAGATCTGATGTGAATATGAAGGCACCCGTAAGGATACCGCATACGATAAGCTGACGGCCCTCATAGTCTCTGTTGATCTGTGCACTGAGCCTTGTGAGCATCTCTTCGATCTGCTCGCGGGTTACCAATACTTCGGAAGTATCTATATTCTCACCTGCCATTGTCAGTACGCCTCTCTATATCAAGTCTCAAAAACCGGTTGCAATGATCCGCCTTGTTATACCTGTCCCTGCTCAAAGCCGAAGTAAACCCTTCGCTGTGGCCGAAGCCCGGTATATAAACGATCCTGCCACCCGCTCTCACGTAAAGGATATTACGCCTTGCGCTCTTAGGGATCTTAAGGTCCGTAAAGAGCCTCCTTAGCTCCTTGCTTCCCTCAGACCCTGCCCTGGCAAAAGATAACTTAAGGTCATCCTCACTCGCAAGAGCATTGGTAAGCGTGATCTTAACCTCTTTATTATTTAGAGGATAGAACCACGAATAGTTATTATACTCTAACTCTTCATCATTCTCAATCTCACAGACCTTTGCTTTTATGGTAAAGCCTGCGATATCCCAAACCTGATCCCCTGTAACTTCAAGCTTTACAGGCTCTCTTGATACCGCATACCCCATCTTGGAGGCGAGCTTAAGATAAGAGGAGGAATCCCCTGGATCGAACATCACCTGACTGCCAAACTTAATGAACTTCCTGGCAAAAGGCATATCGAGCTCTACTTGCTCGCCTGACAGCAAAGCCTTATCGCAGTCTTCGATATTTACGAGCTCAAGGTCAGTAAGATTATCGAAGGTATCGAGCCACAGCATGCGAAGGAGCCTTGTCCTGATGCTCTTGTGATAGCTGCCGGCAGCCTTGGCATCCAAGACCTTGTCATTTACGCAAAGCTCATATGCCTTCCTTGCATTCTCTTCGATATAATCGGAATCTTCTTCAAGGAGGAGATTGGTCTTATAAAGCTGCCTTACGGGATCGTCAGACAGTCCTCTGCTCTTTGCTATCTGCGGGATTATCTCATTGCGCCATACATTTCTCGTGCAGCATGAGAGCTCATTGGTGGAATCTACGGCGTAAGCAATGCCGCGTTCTTCTACAAAAGATACCAGCTCGGATTTACGGAGGCAAAGAAGAGGCCTTATGAGATTGCCCGCAATAGGCCTCGGAGTAATAAGCCCCTTAAGTCCCGAGCCTCTGAACAGGTTCATGAGCATTGTCTCTGCAAGATCGTCCATATGGTGTGCGGTAGCGATCCTGACAGAGCCCGTAAATTCCTTAGAATATTCTTCGAATGCTTCGTATCTTAATCTCCTGCCGCAAGTCTCAGAAGAGATCTTACGCGATGAAGCAATTGCTGCAACATCGAAACTGTAGACTTTAAGAGGCAGGCTCTTAGCCTTGCAATAGTCCTCTGCGAGCCTTTGGTCGTTCATGCAATCGCCTGGTCTTAAGTTGTGGTTGATGTGAACGCATCTTATATCAGAGCTTATCCTGCCCTGAGCTTTAAGCTCCGTTAAGATCTCGACAAGAGCAAGGGAATCCGGACCACCTGAAAGGCCTGCAACGATCACATCACAGTCAAACAGCCCGTGCTTATCCCCGTATTCTGCTACTTTGTCAAATATTGTCATCTGACATGAATCCGTCCGGGAAATCAGTCGGGACATCACCGAAGAGCGTATCGTCGGGTTCGGGGATATCCTCGTCACCGGGCTCAGGCACATCTTCTTCAAAATGGTGATCTGAAGAAGCGGAATCAGCGGACTGTGTCCTCGTATAAGATGAACCCGGTTCCGTGAGATTTTTATTCTCCATCTCGATGAACAAGGTCCTCTTGGGGATCCAGCAAACCTTGATCCTCTCAGTCGAACCGTGTCTGTTCTTCTCGAGATAGATATATGCGGTCTCTATGTCATCGTCGGTCCTGGGCTTATCCTCACTCTTGGAGTAGTAGCTCGGTCTGTCGATAAACATAACCGTATCTGCATCCTGCTCGATGGAACCTGAATCACGAAGGTCTGACAGCTGCGGAGTGTGGTCTTCGTCCTTGGCCGCACGTCTGCTCATCTGTGACAGAGCGATTATCGGGATGTTAAGCTCCTTGGCAAGGATCTTAAGGCTTCTTGTTATCGCGGAGACTTCTTCGTTCCTCGAGTTGGTCCTCTGGGGCATGGTCATGAGACCTAAGTAGTCTACGATTATGAGTCCGGGGGCTGATTCGGGACGTGAATTCAGTCCGGTTATCTTCGATTTCATGGTGATCGGGTTGATACCCGGGGTATCGTCAACATAGATGGGGAAATCAGACAGCCTCTCAAGAGCTGACTGAAGCTGAGCGTTATCGCGGTCATCCATCTTATGTGAGAATAAGATCCTGTTGATCGGCTTATCCATGCATGAGGATAAAAGACGGTTTGCGATCTCCGTCTTACTCATCTCGAGAGCGAAGAAAGCAACAGGTGTTCCGTTTGCGGCTACGTTGGATGCGATGTTGATCGCAAAGGCCGATTTACCCATACCCGGTCTTGCCGCGATGATGTTAAGTGATCCGGGATGCAGTCCGCCCAAAGCGGTATCAAGACGCTTAAATCCTGTCCTGAGCTTATTGCCTGACTTACCGGATACTTCGTCTGTGATCTCCTGCGCTGCAGTCTTGAGGATGCTGCTGAGCTGCTCAAAGCCTGTGACTGATTCGCCCGACTTGAGCTTGGAGATCTCAGAGATGGCATAGTCTGCAAGAGAATCTGCAGGCTGGTCGCCCTTATTTATCTTGGCCCGGACATCGCCAAGGGTCAGATCAAGCCTTCTTAGCTGGCTCTTGGACCTTAACACGCTGACATATTCACTTAAAGATGCCTTGGATGCCACAGTATCTGCAACGTTGTAGATATATGTAAGACCATCCATCTTCGCATAGTCGGAGGTCTTCTCGAGAACGCTTGAAACCGTGAATCTGTCTACGGATTTACCCTCGTAGAACAGGTTCATTATCGCGGTATAGATAGATGCGTTCCTCCAGTCGGAGAAATCGATCGACTCGAGACCCTTGCCTACAACGTCTATGACAGCCTTCTCATTACGCATGCAAAGCGCAAGGACAGCCATCTCAACGCCGACATCGGACATCGAGGAAGAAGAATCGTTCATATCAAGCAGATTCTCATCATAATCAGACATCTGGATTACTCCTTATTCAGCTGAGGTAACTTCAATGTTAACGTCGCAGGATACTTCGGGGTGGAGCTTGATCCTTACGCCGAATACGCCTACGTTCTTGATGGGAGAAGGGATAACTACCTTCTTCTTATCTACTGCGAAGCCTTCCTTCTTGAGGGCTTCTGCGATATCAGCGGATGTAACTGCTCCGTAGAGCTTGCCGTCTCTTCCGCCCTTGGCAATAACGTTGAATGTCTTGCCGTTTAAGATCTCTTTGTTCTTCTTTGCTTCTTCGAGAGCACGTCTTGCATGCTCCTTGGCAGCGCCCTGCTGAAGCTTAACGTCGTTGAGGTTAGCTGATGTCATCTCCTTGGCAAGACCCTTCTTCATGAGAAAGTTCCTTGCGTAGCCGTCGCTGACGTCTACAACATCATTTGTTTTACCGAGTTTCTTGACATCCTGAAGTAAGATTACCTTCATACTTATCCTCCATGTTCTAAAAAAGGCCGAGCGTCTTATAGACATTTGAATGCCTAAGACGCCCGGCCGGTTATCTCTTGTGATTCGACTTCCGTCTCTTACATCTTCAATTACTTGACTGCGTAAGGGAGAAGGGCGATCTGACGTGCGCGCTTGATAGCCGTTGTTAATTCACGCTGGTGGATAGCGCAAGCGCCTGTCATTCTCTTAGGAAGGATCTTGCCTGACTCGGAAATGTACTTCTTAAGATTATCGACATCCATAAAGTCGATCTCTTCGACCTTATTAGCACAGAAATAGCAAACCTTCCTGCGGCTACGTCTCTGTCTCATATTGCCGGAGAACTCTCTTCCGGCCTTAGGTGCTCTGTTCTCAGCCATTTTGTTTTACTCCTTGTAAAATTAAACTTCGAACGGAAGATTGACTGCGTCACCACCAAATCCTGAATCTGTATCATCGATCTGGGTCTTGGGTGCTGTAGGTGCAGCTGATGCCACACTACCGCGAGCAGGCTGATTGTTGCTCTCTGAAGGTCTTGAGTTATTGTAACTGTTACCACCTTCAGCAGAGCTCTTGGACTCAACGAACTCTACGTCATCTACAACGACTTCAGTGACAAATCTCTTCTGTCCACTCTGATCATCGTAAGAACGGGTCTGAATAGAACCTGTAAGAGCGATCTTGCTTCCCTTGTGGAAATACTTGCCGACAAAAGCAGCTGTCTGCCTCCAGGCAACGCAGTTGATGAAATCAGCCTGCTTGTCGCCATTCTGGTCCTTGTAACGGCGATCGCACGCAACCGTAAAGTTTACGAACTGTGTCTGATTCGCTGTTAACTTGACTTCAGGATCCTTTGTGATTCTTCCGATTAAAATTACCTTGTTCATCTAATTACCTTCCTTGAACGAGTCTTGATGTGATTACTCACCGACACGAACAATGAGATAGCGGATTACACCATCAGTGATCTTGAGAACACGCTCAAGTTCCTTAGGGAAATCACTATCGGCAGTAAAGTTAGCCTGAACATAGTAACCATTCTTCTCGCCATCGATCTCATAAGCAAGCTCTTTGTTTCCAAGAGAATCCAAAGAATTCAGGGTTGCACCTGATTCGATCTTTGCTTTGATTGTGTCAGTAAGAGAAGTACAGCCCTCTTCGCCAATTGAAGCTCCGAGTACTACGATCAAACGATATGTGTTTGCCATTCTATTCACCTCCTTCTGGTCTTTGCGGCCCGGCCTGACCGGGCAAGGATGCCGCTTCTTAAGTTCACGGCAGTGGAAAGAATAACACAGCCGGCGCCGAATATCAAGCACGCGCTAACTGATTGCCAATATCTTATCCGTGTCCAACCTTTATCTTACGAAACTATACTACATCAAAAAAACTTAAAAGTACACAGCAAAACAAACATAGGTTCGTATTTTGAAAAGATTGAGACTTTTATCAGCAGCGCTCGCTTCCTAAAAACTTCAGGATATATGGGAAGAGCAATTCAAGCCACGCCTTGAGAGCGGATACCGTGTGCTCGTATGTCTTCATGTTCTCGCCTCTCGGGTCAGGAACGGAGATCGATGCGACCTTACCGTTTTCGCTCTTGAAGACGATGCCGTTATAGGCTGCAAAAGAAGACAGGGAGAATACCTTGCCCTCGATCTGCGGGAAGGCTCTTGCGATGAAGAAGGCCTGCTCGTCCTTGAGCGTGAGGATGAGATCGTTGGCATCGTAACAGGCAGGATCGGCCTTCATGGCCTTATGTCCGGACATGGAGCAGGATGCAATCGCCTTGACCGCACTTGCCATATCAGGATCGGGAGCGCTTCCGGGAAGAGCGCTGAGACCTGCGGACTCACAATAGATCTCGCATCCTATATCCGTGTTATCCCTTAACCTGTAAGGAGCCTGCGAATTCAAGAGGTTCCTCATAATGGCTTCGAGGCACGGAGACATACAGGTGTTGTCATCGCATACGAAGAGCACGGAAGATGTATATGTATCCTTGAAGAATTCAAGGGGCAAAAGTCTTCTTTGAGGTCTTGAAGGAGCGGGCATGCCGGGAGCTATCTGCCCTTCCCTGCCCGAGGCCTTCTTAAGCCTGTTCATGTATGCCGAAGTAAGGCCCTTGCCCTCAAAGCCCTGAGCTAAGATAAGGTCTACTTCCTGCATGTCGAGATGCCTTAAGCCCGTAAAGAGGCTGTGGGATGCTGCCCTTACATCAAGAGCATTGCCGTAGCAGAAGAACTCAGTGTGATTTAAAAGGATCTTATCACCCATCTTCTCCATGAGGAGCTTTACCTCGATACCGCAATAGATACCGATGCGGGCTAAAGGTTTGTTCTTGAGCAATTCCTGTGCTTTGAATACAAAGGGAGCTGCGATATCGACAAGTTCCTGCTTGGCATCGTCGTCTAATTCCTTGAAGTCCGGAGCTTCGGGCTTGTTTGCAACCTCAACCTCAGCGCCCGCGTAATCGTCGTTTACCGGGATAGCACCCTTGGGCATATCCATTACCTCGACAGAGGCAACGGGAGCATAGTGTCTGTACTTCATACCGGGAGCTTTTGGGGTAGCGCCGGCTTCAAGAGTTCCCGCTATGGCAGGCTTGGTGGATGCCTCCATTATGGCATCTTCTGTTACTGCGCCCGGTCTTAAGATGACAGGGACTTCGCCCGTACAATCCACTACCGTGGATTCAAGGCCGAAGGTCGAATCTCCTCCGTCTATACACGCGTATATATATCCTTCCATATCCTCCATAACGGAAGTTGCATCCGTGGGAGAAGGACTGCCGGACAGATTTGCGGAAGGAGCTGCTACCGGGACACCGCAATATGCGAGGAAGAGATTTGCGGTCTTATCGGAAGGCATCCTTACGCCTACTGTATCAAGACCTGCGGTAACCGTATCGGGGATAGCCTCCGACTTCTTCATTATTATCGTGATGGGGCCCGGCATAAAAGCATCGATGAGCTTCTCTGCAAGAGGAGTAACCTCCGAGACGATGTCCTGGATCTGATCCTTGTTTGCGATGTGGCAGATAAGCGGGTTATCGCCGGGCCTGCCCTTGGCTTCGAATATCCTTTTTACCGCTTCGGCGTCAAAGGCATTGGCACCCAGACCGTAAACGGTCTCTGTGGGGAATGCTACCGTCTCGCCATCCTTAAGATGCATCGCGCAGTCTCTTATCCCCTCTTCGTCGTTACCCTTTATAAGTAAAGTATTATCGTATTTGATCTGTCTTTCCATTTATGCCTCCCCCGCTGCCGCAGCAAGTGTAAGTGCATCTATTATCTCGTCTAAGTCACCTGCTAATATACTCTCTAATCTATAGAGCGTAAGACCGATCCTGTGATCTGTCACTCTGCCCTGGTGGTAATTATATGTCCTTATCCTCTCGGATCTGTCACCCGTACCTACCTGGGATCTTCTCGCATCGTTCTCGCTGCTTACATCCTGGTCTCTTGCTATCGCCATAAGACGGCTCTGCAGAACTGCCATCGCCTTCTCCTTATTCTGGATCTGGGATCTCTCGTCCTGGCATGTGACCACCATACCTGTGGGAAGGTGCGTGATCCTTATCGCGGATGAAGTCTTGTTGATGTGCTGTCCGCCTGCACCCGAAGATCTGTATCTGTCGATCTTGAGATCCTTGGGATCTATCTTTACTTCAGTTGCTTCCGCTTCGGGAAGGACTGCGACTGTCGCAGTGGATGTATGTACTCTGCCGCCGGATTCCGTTACCGGGACCCTCTGGACCCTGTGGACGCCGGACTCGAACTTGAAGCGGCTGTATGCGCCGAATCCTTCTATCTCGACTACTACTTCCTTATAGCCTCCGAGGCCCGAGGGACTCTCGTCTATCTTATTGATCTTAAAGCCCTTGGATGCTGCATAACCCGAATACATCTTGAGAAGGTCGCCTGCAAAAAGCGCTGACTCCTCGCCACCCGCACCTGCCCTTATCTCCATGATGACGGACTTGTTATCCCTGGGATCTTTGGGCGCTATATAGATCATTATCTGCTTCTCAAGGATCTCAACATCGTCCTTTGCTTCGGCAAGCTCTGCGTTTGCAAGCTCGTGCATCTCGGGATCTGAGTTGTCCTTAAGGATAGCAAGTATATCTTCTATATCTTCTAATCTCTTCTCGTACTTCCTGATAGCCTCAACCTGGGGAGTAAGTGCGCCGATCTCCTTGCTAAGCTCGGCATACTTAGCAGGATCCGATGTAACGCTCGGATCGCTCAAATAGGCCGTTAAGAAATCGAACCTCTCTAATAACTTGTCTGTCTTACTCTTATCTATCATCAGATGCTGCTCTCCGAAGTAATTATCTCTTCGTTATATCCGAACCTCTCATTTATAAAAGAAATGAATTCTTCACCGAGATCCAGACCTCCTGCCATAACCTTTGCTTCATCAAGAGGACTGTTAGTATATCCCAAGCCGAGCTCATATACAAAAGACTTGTTGGAATTCATATCCCTGGAATACATCAGCATATCGCGGACTATCCCGACGGATGACTCGCCTATCGCAAGGACCGGCACGCCGTTAGCTGTTACGCAGTCACTTAATATTTCTTTGTCACTATTATCCAGGATAGTTACGTTATATAAGACTATCAGCATATCCGAGGCATAATCTCTCGGGATCTGCTCGTCTATCACGTCACCGTTCTCGTTATATGTGGTGATGTGAAAGCTCGATACCTTGATCGGCATGTTATCGCCGGTTAAGGTGCCGGGCTCTATTACCGATATAACATCATCCATACCCTGTAATCTCTCGGGAAGCTCGCCTATCCAATATATCTGAAGGTCATGCGTATTAAGCGCTGCCTTGGATGCTTCGTATTCATCAAGCCTTGCATAAGCAGAATTATTCTTCTTGCTGCCGACGAGCCAGAGACCCGGAACTGCTATAAGGCAGATAGCCGCTATCACCAGAACTATTGCAAGTCTTCCTCTGTGCTCCACGCTTTATCAGACCTCCGGTTTAGCGGAGAAGGGCTTAACGCCTTCTGTTACCCTCTTAGCGAATTCCTCGGCAAGAGACACTATCATCGCATCGAGGCCGTCAAGATATGGCTTAAGGTAATTGCTTAAGTTATCTGCCTCGTATCTTAATTCCTCGCCTTCGAGATCTGTATCGATCACGAGGAGCCACTTATGTATCCCCGTGCCGTTTGCAAGAAGAAGCCTTACCCAAATGGCAGAGACCTTATCCTGGGATGCTATGTATTCGTCGAGCTTTTCCTTAAGCTGCGGCGGATAGTGATCGGGCTCACCGACCTTCGCGGTCTCGTCTGCGGGATCAGCCATCTGGTTCTTTATCATGGTGAGCATCTCCTCACCGAATAAGACCTCCTGCATGCCGGGATTGATAACGAAGCCGTTTAGTTTCATCTTCTCCTCGAGCACTACATCCATGAGGTCTTCGAAGCCTGCAAGAACGCCGCCCTGCTGCTTGCCCTTGTGAGCCTTTTCGAAAGAATCAGAATCAGAATAAACGACTATATACCGCGCGCTTCCCTGACCTGAGATCGCATGGAAGCTGTAGTTGCCTTCAGTGCCTGATACGGGTACGAGGAAGGTCGCGCCTGCAGCGCACTTGAGGAGCTCTAACATGTTCTGCTCGGACGGATCTTGTCTTACCTTATCGAGCAAAGAGACGAGCTCGGTGTTGTTTATCCTGTCTATCTTGTTTGATTCCATTAGAGTTCTCCGTTATATAAAGATCTTGCCTGCAAGGCCTACCCAGAACAGAAGCGAGAAGAGCATTACGAGCATAGAAAGAGCGACTGTCCTCGTGCAGAATTCGGGCGCGGTGTCGTATTGTTCAGCAAAGATTACCGCAGTTACGTTAGGCGGCAATGCGCTCATTATAAGAAGCGTGATGAGTGTTACCGGAAGTGCTTCCACAAATCCTCTTATGACAAATAAGAACCCCATTACCACAGCGGGGATAAGGAACATCTTAACTATTACTACGCAGTATGCCTTGATGTCCGAGAACAATTTCTTGGGGCTTATCGTCGAGAGCATGGAGCCGATGATCATCATCGACAAAGGCACGTTCATGTCGCCTACGAGGCTTATAGTATCCTGGATGAAGAAAGGCATTCTCCACGGTATGGCAAAAAGAACTATTGATATGATCGATACGAGAGATACCGGATTGGATATGAGATCCAATACCCTGAAGTGCTTCTTGGATACTATGACAGCACCTGCAGAATAGAAGAACAGATTTGAGATGAGGTTAAACACCGCTGCAAGAAGAAGTCCCTGCTCGCCGTATAATTCCTGCATCAGGGGCATACCTACGAAGCTCGTATTCGAGAATACCGTAAGCACATGTATGATGCGCTTCTCGTCCTGATCGATCCTGGCATGCTTGATACATACATAGACAAGTAAAAGTCCTATTATGCAATAGCATGCCGCAAAAGCAGCAACACCGAATATACCTCTTAACATCTGATAAGAGAAAGTAACCTGGGAAGCACCAAGGATAGTAAACGGCAACACGGCCTTGAGAAGCACGTTGGACATAGCGACTTCAGACCTTCTGTCGATAACTCTGGTCTTATTCAGGATAAGGCCCAAAGAAATGTAGATAAAAATCTTAAAGAATGCAATGTAGATCTGCAGCATAATAACGCCTCTTATGTATTTCCAATCATCATCGCAGCTCTCACTGCGTCTTTATATGCATCCATGCGCTCAGATACTTCGTATTCAGACATATCCGGCGTATATTCATGTGATGCTTTATAAAATGAAGATATCTCCTCCATCCCCTTGAAGAAACCGCAGGTAAGGCCTGCGCAAAGGCCCGCGCCCATCGCAGTCATCTCATCTGAGCTCGCCCTTATTATCTTGATGCCCAGAAGATCTGACTGAAGCTGCATAAGGAACTGAGATGCGCAGACGCCGCCGTCTACTCTCATGCAGTTAGCCTTGATGCCGGTATCGTCCATCATGAGCTTAACGAGTTCTGTTACCTGATAAGCGATGGATTCAACACCGGCTCTTACTATCTGCTTCCTGCCCGAGCCTCTTGTAAGACCTACGAGCACGCCCCTGCAATCAGGCTTCCAGTAAGGAGCACCAAGACCTGTAAATGCAGGTACGAGATAAACTCCGCCGGTATCTTCAATTGAAAAACAAATACTATCACATTCCAAGGGAGAATCAATAAGTCTCATCTCATCTTTAAGCCAACTGATAACGGAACCGGCCTGGAATATGGAGCCTTCGAGAGCGTAGCTCGTGACTCCGTTATAAGACC
This sequence comes from Saccharofermentans sp., assembly GCA_024685135.1. Classification (GTDB taxonomy): domain Bacteria; phylum Bacillota; class Clostridia; order Saccharofermentanales; family Saccharofermentanaceae; genus Saccharofermentans. The sequence continues at coordinate 18,270 of JAIKWA010000013.1, forward strand.
AAGAACAGGATGTGAGAAGTCCGCTCCTGCTCTTAACGGGATTAGTACCGACGTTCATGAGTGTAAAGCAACCTGTTCCGTATGTGGTCTTGGCATCGCCTTCGTTTACGGCGTTCTGTCCCAATAAAGCAGCGGGCTGATCGCCCAATACGCCTGTTATCTTAACGCCGTTTAAAGCTGAGAGAACAGATATCTCTTCGCTGTCAAATCCAAGCTCTGTAAGCCTTGAAGCGCCAAGCTCGACGCTGCCGTAATCCGAGCACGAAGGCATAGGCTTTGCAAGTGAGGACTTATCTATTCCGAAGAGCTCTAAGAGTTCATCGCTGTAATCTAGATCCGTTATATCGAAGAGCATGGTCCTCGAGCAGTTGGAATAATCGCTGCCGAAAGACTTAGCGCCTGTAAGGTTATATACGAGGAAACCGTCAACAGTTGCAAATAAGGCTTTGCCTGATCTTAAAAGCTCTTCTAAACCTTCGACATTCTCCTTGAGCCAGAGCATCTTAGTAGCGGAGAAATAAGGATCCACTTTAAGACCTGTTATCTCGGTTATCCTTCTGTCACTGTCCTTGATCTCGGGTCTTCTGCAGATATCCGTTGTCCTTCTGCACTGCCATACTATCGCATGGTATAAAGCTCTTCCTTCAAGGTCCATAGCGATGGTGGTCTCACGCTGATTCGTGATACCTATCGCCTTTATGTTGCCCTTTGCTTCGGGATACTTGGTAAGGACATTTAACGAAGCCCTTAAGACCGAAGATAAGATCTCTTCCGCATCGTGCTCGACATACCCGGGCTGAGGATAGTACTGCTTAATAGGGACAGGGCTTCCGGATTGGAGCTGTCCGTCCTTATCGAGCAAAAATGCCTTGGTAGATGTCGTACCCTGATCGATGCAGAGGATGTATTCCATGTGCAGCCTCTTATCAGCGATAGTACAGACGGTTGATCTTGGCATACCAGTCGTTGTCTATCGCGTCGAAATCCTCTCTTGTAAATCTGACCATCCAGTTGCCGTCCATGGTGCCGGGGGTATTCATTCTGGTATCTCCGCCGTAACCTAACATATCCTGGATAGGGATGATAACCACATCTGCATGGCTCATCCACAGAGTCTTTATGATCGCTCTGCAGGAAGCGCTGTGCGTACCGCCGTCACCCCAGTTGCTGCCTTCGAAACCGCAGTAATCGAGACAGAAATCACGGACATGCTCAGGGCAATCCCAGAGCCAGCCGAGGAGGGTGTTATTGTCGTGTGTGCCTGTGTAAGCGACACAGTTCTTTGTAAAGTTATGAGGCATGAAGGACGAATCGTCACCGGGGTTGAAAGCAAATTCCATTACCCTCATGCCGGGGATATGTACATTCTCCATGAATTCCTTGAGGTCGGGAGTCATCTCGCCCAAGTCCTCAGCGATAAGTCTGGATCTGTCACCGAAGACCTTGTCCATCTTGTCGAAGAACTCGAGTCCCGGGCCCTTGCACCACTGACCTTCTCTTGCGGTCTCGGCATTAGCCTCGATCTCCCAGTAGGAAGAGAATGCTCTGAAGTGATCGATCCTTAAGTAATCGTAGAGCTTGTAGTTCTCCTCGATCCTGTCCATCCACCACTGATAGCCTTCTTCTCTCATCTTCTTCCAGTCGTATACGGGGTTGCCCCATAGCTGACCGTCAGCTGAGAAATAATCCGGTGGTACACCTGCAACCTTGTCAAATACCATAGCCTCGGTCTTGACCTTGCGGGGTTCTCTGAGGTTGATATCGTTAGGATCCTTCTCCTTGTTCTTACGATACTCTGTCATGGCCTTCTCATATGCTGAGAGGATCTTCTTGACCTTGGCAGGTGTCGCCATCTTAAACAGGTGTCTTGAAGCCCAGACATCTGCAGAATCGCCTGATACATAGAAAGGCATATCGCCGATTATCGATATTCCCGCTTCGTTGATCTGCTTCTTGATCTCTGCCCATTCTGTTGTAAACAGATACTGAACAAAAGCATGGTACTTGTAATTCGGGTTATCCTTGAGATCTTCTATTGCTGCCTTGTCGTAGTTCTTGAGCCTCTCATCGCTCCAGTCCCACCAGGCCTTGCCGAAGTTATCGTCCTTGATCGCCTGATAGAGAGCAACATCTACGGCCCACTTATTCTCATCGAGGAATCTGTCCACCTCTTTGAGCATAGCCTTGTCTGCTCTTGCAAAAGCCTTACGGAGCATCTCGTCTCTGTTGATCCTTAAGTAATCGTAATCTATTCTCCACTTGTTCTGGGAATATTCAGCCTCAACAACATCGTTGGGAGTAAGAAGTCCCTTGTTCATGAGCCTTCTCGGGTCAATGAACATCCAGTTGCCTGCAAATGCAGAGAAACTCTGATAAGGTGAATTACCCATGCCCGGATAAGAAAAAGGAAGCACCTGCCAGTACTTCATCCCCTGTGAAGCGAGCTGCTTTGCAAACGCAACTGCCTCCTCTCCGATAACGCCGATCCCGAACGGTCCCGGGAGAGACGCTATATGCATAAGAACACCACCACCACGTTTCATTTGTATTCCCTCTCAAACTTATATATAATTAATTGCTCTTAACAAGCCTATATATTATATCAAACTGAGGTATAAAATGAATTACTCTAAGGAAGAAGAGATAAAAAGACGAAGAACTTTTGCCATAATATCGCATCCTGACGCCGGTAAGACAACAATTACCGAGAAGCTCCTCTTGTACGGAGGCGCTATCCACCAGGCAGGATCCGTAAAGGCGAGGAAGGCTGCACGTCACGCTACCTCCGACTGGATGGAAATCGAGAAGAAGCGTGGTATCTCGGTTACTTCTTCCGTAATGCAGTTCGAATACGACTCATGTCATATAAACATCCTGGATACCCCCGGACACCAGGACTTCTCGGAAGATACCTACAGAACTTTATGTGCTGCAGACTCTGCCGTGATGGTCCTTGACGGTGCGAAGGGTGTCGAGGCACAGACGGTTAAGCTTTTCGAGGTATGCAGAAGAAGGGGCATCCCGATCTTCACCTTCATCAACAAGATGGATAGAGCTGCCAAGAATCCGTTCGACCTCATGGACGAGCTCGAGAAGGTCCTGGGCATCAGATCCTGCCCGGTCAACTGGCCTATCGGAACAGACGGCGACTTCGAAGGCGTTTACGAGAGATCTACAAAGAGCGTACTGCTCTTCGACAAGAACAATAACGACCACGGCGCATCCATGGTTACAGAGAGCGTATCGGGAATAGACGATCCCGCATTGGACGCTATGCTCATGCCCGGTCACTTGGAGACATTGAGAAACGACATCGAGCTTCTCGACATGGCAGGCGACGAGCTTGACATGGACAGAGTCTTAAGAGGAGACTTAACTCCCGTCTTCTTCGGTTCGGCTATAACAAACTTCGGTGTAGAGCCCTTCTTGAAGCACTTCCTTAAGATGGCTCCGGGCCCTGCTGACCACAATTCGACAGACGGCGTGATCGAGCCGCAGGATTCAATGTTCTCAGGCTTCGTATTCAAGATACAGGCCAATATGGACCCTTCACACAGAGACAGAATGGCCTTCATAAGGATCTGCTCCGGCCAGTACGAGAAGAACATGCAGGTAAACCTCATGAGGACCGGCAAGAAGATCACTCTCGCTCAGCCTCAGCAGTTCATGGCTCAGGACAGAGAGATCGCAGAGGAAGCCTTCGCAGGTGACATCATCGGTATCTTCGATCCGGGTAACTTCAGGATCGGCGACACGATCATCTCTACAAACCGCAAGTTCGAGTTCGATCCGATCCCTGTATTCGCACCCGAGAACTTCGCAAGAGTAGAGCCTAAGGACTCCATGAAGCGTAAGCAGTTCCTCAAGGGCATCGAGCAGCTCTCACAGGAAGGTGCTGTCCAGCTCTACAAGCAGCCTGACATCGGTACAGAGACCTATGTAATGGGCGTTGTCGGTATCCTCCAGTTTGACGTGCTCGAATACAGACTCAAGTCTGAATACAACGTAGATATCGTTAGGACGCCGCTCCCCTACCGTCTCGCACGCTGGGTTAAATCAGATGCTGACTCCTTCGATCCCAAGGAGATGACCTTGACCTCCACTTCCCTCCTCGTCTTGGACAGAGACGACGAGCCTGTCGTACTCTTCGAGTCCGAATGGGCTACAGATTGGGCAGTAGATCACAACGAGGCCTTCAAGCTCAGATTTGAGAGCATCCACTCCAAAGACGAGTAAACATACGTTCTAAACCAAGCAAAATGGGCATTGTAACATTGTTACACTGCCCTTTTTAATTGAAATCCTGCTTTGTACAACATAATGTTCAAGTTTTAGTGGTTACTTTAACAAGAGATAAAAATAGAGGTGGATCTGCTCAGTCCTCGCCTACAAAGACATTCCAATTCTTCATGTCCTCGTCGGTTATGGTGCTCTGGACGACCTTTGCCTGGTCGAGGAGGTAGTCTGAATAGCTTTCAGACCAGTTTCTGCGCTTGAGCTCAGCGATCAGTATGCTGCTGATCTGTTCTGCGAGGTCCAGTTTGTCACGCCAGACCTCTTCGTTCATCTGAGTAAGCTTCATTACAAGCTCAGCAGCCTCATTACATACGGTAAAGTCCTGCATGGCTCTTGCTCTCCACTTGTAGTAAGGCATATATCTGCCATTCAGAAGGAACAGTGCCGCCTGTATCTTATAGATGAATTCGGTTATGCAGGAATAAGCTGCGCCTATGTCGCCTCTTCTCATGCAGCGCTCGTAGTTAAACTGACCGGTCTTGCCTGCCATCGCAAGATCTGCCGCAAGCTTCTTCTTTAAGATATCTTCGGGATAGAACGAGTCCCAGACATTTCTTATTGAGGTGAATACGCCTTCGTCGTCTCTGAACACCTTACCGTTAACTGCTTCTGCAAGGTGCATCTGAGGGGTAGCAAGCCACTCCTCGGTAGTCTTAGGGGCATGGCTTATACCTGTATGCTCTACATAGAATTCCTCTATGCTGTGAACACCTACCCTGTGGGCTCTTGCGCTCGTGAAATTGATGTTCTCGGGAGCCATGGCAACATCTGTCCTGTGGTTAAGACAAAACTGCTCTACAGGGAGCTCGTCGTATGCCTTTGCAAGACCTTCGCCTATCTCTTCTCTTAACTGTTCGGGGATCCAGATACAAAAGCC
>JAIKWA010000014.1 GCA_024685135.1 Saccharofermentans sp.
GATACGAGTCCCTCAAGGCCTACAGGACCCCTTGCGTGGATCTTGGAGGTCGAGATGCCTACCTCTGCACCGAAGCCGTATCTGAAGCCGTCTGCAAACCTTGTAGAGCAATTGAGGAGTACGCTTCCGGAATCTACCTCAGCCATAAATCTGTCTGATGCTTCCTTGTCCTCCGTTATGATCGCATCCGTATGGCCTGAGCCGTAACGGTTGATATGCTCTATTGCTTCGGAAAGACCGCTTACGATCTTGATCGACACCTTCATATCGAGATACTCGTGATGCCACTCTGTCTGGAGCGTGGCGCCGAAGGTCTTGCTTACATACTCATCGCCGTAGAGCTCTACTCCTGCTGCCTTAAGAGCATCAACGATCTCAGGCAGGACCGTATCCTTAAGCTCCTCGTCTACTAAGATGGTCTCCGTTGCATTGCATACGGACACATACTGAGTCTTGGCATCTATCAGGACCTTTATAGCCTTATCCTTATCGCATGCCTTATTGATATATGTGTGGCAAACGCCGTCTGCGTGTCCCAATACCGCGATATTGGTATTGCGCATTATGTACTGAACAAAACTGTTTGAACCGCGCGGGATAATGAGATCGATATATTCGTCTAAGCCTAACATCTCGCCGATCTCGGCCCTTGTCGTGAGAAGATGCAGCCAGCCTTCGGGAAGACCTGCTGACACTCCTGCGTTGTATATGATCTGCGCTAATACCTTATTTGTATTTGCAGCTTCAGAGCCGCCCTTAAGGAATACGGCATTACCGCTCTTAACACAAAGGGATGCGATCTGTATGAGAGCGTCAGGTCTGCTCTCGAAAATAACACCTATTACGCCTATAGGACATGTAACTCTCTTAAGCTCGAGACCGTCATCCAGGCTGGTGTGCAAAGTTATCCTGCCTACCGGATCTTCCAGGGTCATAAGGCTCAAGAGGCCTGATATGGAATCTGCAAGCTTAGCCTCACCGAACTTAAGCCTCTTAAGAAGCGGCTTATCGAGCTGATCTTCTTCAGCCTTCGCGATATCTTTGCCGTTTGCTTCAAAGATTGAAGCCTTATTTGCATCAAGTGCATCTGCTATAGCCTTGAGTGCGTTGTCCTTAACTTCGCGCGGCAGTACAGCCGTCTTAAACGATGCGTTTCTGGCAAGTTGCGCATACTGCGTAATCTCTGACATAACTGGTCCCCTTATAAAGTTTTATAGAATTATACAACAGTTGCCTGATTTGAGAAATGAACAAAAATGTTCATAATGTGCAAAACTCTGTTGAAAACTTTAAAACAAGCATTTCACTTTTTTGCACCCCACAAACGTAGTAAATAAGGCATTTCGAAAATTTATGACAAAATCTTTACAAAACAGTTGCAAAAGTCTTACCAACTTGCTCAATGCCCTATTTTAAAGGTTTTGCGCCTTTGATAACATTTGTTCGGTTGGGGGTGTCCACGTAGTGCGTACAGCACAATAAAGAAATTGACCATCATCTCAGAGTTTTGTTATATAATCTCCTCATGAAAATAATCATCACTACTTTATTCGGTCTCGAGACACCCGTAAGAGAGGATCTTGAGGCAATCGGATTTACTAAGGATCTGATCACCGTTCAAGACGGTGTTGTTACGCTCGAAGCAGGCGAAGACTGGCCTTTGCAGGTTGCAAGAGTAAACATGTGGGTAAGACGCGGAGAGCGCGTCCTGCTCGATATAGGCGAGTTCAAAGCTGAAGATTTCGACAGCTTTTTCGACGGGACAAAGGCTCTTCCCTGGAACGACTTTATCCCCAAGGACTATGCATATGTGGTAAACGGCTTTTCGAGAAAGAGCAAACTGTTCGGAGTACCTGCCCTGCAGTCTCTTGCAAAGAAGGCTATCGCAAAGAGCATACTGACTTCAAGAAATGCCTCAGGTGACGGTATCTTATACGAGGATCCGGGAGTCGGCACGGTCAAGATCCAGTTCGGTATCGTAAACGATGTCTGCCGCTTCATGGTGGACACCACGGGCGAAGGCCTGCACAAGAGAGGCTACCGCCCCCTTACGCACGAAGCACCCATAAGAGAGACCTTGGCATCGGGCATGGTATCCCTTGCAAGATACTCCCCCTTCGGCTGCGAAGCCTTATACGACCCCTTCTGCGGCTCAGGAACGATAGTAATCGAAGCAGCCCTTATGGCTCTTAATATCGCGCCCGGCAAGTTAAGACGCTACGCATACGAGGATCTCCCCTACATAGGGAATTCGATGCGCAGACAGGCTCTTAAGGAAGCATTGGATTTAGAAGATCTGACTCCCATGGAGGATTGCTTCTTCTATGGCTCAGATATAGATCCCAAAGCCGTGCAATCGGCAAGACGCAATGCGGAAGCTGCAGGCGTTGGGGACTTCGTAAAGTTCATGGTATCAGACTGTGCGAGGATCACGACAGATAACCTCGTAAAGCTCACAGGCTTTGACAGGCAGCTTATCCTGACTAACCCTCCCTACGGCGGAAGGCTCATGACCCCCGAGGAAGCCGACGAGATCTACCGCCTCATAGCAAGGCAGTATCTTACGAGGAGCGGCAAGTGCAAAATAGGCGTACGCTTATCTGCGATAACTCCCGATGCCGCCTTCGAGGAGGCTACGGGCTTTAAGGCCGACAAGAGAGTAAAGCTCTATAACGGCAATATCTTATGCCACCTTTTTAACTACTATAAATTAGACAAGACGAGCGGTAACAGATAATGGTTACCAGGAAGATAGCTTGCTTCGATCCCGTAAAGATCGCAAGATCCGGTCAGGCCTTCAGGATAACGGTCTTAGACGACAGCCATACAGAGCTCATAGCAAAGAGCAGATACCTTCAGATCGCAAAGACCGGCGAAGACACCTTCGCTTTCTCCTGCAGCGAGGAGGAATTCATCGATATATGGCAGGAATACTTCGACCTTACAAGAGATTACGAAGCTATGAGCAAGCTCATAGAAGGCAAGGATACATATCTCAGGGACGCTGAAGAATACGGCAGAGGCATTAGGATCTTAAGGCAGGATGTATTTGAGACGGTAATAAGCTACATAATCTCTCAAAGACGCTCCATACCTTCGATAACCACTTCAGTAGAGCGTATATCAGCTCTTTGCGGAGATAAGATCAAAGCTCCCAAGCTCAAGGCCCCCTTCGTCAGGCCTGCAAAAGATATCTACTACTCTTTCCCCTCCCCTGATGCCCTTTCCAAGCTCACGATAGAGCAGATAGCAGGCACAGGCGTAGGCTACAGAGCTCCTTATATAGCAAATGCAGCAAGAGACTTTGCAAGCGGCAAGTTATCCGGCGAGGCTCTGGATAGATTAAACGATGACGAGCTCTACAAGGCCCTGATCTCCATGTACGGTGTAGGCACCAAGGTCGCCAACTGCGTAATGCTCTTTGCCTTTGCAAGAACATCAAGGTTCCCTATAGATGTCTGGATACAAAGGATATTAGACAGATACTACAATGGCAATTTCGATACATCCCTCTACCCTGACACGGCAGGTATAATGCAGCAGTTCATGTTCTTCTACGAGCGAACAAGAGAGATATAAGATAACCCCAAAGAGCAAACGGAACACACAACAAGAATAAAGATAGAAAAGAAAAAACCGAAGCATTTGCTTCGGTTTTAAATTGGTGCGGCCGACGAGACTTGAACTCGTATGATGTTACTCACACGCCCCTCAAACGTGCGCGTCTGCCAGTTCCGCCACGGCCGCATTTGTCCGATTTGTTTCAGGCTTGATAATTATACTTATAAGGTAATGCGGTGTCAAGAGATGTTTTGAAAAAATATGAAAGGCCCGGCACAAGGCCGGACCTCCCATACCACTAATACATCACCCTTGAAGGTTAGTTGTCTTCTGCATATCTCCACTTGCGGTAGAAAACAGTTGCTACGAAGCCGCAAGCGAGCATAAGCATCAATATCGCTGTTACTGTGTAGATAGATGTTCTCTCACCTGTTGCAGTAACTGCCGAACCATTGTCTGCCGTCTTCTGGTTGTATGTAGGATCTGCCTTATCGACCATAACGATCTTGGAACCCTGCATCTCAACAGTACCAACATAGACGGAGCCGTCATCTCTTACTGTAAATGTAATTGCATCAGCTGTGAGGTAAGCCTCAGGTGTTACAGTCTCCTTAAGTTCATATGTGCCGGGATTGAGACCCTTTACAATAGAAGGCCATGTGGAGATCGTAACGAAGGATATAGCCGTATTACCATTGGAAAGCGTAACTGTTACTGCTGCGCCGTTCTGGGTAATAGTGCATCCTGACAGATCGTAGCCATCGAGGCTCGTTATCGTGAGTGTTGCCTTAGGTATCTCGTTACCTGCGATATCCTGCTTGCTGATAGTTACCGTAGCAGGAGTGATAGGCTCGTAGTCTACAACAATAAGATTTGTATTCTTGTCATCGACTCTTGCGCTACCTGTAGCAGATACGATGTTACCATTGCTGTCTACCGTGATAGTAGTACCATCCTTAAGAGGCTTATAACCTGTCGGAGTAGATGACTCCACGAGAGTATAAGTACCTGCAGGAAGCTCGATGGTCTCAGGTGTATTACCGTGATCCCATGTGCCGACTACGTTGCCTTCGTCATCCTTGATAACGATAGTTGTACCGGGGAGATTCTCAAGGGTTGAGATGTCGTCCTTGGTAAACGTAATAGCATGCTTTACTGCATCCGTAGGTGTAGGACCTGGAGTTACAGTAGGTGCAGTTGTAGGTGCAGTTGTAGGTGCAGTCGTAGGTGCAGTTGTAACAGGAATAGCACTATAAGCATTCTTAAGTGTTGCCGTTGCCGCAGTTCCTGCTGCAACCGTAGCCGTTACTGATGTTACGCTTGAAGCCGTATCAGGCTGGTAACCTGTAGGGATCGCAGGAGCAGTCTCAGTTACTTTATACTCACCATCAGGTAAGCCGTTTATAACAACCGCTGTTCCGGGGGTTACGGAGATTGCTACTGCAGTATCAGACTCAGTACCGTTTACATCGTAGTACTTACCTGTTGCAGTATTCTGTACATAGAAGTCGACAGCAACCGTATTAAGATCTGCGCAGCCTGTTACTACCTTATTGAGAGTAAGAGAGCCGGGCACTACAGGTGCCGTGTAATTGTATGTATTGGTTACAGTAGCAGTAGCTGTCGTTGCATCAGCGATCGTGCCTGTAGCGCCTTCCAAGGAAGGCGTGAAGTTTGCAGGTACGTTTTCCTCAGTTACTACATATGTAACGCCCTCAGGAATTCCAACGAACTCAACGGACTGACCTGCCAAAAGGTCAACATTTACCGTTGAAGCAATAGGCTGAGCAGTGCCGCCTGCTACAGAATATGTACCGGCAAGAGTATTTCCGTTCTCGGTAAATACAACCTTGATCCCGAATGTAGCCGTATTAGGTGCAGGATCAGAACCTGGAGCAGTTACAACATTCTTGGTTACTGTAAGTGCGCCTGTAGGTACTACCGGTGCTGTGTAGTTATAAGTATTAGTTACTGTTGCTGTAGCAGCTGTTGAACTAATAGTACCTGTTGCGCCCGTGATAGAAGACGAGAAGTGTTCGGGCACTGAACGCTCTATTACTTCGTATGTCACACCTTCAGGGATGCCTTCGAACACAACTGACTCGCCTGCCTTAAGCGTAACATCAACAGTTGATGATGTTATTGCCTGAGCAGTGCCGCCAGCTACAGAATATGTACCGGTAAGAGTATGGCCCTTTCTATCGAACAGAACTCTGATAGCAAACTCAGCATTAGCAGGAGCTGCATCAGAACCAGATGCAGTTACTACTTCCTTTGTTACTGTGAGCGATCCGGTTGCAGGTGCTGTGTAGATGTTATTGACAGTTACCGTGTCGGTGTCACCGGCATCAACCGTGTATGTCGTATCTCCATATGTCACATTGGCAAAGGAATAATCAACATTAACGTATGGATATGTATTCTCATACACAGCATATGTTGTTCCATCAGGAAGTCCGGAAATAGTTACGCTTTCGTTATGCTTAAGCACTGCAGTAACAACATCGCCGCTAAGCGAGCCGAGGCTGGATACGGTAACACCACTGAGATCACTGCCGGAGGGTGCCGTAAGACGGATCTGAATCTCAAAGCCGACATTCGAACTGAATCCATCACCTGTAACATTCTTGGTTACTGTCAGCGAACCTGTTGTAGGTGTAGGCGTTGAATAAGTATTCTTTACTGTAACTGTATCGGTATCACCACCGTCGATCTTCTTAGCAGTATCACCATAAGTAATCTCATCAAGTGCATAGTTTGTATCTGTAGGTGTTGACTCAGTTACTACATAGGTTGTCCCCTCAGGAATGCCATTGATAGTAACGCTATCACCGTGCGCAAGGCTTGCTGTTACAGTAGAGCCGCTAAGCGTACCATTTGTAACGCTAACGCTACTGAGGTCACTGCCACTGGGAGCTGTAAGAGTAACCGTGATATCAAACTCAGCTGTTGTGCTGAAGCCTGTACCGCTGACATCCTTGGTTACAGTAAGTGCACCGGTGGGTGTTGCAGGTGCTGTGTATGTATTATTTACTGTTACCACATCCGTATCACCGCTGGCGATCGTCTTAGTAGTATCACCATAGGTGATCTCATCAAGTGCATATGCTGTATCTGTAGGTGTTGTCTCAGTCACTTCATATGTTGTACCCTGAGGGAGACCTTCGATAGTAACGCTCTCACCGTCAGCGAGGCTTGCTGTTACTGTATTACCGCTAAGCGTACCATTGGATGAAACGGTAACATCGGAAAGGCTGCTGCCGTTAGGAATTGTAAGAGTTACTGTGATGTCGAATTTAGCCGATGCGCTGAAGCCTGTACCGGTTACATTCTTTGTTACCGTTACCGAACCTGTAGGTGTAGGTGTAGGCGTTGAATAAGTATTCTTTACTGTAACTGTATCGGTATCACCACCATCGATCGTCTTAGCAGTATCACCATAAGTAATCTCATCAAGTGCATAGTTTGTATCTGTAGGTGTTGACTCAGATACTACATAGGTTGTCCCCTCAGGAATGCCATTGATAGTAACGCTATCACCGTGCGCAAGGCTTGCTGTTACTGTATTACCGCTAAGCGTACCATTTGTAACGCTAACGCTACTGAGGTCACTGCCACTGGGAGCTGTAAGAGTAACCGTGATATCAAACGCAGCTGTTGTGCTGAAGCCTGTACCGCTGACATCCTTGGTTACAGTAAGTGCACCGGTGGGAGTTGCAGGTGCTGTGTAAGTATTCCTTACGAGTACGACATCATTATCACCACCAGCGATCGTGCAGGTTGTATCACTATAAGTCATGCCTGCGTATGCATATGCCGTATCAGCAGGTGTAGCCTCGGATACAGTATATGTTGTTCCCTCAGGAATACCGTTGATCTTTACATTCTCTCCATTCGCAAGGCTTGCGGTTACTGTTGTACCACTGATATTGCCGTTTGTTACTGTAATACCATTAGTATTGCTACCGGCAGGCAGTGTAAGCTCGATCGTGATATCAAACTCAGCTGTGGTGCTGAAGCCTGTACCGGTAACGGACTTTGAAACAGTAAGAGCACCTGTAGGTGTTGCAACAGCTGCATAGACGTTATTTACGGTAACTGTATCTGTGTCACCGCTAGCGATCGTCTTAGTAGTATCACCATAATCGATGTCATCGAGTGTATATGCTGTATCATCAGGTGTAGTCTCAGATACGGTATATGTTGTGCCTTCAGGCAGGCCATCTATAGAAACGTTCTCACCGTCAGCAAGATATGCCGTAACAGTAGTACCGCTAAGTGTACCGTTCGTAACGGTTATATCGTCAAGTGAGCTGCCGTCCGGAACTGAAAGTGCAATCTTGATCTCGAATGCCTTCAAAGCGCTGAAACCTGTTCCCGTAACAGACTTTGTTACGGTAAGTGCACCTGTGGGTGTAGGTGTTGCGCTATCGTAAGTATTAGTTAATGTAATAGAACCGGTTCCTGTAGAAGGGATTGTTACTTCACCATTTGCCTCAGAGAATGTAACACCGGAGAATGTGTGAGCCTGACCATCCGTAAATCTCCAGGAATCGCAAGCGGGATTTGTCTCGGTGATCGTATAAGTAACACCGGGAACGATAGCAGGACCCGTGATCTCGAGTGTCTCGCCATCCTTAATACTGATATCGTGTGAATCCCATGAATTGACGATGTTCTCACCGTTGGCATTTACATAAACAATATTATTACTATCGTCAACATAGCTGATCTGAATGCTGAATGACTGGTCGGAATTTAATGTGGCACCAACGACATCCTTTGTGATAAGGAGTCTTGCAACTGTCTTATCGTAGTAGGAGTTGGTCATGGTGACACTGTGTACGGAAGAATCTTCAGTACCAATGGAGATCGTCTGTGAATCAGAATATTCTACAGCAATAGTATAAGCGCTGGGATCGGAAACATAAGCATTAGCTACTGTCTCATCCTCAACTACCTTGTATATACCTGTAGGAACGCAGTCAACTCTGACTGTATTGCCATCCGTGATAGTAAATTCATACTTTGTAGTGCTCAAAGAGCCGTCAGATTGAACATACATACCGTTAGATGTATTAATGATCGAATACTTAAATTCGTAATTGGCATTTGCAGGTGCATCGCCAACTACAGCCTTGGAAACCTCAATGATACCAGTAGCTGTATAGGTATTAATAAGATTTGTTCTGGCCATTTCAGTAGTGCTTGTGATCGCTACATCCTTTGCAGCAGGATATGTTAATACATATCCGTCAGCCTTATCACTATCCTTCTGAACCTCGGTTACTGTGTATGTGCCCTTCTGCAAGCCGGATACCAATGTAGTACCTGAAGTGCTGTTTGCACTTACTGTAACGGGGATCTCTACCGCAGTAGCAGAAGAATTACCGTTAGCATCGTAGTAAAGTGTTCCGTCAGAAACCGTGAAATAGTATGTGTGATCAGCTGTCGGTGTGTAATCTCCTGAAAGCTGCTTTGTTACCTGGAGACCGTATGTATCGATCTTGTTATAGAAAGCACCAAGGTCGAAACGGACACCGGACATATTAACCCAGTCATTGTCGTCCCACTTGTTATCGCTATAGTACATATCACCGTTCTCGCCGGTATATGTCTGAGATTTAACTTCGTATGTGAACGAGCCGTCACTGTTTGCAGTTACGCGGAGCTTGATCTTAATGTAGCCCTTGGAATTAGAGATACCGTCAACTGTACGTGACTGATCCTCTGTAGCCATAAAGTAGAAGATCTCAGAATCTCCTGTTGCTACATAGTGATCACCTGTCGCATCCGTGCTCTGGAATGTCAGGATAGGGAATTCGATCTCGCTATACTGAGTATTATAAACAGGTGTAGCAGTACCGACTGTAGTTGTATAAGTATCGTCCGTATACTCCTGCCAGATAAATCCATAGTCACCTGCTTCAAGAAGGATAGACTTATCTTCTACGACACTGTTCTTATCAGCATATGTGGTAGTAAAGCTCTTGTGTGCAGCAAAATGCATCTGACCTGCACCATGTGTACCTATATCAGTGCTGGCACCGCCATAGATGTAGTGGAACTCGCACTCATTCTTTACAGATCCGCCTGAGACTAACCAGCCTGCACTGGGCTGGCTCGTTAATAAAACATTAGAATTTGTCTGAGGAACAAGGAAAGCACCGGCTGAACCTACAATAGTAACATCTGTCGCATTAGGCATACTCCAGATAAACTTCTGTGCGATCTCTTCATCGACATATGAATTGTGGGAACTCATATCACCCATACAAGTAGTCGTAGAGTGATAATCTGTCTCGCTTGTATATGTAGTATCTGTTGCAATAACCTTAACCTGGCCTAAGCTTACTGTTGTAGCCTGCGTGCTGAAGACGACGATAGTGCTGGAAAGCTTATTGATGACAAGATATTCACCGCCGGGGTTTGCAGCCCAGTTCGTCTTAAGGGAAGCGAACTGTTCAGCATCGAGATCAATATAAACAACTTTATTGTCAAAAGCAGGATCAGTAAGATTGACTGTGATCCTACCTGCTGAATCAGGATCTGATACATAAGTCTTATTGCTTGCATCCAGAACATAACCGTTTGAAGCATTACAACGACCTGTTATATCAGATGCTTCATCTCCTGCATGATCTACCATATTTGTAATGCTGCTTTGAATAGATGAGGAATCTACAGGGGTATAGTTAAATGTTGTTTCCTGAAGTACTGTACCGGAATAAGCGACTTTACTGCTTACATCAATAGTATCGGATAACTCAACATTGACATTATCGACATAGACAGGATGCTTACCATTTGTGACCGTACCGAAAACGATCTGATCGCCATCTGCAATCTCGCCCAAAAGGAAGTGAGCTGTGCTTGAAGTAGTCAAGTCTACATCGATCGTAGAACCGCAATCACGATCGAATGTATAAGTAGCAAGCGTCGTCTCCATGTGATCGCCCTGGATAAATTCCTGAGAAACGACACCGTAATCGACAGCACGACCTAAAACAGTCCTAAAATTAACGCTACTGACCGAATCGAAATTATCCGGTGTTGCAGCGTTTACTGATTTATTCGTACACATTGGGAAAATAAGCGACTGCGCCACGATTGCCGTGACAACAGCGGTCGCAACAAGTCCCAAAGCCTTCTTACTGGTAAAGCGTTTAAACATAGTATGCCCCCATAGTATTAGTGATAGCTTAATAATAGACGGGTTTCCAGACACTTTCAAGCAAAATTGGCTTTTTTTTGCTAAAAATGTTGATTTTTTGTTAATTAATTATTAAAGCGTAGATAAAAAGTTAATAACATCTACGAGTTCGTATAGAGTCTTGATAAATTCATTCTGTCAAAAATAATAGAGGCACGGTTTGGAACCGTGCCTCAAAGAAATTTAATTTTTATGGATATTAACCGTTGCCAAATAAGTTGAAGAGGATGATCAGGACTACGATAGCGATAGCGATCGCAATTGCAACCTTAATGGGCGAGATAGGTGCGCTGCCGCTGATCTTACCTGTCTGTCCGTTAACAACAATGTTGTAGAGCTTATTCTTAAACTTGAAGTTAGCGATCCAGATAGGAGCTAAGATGTACTTAAATGTAACGTTTGCATAGGATGTAGTAAAGCTGAGCTTATCTACACGGTCAGCATGGTGCATGCTGCGCTCCCTGCTTCCGATCTCGGAACGGAGCTTGTCCTTGATCTGCTCCTTTGCAGTCTCCCAACCTTCATCAAGACCTACTGTGTAACGCTCAGCGAGGAAGCCTGCGATGAATTCCGGAGAATACTTGCGCAGCTTGCTGAAGTCGAAGTTTGACGCAGACTTTATGTACTGGCTTGTTGTCTTCTTGCTGGCATAAACGGTCTCATCGTCAATGAAACGCTCGTAGATACCGCTATATGTCTTATATGTGGTATGTACATTGCCGTCCTTATCTCTATGGTCAAATGCAAGCTTGACAGTATAAGGAGATGTTGTCTGTGAATCGTATGTCCAGTAAGGGAGATAGATACCGCTGAAGTTCTTTGCTTCGCAGCTCTTCTTTGCTTCGTTAGGTGCAAAGAGCTTACCCTTCATCCAGCTCTTGAAGAGCTGGGCTGCCTTCTCCTTTGTGATCTCGAACGGAACGACTCCGCCGGGAGCCATAACATCCTCATCACCATCAACAGGCATAACCTGGGTTGAACCGCAGTAAGGGCAGCACTGAGCCGTATCTGCAGTATCCATAAGTGTCTCGGCACCGCAGTTCTTACATACGAGTGACTTTGTGAGCTTACCCCAATCGAGGCTTGCTCTTAACTTAGCAGACTCAAAGTCGAGTTCTTCAACATCCTGACCGCCGTCTTCAGGCTTGGGAAGCTGTCTTGAATATCCGCAGAACGGACATGTCATTGAAAGTGTCTCAGGATCGTATACGACGGTAGCGCCGCATCCGGGACATTTCTTGTCAGTTACTTCTTCTGTCGAGGCGGAAGTGATGATCTCTTCCTGATCGTTGATGTTATCAGACATAAAATCCCTCCATACATTTTGATAATTTATTCTAACATACTATGTTAATTTTATGGTATCAGTATATCAAGAATCTGACACTGTACCCTCCTATCGACAGCTCGCTTACACCGTGGTCTTTGCCGCCCAGGATGATGTTATCTCTTATCGGGATCGGATGATCGGGTCTCGCGATAAGCTCTGCCTTTGTCTCTATGTAAGAGTCTTCTACCGATATGTACTTAGGCTCGGAAGAACGGTTGAGCATGAAAACTATCTTGCGTGCTCCACTGCCCTCTTTGCCGAAGAAATCCTTCCCTTCAACGAGATACCTCTCGAAAACGATGACATCGCCTTCTGCAAGAAGAGTCTTGTAATAACCTGTCCTGAGGCATGTGTTATCTATCCTCAAGTGGGATAAGCGCCTTACAAACGTAAGAGCCTCGTGCTGTCTGTCGGTAAGCCTGTTCCAGGGATATGTCCTTCTGTTGAAAGGATCCTTATAACCCTGCATCAGGACTTCGTCGCCGTAGTAGATACAGCTGGCTCCGATATATGCGATCTGGAAGGCATATGCCATCTGAGATAAAAGTGCGCATCTGGAATAGTCCTTGGGGCTCACCTTGAACTCACGCTGGATCTCACGGTTATCAGTATCTTCAGGCTTTGAGAGCATAGTCATGATGCGCGGGACATCGTGAGAAGACACGAGGTTCATTATGCAGTAGTAAGCCTCAGAAGGATACCTCTCGCGGAAGCCTTCGAACCTGGTATCCATAATGTCTGCAGATATATATCCGCAAAGGAAGTCCAGGAGATTATGTCTGAAGGTATAACCCATGACCGAATCGTGGGTATTGCCAAGCATGAAGTCTCTGTAAGAGCCGTAGCTGCACTTATTGGAAGCATCTTCCCAGACCTCGCCTATAAGCATCCCCTCACCGTCTGTTGCAGACTTTATGGTCCTTCTCATCTGACGGATAAAGCTGTCGGGAAGCTCGTCTGAGACATCGAGCCTCAAGCCGTTAGCGCCTCTTCCAAGCCAGGTTTTTACTACTCCCCCCTCGCCGAATATAAACCTTCTGTAGGACAGATCATCTTCGTTGACATTGGGAAGATCGGGGAATCCCCACCATGAATCGTAGTTGATATTGCCTTCTTCGTCTTTGTAGAAGTTATACCAGGAACGGAAATCACTCTCCTTATCGTCTCTATAAGACTGATATGCACCTGTGCCTTCAAATCTTCCGAACTTATTGAAGTACTTTGAATCTGCACCCGTGTGACTGAACACGCCGTCTAAGATGATCTTGATGCCGAGAGTTTGCGCCTTCTGCTGCAGGCGTACAAATGCTTCCGTGCCGCCCAAGATAGGATCTACGTTCAGATAGTCTGCCGTATCGTATCTGTGCGAGGACCTTGCTTCGAATATAGGGTTAAGATACAGGATATCTATACCGAGTCCCTTGATGTATTCGAGCTTTTCGGCGATACCGAGAAGGGAACCGCCGAAGAAATCGCAGGCAAGATAACCTGTCTCCGGCTTGCCGTAAATATCTACATCCTCGTTCCAATCCTCGTGGTAGACTCTCTCAGATCTCGGAGCCGCATTAACCATCTTATCGAAGTCGAAATCTATATCCCTTGCAAATCTGTCAGGGAATATCTGATAGATCATGGAACCCTTCATGTAATCAGGAGTCTTAAAATCCGCCGCATGTACCGTTATCTGGAAAGCATAGGGATACTTATCCTCGTCTGCTCCGACTCTCGGCGGACAATCGTAGATCTGTCCCTCACCGTCTCTTGTATCCCAGCCCGCACCATAGTAGAAGGTCTTTATACCTTCCTCAGTCTCTTCGTTGAAGCGGAACCAATAGAACAAAAGGCAAGCTTCGTCAGGAAGCATAAGATCAGCGTGGTATCTGAATGAGCTTGCGACACGGTGCATAGGCTCCTCGTGGTAAGAGAAGCCATAAAGACCGTATGTATAACACAAAGTAATGTTTGTTATACCTTCAGCGCAATCGAAGAACAGGTCTACACTTGAACCTGCAGGTCTTGCACCAAAAGGTAACCTGTACTGAGGAAGGCGCGATGCATGGAAGCACCGCGCCTGTTCAAGATTCGTATTTATAGTCTCAGAAGACATTAACCCTTATTTCCTTCCGGCTTTTTTGCTTCAGGTTTCTTAGCTGCAGGCTTCTTAGCTGCAGGCTTCTTAGCAGTAGACTTCTTAGCCGCAGGCTTCTTGGCGGTCGTCTTCTTTGCCGGCGCCTTCGCCTTCTCTTCCTTAGGCTTTACTTCAGCCTTGGGAGCAGGCTTCTTCTTCTCTTCTACGGGAAGCTCTACGCCTGTAATGAGGGAATAAAGACCTGCATACTCACCTGCACTCTTTGTCCATGAGTAATCGCCCTTCATGCCGTTCTCGATGAGCTTATTCCATACATCCTTATGGTGACGATAGATATCAGCTGCATACTTGGTGATGAACAGGAATTCGTGAGCGTTGATGTTTGCAAACGAGAAACCGTTGCCGTCACCTGTGAACTCGTTATAAGGAGTAACCGTATCCTTAAGTCCGCCCGTCTCTCTTACAACAGGCACTGAACCGTATGCCATTGATACGAGCTGTGACAAGCCGCATGGTTCGAACAAGCTCGGCATAAGGAAGATATCAGATGCCGCATAGATAGTATGTGCGAGGCCCGAATCGAAATCGATGCAAGCGCACATCTTGCCGGGATTACGGTTTGCGATATCCACGAGAGCTCTCTCGTAGTAAGAATCACCTGTACCGAGGATAACGATCTGCATGCCGTCGTAGAGCATCTCTTCTACTACATAGAGGAGAAGATCGAGACCCTTCTGATCTACCAGACGGGAGATCATGGCACAAAGAGGTGCACCGGGGTTAACCTCGAGGTTAAGCTGTTCCTGAAGTGACTTCTTGCAGATAGCCTTACCCTTCTCATAGTCCTTGATGGAATACTTAGCGGGGATCTTCTCATCTGTTGAGGGATCGTACTCAAGGTCGTTCATACCGTTTAAGATACCGGATACCTTGTATGCATACTTCTGAAGGATGCCGTTAAGACCTTCACCATAGTAGTCTGTCATTATCTCGTAAGCATATGTAGGAGATACTGTTGTAACAGAGTTGGAGAATACGATACCTGCCTTCATGAAGTTGATGGCTCTGTCCTTGATGCAGAAGTCATCTCTTAAGTATTCATCGGGGAGATCGAGCATCTCACGGACAACGTCTGTGGAATGAACGCCCTGATACTTGAGGTTGTGGATCGTGTATACGGTCTGCACGTTTGTGTGATAACCGTGTCTCTTGAAGTGACAATCAAGGAGCATCGGCATCATGCCTGTCTGCCAGTCATTACAGTGGAGGACATTAGGCTCGAAGTTCATGAAGTCGCCCATGAAGTCGAGTACTGCTCTTTGGTAGAAGCAATATCTCTCGATATCGAATACATACTCAACATAGATCTGATCGAAGTTGAAGTAGTACTCGTTATCTACAAAGTAGAATGTTACTCCGTTCTGCTCGAGAGAGAAGAGACCTGCATAAAGTGATCTCCATCCCATGTGAACCATCTTCCAGCCAAGGAACTTGAGCTTATCGCTGTACTTTACCTTGACCTTCTTATAGAGAGGAAGGATGACTCTGCAGTCAACGCCCTGCTTGTTAAGTTCAACGGGAAGGCTGCCTACAACGTCTGCAAGTCCGCCGACTTTTACGAACGGGCTGCACTCGGATGTTGCCATTAATACTTTGATCGTCTTGTCCATAATCAGATTCCAGCTCCTTTACCGATAACGATAGGATAATCGGGATGTCCAACAAGTCTTACTCCCGGTCTTACGAATGCATTCTTATCAAGGATTACATTCTCCAAGTGGCAGTTCTCTGAGATGTGAACGTCCTGCATTACCACGCAGTTCTTAACTGTTGTATTCTTTGCGATCGTAACGCTTCTGAAGATAACTGATTCCTCAACCTTACCGTAGATACGGCAACCGTCTGATACGATGGAGTCGTTCATCTCGGCATTGTCGAAGTAAAGTGTAGGAGCTTCGTCCTTGACCTTTGTGTAGATAGGCTCGCCGCTCCAGAAGAGGTCGTTCCTGACGGAATCCGTAAGAAGTGACATAGATGCATTGAAGTAAGACTGAACGTTGTTGATACGCAGTGCAACTCCGGAATACTCGTAGCCATAGACCTTGAGCTCGTCAAACATCTTAACGATGGAGTGGATACCGAAGTGAGCCTTACCATGTGCCATCTGTCTTGCGATGATGTCGATGAGGAGATCTCTTCTGAGGCAGAGGATGCCGAGTGAGCACTTGACTGAAGCTGCCTTAGAAGGATTGTAGAGCATGTCTCTTACGAAGCCTTCCTCGTCGATATCAAGGATATAGGAAGGATTGCCGTACTTCGTGCCGTCACGGTTATACATAACGGAGATATCGGCGCCTGCTGTCTCGTGAGACTTGATAAACTCATCGAATGTAGTGTTTAAGATAACATTTGAACCTGCAACGATAACATATGTTGAACGTGACTGTCTTAAGAAATCCATAACACCTGAGAGCTCTTCGTCAGAAGAAACATTGGTTGCCTCGGAGTTTACATAAGGAGGCAGGATGTGAAGACCGTCGTTCTTACGGTCAAGTGACCATGCAGCACCTGTACCTGTGTGGTCCATGAGTGACTTATATTTGTTGTATGTAAGGACACCGACGTTCTTGATCCCGGAGTTAACGAAGTCAGAGAGCATAAAGTCGATGATCCTGTATCTTCCGCCGAAAGGCATAGCTGAAAGCGCTCTAGGGTTGGAGAGCTCACCAAGAGATATCTTCTTGTTGTCAGCTAAGATGAGACCCATTGCATTATTAAACATTTATTTAATCTCCTTTATCTCACACTCTGAATGTTGACTCGATGATCTGCTGATCTTCGGGAACTTCCAGATCACAATCGATCATGCTGTCACCGGGGATTTTCGCGCCATCCTTGATCTTAAGGCCTCTCTCGAAAACACAGATGCCTTCAGAGCAGAGCTTCTTGTTGGTATATGCGCACTCACCGGATACGAAGGCACCCGCCTGAACGTCCTTACCGATAACAGTACCGAAGTCAACGATACAGCGCTCCAAGTGTGCGCCTTCCTTGACTACAACGCCCGGCATGAGGACACAGTCCTTAACGATAGCGCCCTTCTCGACGATAACTGATTCAGAAAGGACTGAATGCTCTACATCACCGAAGATCCTACAACCATCTGTAAGAGCTGAATTTCTGACCTTTGCACCGCTACCGATGAAATGTGAGGGCTTTACAGGGTTTCTTGAGAAGATCTTCCATGAACGGTCAACGAGATTGATCTCTTCAGGCTTATCCAGGATATCCATATTGGTCTCCCAGAGTGATGAGATCGTTCCTACGTCCTTCCAATAACCTGAGAATCTGTAAGCGCAGAGCTTGCATCCCTGTGAAAGGAGATTAGGTACGATGTTCTTACCGAAGTCATTGTTGGAATTCGGATCAGCTTCATCGTCGATCAACGCCTGTCTTAAGACATCCCATGTGAAGATGTAAACGCCCATTGAAGCGAGATTGCTCTTCGGCTTAGCGGGCTTCTCATCGAACTCTTCGATAACATCGTCTTCCTTTGTGTTGAGGATACCGAATCTGGGAGCTTCTTCCCACGGTACCTCGTAAACAGCAAGTGTAGCGTCAGCGCCCTTATCGATATGAGCCTTGAGCATTGCTGCGTAATCCATCTTGTAGATATGGTCACCTGAGAGGATGACTACATACTTAGGAGAGTTATCGTCAAGGAAGCTCATGTTCTGGTAGATGGCATTAGCTGTACCCTTATACCAGTCTGACTTACCTGCACTCTGATAAGGAGGAAGGATATATGCACCGGCATTGTTACGGTCGAGGTCCCAAGGGTGACCGTTACCTACGTAAGTATTCAGCGCGAGCGGCTGGTACTGTGTAAGTACACCAACATATTCGATTCCCGAGTTAACGCAATTTGAAAGCGGGAAATCAATGATCCTGTAACGGCTTCCGAACGGAACCGCGGGCTTTGCGATCTTCTTTGTGAGAACGCCAAGTCTTGAGCCCTGTCCGCCTGCGAGTATCATCGCAACGACTTCAGTCTTAGCCATAAAAAAGTTACCTCCGTATATTACTTTGTTTTTTTGTCTGTTTTGGTTGCAGCAGGTTTCTTTACTGCAGATTTCTTAGCTACGGGCTTCTTAGCTGCCGGCTTGGTTGCAGGCTTCTTAGCTGCCGGCTTCTTAGCCTCTGCCTTAGCTGCAGTTTTCTTTGCTGCAGGCTTCTTTGCAGAAGACTTCTTCGCTACCTTCTTAGGTGCAGGATCCTTGACCTTCATGAAGTAGATACCTGCAAGAGGCGGGAGATTGATCTTAACGTGATAAGGCTTGCCGTTCCTGGGTTCATCGATCGCTTCGAAGCAACCGTTGATATCGGTGCCTGTGGGATAGCCTGAACCGCCGTGGCTCATATCGTCTGTATTGAATACGATCTGATATGTACCGAGCTCGTATACAGGCATCTCATAACCTTCGAGAGGCTGAGGCACCATGTTGAGAGCGACGTAAATATCGTTACGCTTAGGATCGGGACAGGATCTCTTGTAGATGAATACGTTGTTCTTCGTATCGGATGCATCGATCCACTCAAAGCCTGCCCATGTATGGTCGTCAGCCCAAAGCTGAGGATGCTCGATATAGAACCTGTTGAGATCGCTGTTGAAGTTCTGTAAGAGTCTGTGTGATTCGTAGTCGAGCAAGAACCACTCGAGCTGCTCGTAGAATCTCCACTCGATAAACTGACCGAACTCGGAACCCATGAAGTTGAGCTTGGCACCCGGATGGCTGATCTGGTAGAGCATCATGGTCCTTAAGGAAGCAAACTTCCTCCAGATATCACCCGGCATCTTGTCGATGAGAGAGTGCTTACCGTGAACTACCTCGTCGTGTGAGAGGCTTAAGATATAGTTCTCGGAGAAGGCATACATCATAGAGAAACAGAACTCATCGTGATGCCATGCCCTTGCATATGAATCTGTTGAGAAATAATCGAGAGTATCGTGCATCCATCCCATGTTCCACTTGTGTGTGAAGCCGAGGCCGCCGTCTTCTACGGGATAGGATACCTTAGGCCATGCTGTTGACTCTTCTGCGATGAGCATAGCGTGAGGATAGTTATGTCTTAATGTTGAGTTGAGCGTCTTGAAGAACTCGATAGCCTCAAGGTTCTCGTTGCCGCCAAACTTGTTGGGGATGTACTGCTGACGTCCGTAGTCTCTGTAGAGCATTGAAGAAACTGCATCTACGCGGATACCGTCCAAGTGGAACTCGTCGATCCAGAACACTGCGTTGGAGACGAGGAAGGAGATTACTTCGTTCTTGGAGTAATCGAATACATATGTGCCCCACTCCCTGTGCTCGCCGATCCTCGGATCTGAGTACTCGTAGCAGGGAGTACCGTCAAATCTTACGAGACCTTCGAGATTCTTCGGAAAGTGTGCGGGAACCCAGTCGAGGATGACTGAGATACCGTTCTGGTGAAGTACATCTACCATGAACTTAAAGTCTGAAGGTGTACCGAATCTTGAAGTAACTGCGTAGTAGCCTGTTACCTGATAGCCCCATGAATCGTCTAACGGATGCTCTAATACAGGCATCAGCTCGATGTGGGTGTAGTTCATCTTCTTGCAATAATCGGAAAGGTCTATAGCAAGCTCTCTGTAAGAGAAGAAATTCCCGTCCGGATGTCTTCTCCACGAGCCTAAGTGAAGCTCATAGATGTTGATCGGCTTAGGTGCCAGAGCATCTGTTCTGTTCTTGCAGAACTCGCCGTCGTTCCATTCGTAATCGTCGGGGTTGTAAAGGATCGAAGCATTGTTGGGTCTTGTCTCAAAATGCCTTGCAAAGGGATCACCCTTCTCATAGATCCTGTTGTCGGCACCTACTACCTGATACTTGTAGCGGTCCCACTGTTGTGCGCCGGGTATCTTCTGTTCCCAGATACCGGTCTTGCCGAGCATGAACATCTGTCCACTCGATGCATCCCAATCGTTAAAGTCACCCATAACGCTGACCATACGGGCCTTAGGAGCCCAAACACGGAAGATGTAACCCTTGCCGTTCTCATCCTCATAAGGATGTGAGCCGAGGAACTTATACGCCATATAGTTCTCGCCTCTGTTGAATAAATAAGCCGCATCCATTAAATAACGGTCCTCCTGACTTTTGGGACGTGATCACAGACCACGCCGATTAATATTATAAACTAATATAGGAGAAATACCAACCAAAATTACAAAAAAACAAGAGATTTAACCCTCGCTTTTGTGCAACTTTACATAATGTTTACTTTACTTTTCTCTTAAATGCCCTAAGATGCTGTTTTTGCCCGTCAGTGATCCTGTAACTCTCAATCGCCTTCTGTATAGCTTTGTTGTGAGTCCACCTGCTGAGCCGATCTTCAGTTATAAACGGGAGAACCTCTTCGTAGTTCTTGGCAAGCGCCGTGGCAAAATACCATGCACACATCATGCTGACATAGTAATTGCCGTTATCTGCAGCTGCAACGAGCTTTGCATATTCGGGTTTGAAATCTTCACTCAGATAGTGGCACATGAGCATTCGCATTGCGAATCTTACTGTATAGTCGTGATCTGACTTAAGCCATATCTTTATCCTGCCCAAGAGTTCTTCCTTATGCTTTGACAGCACCTTGGGATTCAGTTGGTCGCAAACCGCCCAGTTATCCACATAGGGAAGGAAGCGTTCGAGCTCTTCTATCAGTTCATCGTAGTCCTTATAAAGGCTGAGGATAAGTCCGTGGAGAAGGTTTTCTTCGTAGTATCTGTGAGGAAGTTTGGCGATAAAGACCTTACACTCCCCTGACTTATAGAGTTCTTTGGCATAGAGCTTAACATCGGGTGTCCTGACACCGATAAGATCTTCATCAAGTACGCCCGGGATTGTCTTCAGCTGAAGAGCTCTGTAATCCGGGTCTGACTGAAGATCAAACAGGTGCTTTTGTATCTTGTTCAAGGCCTGGGACTTCCGCATTCTTCGAAGTACTGTGCGATGGTAGCTGCCATGGCATCAGCGAGCTTTTGCTGATTTGCGCTGCTGAGCATCCAGTTGGTCGCATAGAGATTCGAATGGTAAGAGACTTCGAGGAGCATGCTCGGGCATCCAACGGATGCCGCGCCGACATTGTTCTTGAAGTGGTCTTCAAGACTGCCGTTAACGCGCTCGTTCCAGTGTATTACGCGGCCGCGCTGAACGTTCATGGTATCGGAGATGGTATTGCAGAGCCTCTGCCCTATCGCATCGCTCCAGCCGTTTATCGCGCAGTATGCCTCAGGGTTATTGACTCTTCTGTTATCTGAAGAATTAGTATGAATGCTTATGTAAAGATCGCAGCCTACGGCCTTCCTGCCTCTGTCGTAAGGAAGAGGATTGGGGATAGAGCTCGACCTTGTGGTGATGACCTCGAAGCCGTATTCCTCAAGAGATGCCTTGAGCTTCAAGTGGAAATCCCAGTTGAATACGCTCTCCCAGTAAGCCTTGTTTACGGGGCTTCTGTTGATGAGCTCGTGGTGACCTGCGTCGAGACAGATCCTGTAACCGTAACCCGGGAGCGGGACATCTGCCTGAGTAAGGAAACCCTTATCGTTTGCAGACTGGATCCCCTTAACATCACCGGGATCGCCTGAATTCTTGGCTACAAGGACTATCTGTATGGCTTCAAGCCTGGATCTTATACCGGATGAACCTGAGTCGGCACCGTTAGATACCCAGGAAAGCCAGCCGAAATTCTTTATATGCGTCCTGTAGTAAACATCGTAATGCTCGGCAACTTCGCCCGTAAGACTTATCCTGATGCCTTCAAGACGCTTGGATTCGCCTACCGTACCCGAGAGTTCACCGTCAGTTACCTCGTCCATCCAGCCGTAATCCTGGACATGCGTGGAATACTTGATGCTGCCGCTGTACTGATTGCCGAGGAGTGATATATTGATGGCTTCAAGCCTTTTAGCCTGGCCTGTTGTACCGGATACCGTACCGTCTGTCTTGAAGTCAGTCTCCCAACCGTAGTCCTGACGGTGTACGTGGTACATAATGCTCATTGAGGTATCTTTGTTGTCATCTAAGGATACGAGCTTTACCTTAAGCTGTTCGAGCCTCTTGGACTCACCTGTCGTTCCTGCCAAGGTGCCGTCGTTTACCCAGGGCTGAGAGTCTCCGTAGTCTTGGATATGGACATGGTATTCAACGCTGTAGTGCTTAGCAAGCTCGCCTGTAAGCCTTATCCTTATGCCTTCAAGTCTAAGGCTCCTGCCAGATGTGCCGGCCTGGCTGCCTGAATCTATCCAATCGGTCCAACCGATATTCTGGATATGCACCTGATACTGCATCGAGCCTTCAAAGCCTGTGTTATTGGTAAAGCTGAGCTTGATAGCTTCGAGCCTTCTGGACATACCGGTCGTACCGAGAGTAAGAATGCCGGAGCTTGTGTCCCAGACGCCTTCGGTATCGCCCTGATCTTGAATATGAGCCATGCCCGTAAAGGAATATGGCACAGCATCCTCAGCTTCCCTTAAGGTTACAAAACCCGGGAGGAGGGTCAATAAGACCATCGCTGCGGTAAAGATCGATATAAACTTCTTGAAAGCTGTCTTGTTCATGGCTCAGACTCCTTTGTTACGCTAACAATATAACACAAAAAGACCGGCAGGGTTGCCGGTCTTAATGAATTAATTCTGTAAGAAACTATCAGTTAGCTGCCTCGGCACCCTTATCGAATGCTGCCATGTTTGTGGGGATCAGCTTATGCTTTCTCTCGGGAAGGATCTCGTAGAGGGACTTCTCAAAAGAATCACGTGCAAAGCAACCTGTTGCAGTTGCCATGCAACCGAGCATGATGATAGGAGCAAACATCATCTTACCGAGCTCTGAAGCATAATCAGATGCTTCGATAGCGATGACCTTGATGTCTTCTCTTGTAGGTCTTACCTTGATGAGAGAAGCATCGAGGACCATGAGTCCGCCCGGCTTGAGCTGCTTTTCGAACTTCTCCATGGAAGGCTGATTGAGGCAGAGAACAACGTCTGCATCGTTAACAACGGGTGAGCCGATGGGGCTGTCTGAGATAACAACGGAGCAGTTAGCTGTACCGCCACGCATCTCAGGTCCGTATGA
>JAIKWA010000015.1 GCA_024685135.1 Saccharofermentans sp.
TGAATCGGAATCAGCTGTCAGAGATAACGGATATCTGTATTCAATGTACTCATCTTCGATAACGCCGGAACCGATATCGTTTCCACCGATTGTTATGGAAGCAGATGTTACTCCTTCATAAGTGCTGGTAACAGTAGCCCCATACAATGCGGTCGATTCAAATGATACCCTGCACTTTTCAGCTACCGCGCCGAAGGGATTCAGCGGGGCATCGTAATAGTATCCAACACTACTGTCATATGAGATCTCACAAGTTTGTCTCCACTCTCCGCTGACCTCATTCTGATCATTATACTCATCGCCGAAATAAACCATCGTCGGCAAATAACCTTCTTCAGGAACAAAGAGGATTCTCGCAGATTCATAATCCTTATTTATAGAGAATGTTGCATCATCACTGTACGTAATCTCTACTACAATATCCTTCTCTATAAGTATGTATCCGTCATCAAAGTCTACCTTATAATAGTCATTCGTTCCAACTATAGTTTCTGATATGTCATTCTCTGCGACACCTTCAAACAACAGATCAGATGTGGCATCACTAGCAAGTATATTAAAAGTAAACGTCAGTGTATTAATGACTTGTTCTTCCGCTCCGGATGTCGCTAAATCTGAAACACCGATAGTGTAAGTACTTGTAACGTAGATTTCCCGGCCGCCGTTAATCTGAACCTTACAACCATATCCGTCAGCAGGATTGACGGTAAAAGTAACATCTTCGGATATCTGTGTAGGAACAGTGGGACCATTAGTAAACGGATTATCTGCTATTTCAATAGTTCCTATCACATTTTGATCATCGTCAGTATATGTCAGAGTTGATGTTTGTGAGTTATAACTATAATGACCGCCTATAGAAAGCTCGGGGAACGGATCAAACATAACTTCGGCTTGGATCTTATTGTCCTTGTTGATATTGCTGAATGACAATACACCGTTTTCATCAGCTACAACACTTCCGTTTTGCATGAATCTATAAGTGTAATCTTCTTCAGGTATAGCCTTAATACTAACGCCGGTTCCCTCAAGCTCAAAGGAGTAAGCACCAACATGGCTGCTTCCAGCAGGAGATACACCCTCATAAGAAATGTACGAATCATAACCCGTGATCTCAACTCTTCCGTGATCCATAGGCACAGTGATAGTTTGTTTATCTTCAGCAACTACAGGTTCGCCTTCTATATTTCCCCCAAGCTCAAAGATAAAGGGGTTATAATCGGGATCTTCATCGAAACTGATGTCAATTGCATGACCGCTATCACTAATATCTACAAAGGTATCAGTAACAGTTATGTCATCAACTTTCATCGAGCCGATATAACCTGCTTTTGAAGGCATCAAATTGACATTAATACCTACATCACATGAAACAACGACACCGGCAGCTGTTACTGCAGCACTTAATACAGTTCCGCCTTCGCCGCTGGTAACTACCGCATAACCATTCTCATAAGAGATTACATAGTAAGCACCTTCGGGGAAATTATATTCAGTTGCACCGGTAAATGTATACTGGTATGAATCCTCAACAAACGGATCTCTTAAATTATCGTATCTTGTGTCGAGATTGGTAACTATGGATTTGTCCTGATCAAGAACAAGGGGCCTGTTACCGGAATAGCCGTTAAGCGTAGCCGCGACACTGTAACCTTCATCGGGCGTAAAGGTTAACTTGACCTGATCTGTCGTTTCAAACTGGACGGTCTCACTATTATCACCCTCAGCCGGGTTTATCCAGCCTGACCATACAGGATTAACATCATCATCCGGGTTCTGGTCAACAAGTTCAATCGTAACGGTTCCATGCTCATATGTAATTGTATAAGCAGTCGCTGAAAGAGTGTAATCGATATCTGTATTATCATGCACAAAAGTCTGAGGTGCCGGACTAACACTTGTATAACCATCAAAAGTGATCCTGCCCATGCTGAAGTGGAAATCAAACCTGGCAATTCCATCTTCACCGGGATTAGTCACGGTAATAGCTACCGGATCAGAATACATCTCATAGCTATCCTTAACTGGATAGAAACACCATGCATCGTAACCACCGGAAGCATTTAAGCTTGCAGTGTATTCAGGATCCGCAGACCAAAGATGGTATCCTTCTGACGTATCTTCTACAATTATCTTGCTCCCATTAGTAAGTGTTAAACTACCACATTCGCTCTCAAAAGTGATGGTATTCCCTTCATCGGAAGTGATAAAGCTTGAATCAGAAAATCGCCAAATCTCTAATCCGTACAAGCTTGTTTTATCCAAATCATATGAATAATCGAATGTGAAATCATGATACGTTTCTTCACCAAAGATATTCAGGTTAGTAAACGTGATCACCTTGTTATCACCTTCAGTAACAACATCCAGATCATCGTTATAACCATCAATGTTTTTGATATTTATAAAGCCCCAATCCGCACTGTTAAGCGTCAGCTCTTCTGTATCGGGGAGTGTAAGTCTTATATCGATATTCGGATAAGAATCATTAACCCAAAGATCGTCGGGTAATCTGAAAGACAGATTCATCAGTTCCGGCTGAGAATTATCTATAGTAACTGTACCATTGCTGATGTTATCAGGATAACGGAAATTTCCATCGATCTCATAATCAACAGGGGACCAATCAGTTTCGCCTACTCTATACTCAAACTTATATTCGAGCGTTGCGCCTGCTATATTAGAGCCATCACCGATAAAGACATTAAATCTCTGAGGATCGAATTCAATACGCTTCCACTTACCATCATGGTCGTCGTACATGAACTCTTCATAATTATCAGTACCGACAGGGTTATCCGGGAACTCAGATTCACCGTCACCATTATAAAGAGTTATATTCTCGGGCCAAAAAGCACCTTTTTCAAGGGCGAGACAAGCACCGCTCTCAGGTCTAACCTTATCTGTAAAACCATCAATAACAGCAGAACCTTCAAGAATAATACTTCCGCCAGGCTTAATGGTTATGCTGCCACCTTCGTCAAAATCGACAGTACAGTTCTTGATACGGAGCGATCTACCACCATCTATTACATATTCATAATCTATTGTTGTATTTTCTTCAAATACTACCTCGTAATATACAACTAATTTCCACTTTTCATCAGCATCGTCATAACGGAATTCTGTAAAATCTGCGAAAACCGTATCTGTAAGTTCGTTTCCGTTCTCATCATAAAGAATTACGCCGTTAGGGATTACAGGAGACCTCTCGAAGCTGAGAGAAGCATTATGCTCATATCTAACCTTATCAGTAAAACCATCAATAACAGCAGTTCCTTCAAGGATGAGGTTTCCGCCAGCCTTAATGGTTATGCTTCCGTTATCTGTAAATGAGACATTACAGTTAACGATTCTATAAGATGTTCCTTCATTGATAACGATCTCTTCATCAATTACAGCGTCTGTATCGATCACGGTCTCAGTGCTGACAAGTCTCGTCCACTTACTTTGAGTAGAAACATAGTAGAATTCTTCCCATCTCTCGAATGAAGTTTCTGTCATTGCATTTCCTTCTTCATCGTAGAGCGCAATTCCGTCAGGTACTGATGCGCCATTCATAAATGCAAGCAAAGCACCATCTTGAGGATTTATATTATCTGCGTTCACGATCGAAGCCAGACTACCATCAAGGGTTAATCGTCCATTCTGTTCAATAGTCAGTGTTGCACTTAATGTAAGAATGCAATCCTTAACAACGACCCCGGCATTGCTTCCGATCGTTTGGTCTTCGGTCAATTCGTAATCTGCGGTTAATTCAGTTACATTAATGTCACCGAATATAAAGGATATACCTAAAAGCTCCGTCTCTCCTTCAGGAATCGTTAAGGTGGCAGTACCGGCTTCAGCATCGTATGTAACACCGGAACCTGCAACCGTAAAATTGTTTTCTCCATTAAGCCTTATGTCTTCATTGGGATCTTCACTGGTGGCTATCCTTATCTCATTAAGTGTTGAACCGTCAGAAGGCTTAACCAAAACCGTAAGAGTTTTCTCGGCTATACAAACTCTGAAGCGAGAATTATCCTGATCGCCTCTGCAATCTCCATCGAAGCCCTCTTCTACATCAATAGTTCCGGATTCATTATGATACATCTCATACAAATAAGGATATTGTTCCGTGGGACCGAAATTATAGATCTCAAAGATAAAATAGTGTCCTTCAGCTGAGAGATCATCGTAATGGTATGTAGCATAGGAATAATTTTCTGCAAAGGTCAATTTATCATTCTCAATAAGCGTATCTGAATCGACTGCACCTGTGCCTTGGCTATCATTAGCTACGCCAAAGCCTAGAGGCTCGACAGCTCCTAATACAAACTTGATGTACAAGTTGTCCGATTCCTTGTCAATGGTAAAAGAATAACCGGATAACGTTTCTTCGATTGTTGCATTGGTCCAATCACCATCGGTACCATTAAACTGATACTGCACACCAAAGCCTTCTACACTCTCAGGAATCTTAGTAAATACTATCTGGAATTCCTCAGCTGTGGTATCTGCAAAAACTTTCAGTACCTGCAGTGGCAGGAAACTTGCTACCATGGCAGCCGTGATGAGGAACGCAGTTGCCTTGCGAAGATAGCTCTTCCAACTTCGTGATCTTGTCGATTTCATATGACACCCTCCTTTGATACGTTAGAGAAATGTATCTAAAAAGTTTTACTATTTTAGTCTATTATAATTTCATAAAAAGTGTTTACCGATTTACTACTAAAGTATTTACAAGGTGTGAACAGGGCGGGTAGTTTATGGGTAGGCATGCTTAAAACAAAGGTTTTCGAGATTTTGCCCAAATTTGTATTGATCCCGGTTTTTTGTAATAATCTATACAAAACAAGGAGGAGCTGACTTGAGGGAACGCAGTCTGAGACAAAGCATTTTAGTTACCGTTATCGTAACATTAACCTTTACGATCGGTACCGGGATCTACTTCACTTTCATATACAAGATGGTGGATCTTTTCTCTTCGCAAACCGCAGATCTGTTCGCAGAATGTGTTTGCTATATCGCCCAGGCCATAGGTATGCTCCTGTCTGCCATACTGGTCCGCAAGAAGGTCCGCTTTGTCGGCGGAAGGTTTTTTTTCCCCATAACAGTGCTCCTGTCTGTCCTGCTCGCCTTCCCCTGCTTTTTGTCAGGTCCGTCCTCGGTTACGGTTGTCCTATATGTAGTTACTTCCATTATAGAAGGTATGACCCAGGGATTGTATTTCCTGCTCCTTACCACTCTCATCCCCAAGGATAGAAGACTCGTGGTATTCGGTATATCCTATGCCCTGTCCCCGATTATTACGGCACTCCTTTCCCTGATAGACGGCGGAGAATTCGTTAAGAGCATATATGCCGTTGTTTTATATCTAGTGCTGGCTATAGCCGTCTGCGTGGCATGGCAATCCGTAGTGCCTGTATATCCTGCTGAGGGCAGCCCCAAGCTCGTTAACACAACAGCAAAGGTAGCAAACCCCAAAAAGGCCGTCGTTATCGCGACACTGCTGTTCATTGCAATTAGCTGGGCGATACAGAGCGTGGGATTCTACTTCCCAATGGCTCAGTCTGATGAGCTCAATATCAGCGGCGAGATACTGAGGATAACGTATTCGACAGGTCTTATAGTGGCAGCTTTCTTAAACAACAAGGATAAGAGGATCGGTGCCATATGCTGCCTCGTTACCATGACGACACCTATGCTCTACATACTGCTCCAGACCAAAGTCGGAGTCACGGCATTCGTATTCTTTGTATCTTACTTTATGACGGGATTCCTTGCGATATACCGCTACGGCATAATTGCTGACCTGTCAGACATGATGAGCCCCAAGGGATATCCGCTTGTATTCCTCTGTTCCTTCGGTCTGATCTTCGGAAGGTTCGGCGAAGCCTTCGGTGCTTTTATAGGTATCAAGCTGGGCTCTGACCCGCTCGCGCTTATGGCGGTAACATCCGTTCTCCTGGTATTGGGCTCCGGAATGTTCATGTTCCACTATATGAGGCTCTTTACCCCTGTCCCCGCCTCCGAGATGACACGCGAAGATGTACTTACATCCATCAAGCTCAGGTATGACCTGTCTTCAAGAGAGATGGATGTGCTCAATCTCTTAGTTGACGGTGCTACCAATACGGAGATATCGAGCAAGCTCTTTATATCGGAGAATACGGTCAAGTTCCATGTAAGCAATCTCTTAAAGAAGACCGGAACCAAGAGCCGTAAGGAACTGTCTTCAGTCTTCCTCGAGAGTTTCAGTAAGAAATAAAGCAATATAAAAGCTCTTGCCAAGGCAAGAGCTTTTATCGTTTATGTCTTATCGTTATCTCTTATCAGGAGAGCTTCATGTAGCCTTCCTTGATGAGGCCTATCTTCCTTAAGATGAGTTCGAATACTACTGAAAGGATGGCAGGTGCGATTACGCAGATAACGAGCATGCCGATCCATGCCGTAGCATTAAGCGTTCCGGACTCCGTCATGGCGGATACGCAGCCGATGGGACCTACGAGACCGCATGTGCCCATACCTGCAGATACGCCGTTGCACTCGAGCTTAAAGAGCATTGTTGCCATAGGACCCGTGATAGCTGAAGCGAGTGTAGCAGGTATCCAGATCTGAGGATGCTTTACGATATTAGGCATCTGGAGCATTGATGTTCCGAGGCCCTGGGATACGACGCCGCCCCACTTGTTATCTCTGAAAGAACAAGCTGCAAAACCTACCATCTGTGCGCAGCAGCCTGCGAGAGCAGCGCCGCCTGCTATACCTGCGATACCGATGGATGCGCAGATAGCAGCACTTGAGATGGGAAGAGTCAAGATGATGCCGACTACTACCGATATTACGATACCCATTGCAAACGGGTGAAGTGTTGTAGCTACATTGATGAATTCGCCGAGCCAGTTCATTGCGATCGCGATCGCAGGGCATGTGATATATGCGACGAGAAGACCTGTGCCCAAAGTAACGATAGGTGTTACGAGGATATCTACCTTGGTCTCCTTGGATACCATCTTACCGAACTCCGTCGCAACGATAACGGCGATGAAGACGCCCAAAGGACCTGCCGCATAAGGCTCTCCGGGGAAAGCGTTTGCGAAGTAACCAACACAGGTTGCGCAAGCCATTACGAGCATCGGTGCCTTAAGAGCTGCCGCAATACCTACGCCGATCGCAGCGCCTGTAATTGCCTGAGCCATCTTGCCGGCCTTGGTGATGAGACCTGCGATGACTACGAATGCATCGCCGGGGATCATGCCGATGTACTTACCTAATGTTATAAGGATTGTTCCTATGAGCAGTGAAGCAAATAAACCCTGCGCCATTCCGCTCATTGCATCGACGAAATACGTCTTTGCGGTAACGTTAATGTCTTTCTTCTTAAGGAAATCAGAAAATGATCTCTTCTTGGACATAACAAAGCCCTCCGTTGCTATGATATTGCACAAATGTTAGCACAGCCCCTTATATGTTTCTATTTGTCGGGTTGTACGAAATTCCAAAGCTTTTGTTCTTCCCTTTTGTATCCTGCAATATCGAAATCATATACATACTCTGCTTTGCCGCTACGTACGGCCTGCTGCATATCGCCGTCATAGAAGACCTCGCCGCCTTTTAGAAGGATCGCTCTGGTGCTGAACCTTAAGGCCTGGGTAAGGTCGTGGAATACCGCTATGGGCGTATTCCCTATCGTGCCGGACGGGGTGGAAGTCGAGCCTTTTGCCCATATATTTATATGTTCTTCTATCTCGGCATTGTATCTGATATCGAGATTGCTCGCAGGCTCGTCTAAGAGGATTACGGGTGTCTCCTGACAAAAGCACATCGCGAGCATTACGCGCTGGAGCTGTCCGCCCGAGAGCTCATTCATGTAGCGGTCTTGAAGATCAAGTACGCCGCAGGATCTCATGGCGTCAGTAACAGGATCCGCTTTGCTGTCCTTCTCGTTGCCCCAGATATTCGTATGCGGATATCTTCCCAAGGCTACTGCTTCTCTTACCTTGTATGCAAAATACATCCGGCTTTGCTGAGGCATCAATGATATGAGGCGGGACAGGTCCTTCCGCTTATAGTCCCTTATCTCCCTGCCGTTTATAAGAGCACTTCCCGTATAAGGGATAAGACCGGATATAACCCTTAGAAGAGTGGTCTTACCGCAGCCGTTAGCGCCTCCTATGAAGACCTTCTCGCCTGCTTCTATCTTGAGGTCTATGTTCTTCAAGATAGTCTGTTTGCCGTAGCCGGCTGATAAACCCTTAAGCTCGATCAGCATTTGCGCCTCCTTGATGCAAAGAACACATAGGCGAAGAAAGGTGCGCCGATGAGCGCTGTTACCGCACCTACGGGGATCTCCCTCGGAGACAGGATCGTTCTGGATATAAGGTCGGCAAGCGCCATAAATGCGCCACCGTAGAGAAACGACATCACTGTAGCTGCCTTGTGAGAGGGACCGAAGATCTTCCTTACTATATGAGGTGCTGCAAGATCGACAAAGCCTATTACTCCCGCAAAAGCGACGGAAGCGCCGGTAAGGAGCGAGCAGATGAGGATTATTAGGATCTTGTATCTTGCGACATCTATGCCCATGGCTTTTGCCTGCTCGTCGCCGAAGGTCATGATGTCGAGATGCTTAGCAAGGCAGAATATGACTATAGTGCCTATAACGCTTACGGGCATCAAGATCTTGGCCTGAAGCCAAGTGACGGAGGACAAAGAGCCGGTCATCCACATCCAGATCTGCTTGGCGTGGTCCGGACAAAGCGTAGATAAGAGATTAAGTATTCCCGTAACAAACAGGGATATGATCATGCCTATCAGGATGACCGTCGTATTGGATAAGACACCGTCTATCGCTTTGGACAGTATAAGCACGAAGATGACGGTAAGAGAGCCGAAGATAAAGCCTGCAAGAGGAAGGCTAAGAGCCTTTAAGACAGGAAGGCTTATACCTGTCACTAAGATTAGTGCCGCACCGAGTCCCGCGCCCGAGGATACGCCCATCGTATATGAGGATGCCAGAGGGTTTTGAAGCAGAGCCTGCATCGCAAGTCCGCTCACGGAGAGTGCGCCCCCGACAAAGAATGCCATAAGTGCCCTCGGAAGCCTTATACTCCAGAAGATCGACACGACATTGGCCTTTATATCAGAAGGCATAGGCGATCCGGTTATATGGGCCCAGGTGATCCTTGCTATGTCTCGCAGCGCAATGTGGACGCTTCCGCACCTCATGCATATGAGCAAAAC
The DNA here is from genome assembly GCA_024685135.1 of Saccharofermentans sp. Taxonomy (GTDB): domain Bacteria; phylum Bacillota; class Clostridia; order Saccharofermentanales; family Saccharofermentanaceae; genus Saccharofermentans. The sequence goes on from JAIKWA010000015.1 coordinate 9,229, forward strand.
GACAAAGCAGGCCAGGACGGAAATTATTATTCCGGCCCGCCTGCTTATGTACTTTACAGTCTTATCAGTCTGCTGATCCACAGATCTTATGCAGCTTCGTCGTCAGAAGTGCTGCCGCTTGCACTGATGCAGCCTGCCCACTCAACGATAGCGTCTGCGATGTGCTCGTTAGGTCTTGAACTGAGGTTTGCATCTACGTAGTAAACATCACCGTTTACGATAGCAGTTACGTTCTCCCAACCTTCGAGAGCAAGTATATCGCTTACCGGATCGTCAACCCAGTTAACGTTTGTAAGGATTACATCAGGGTTTGTTGCGATAGCATCCTCTTCTGATACTGAGATCCAGCCGATCTCGTCTTCGAAAACGTTAACGGCGCCTATACAATCGAGCATCTCCTGCATGTATGTGCAGTTACCGAAGGAATAGATCGTGGGATATGTTGCATCGGGGATGCTCATGAGGAAGAGAACCGTCTTGCCCTCACCTGCTGCTTCAACAGTTGCGATAGTCTCGTCCATATAATCTACAAGACCTGTTGCGCCTTCGTATGTGCCCGTTACGGCACCGATGAACAGGAGGTCTTCCTTGATGGATTCGATGGATTCGCTGCTCGGGATATCTGCTACGCAGAAGCCTGATTCAACGAGAGGTGTGAAGGGATTTACTCCGCCTACGGAGCTCATGCCTGATGTAAATACGATGTCAGGCTCTAAGGATGCGATAGTCTCGCAGTCAGGTGACATCATGTCGAACATGGGGATCTCGGGATCCAAAGCATCGATATAGTCTGCAGAATAGTAATCGATACCTACGATCTTGTCTGCAAGGCCGAGCTCGATGAGGACCTGTGTTGTTGAAGGTGCGAGAGATACGATCCTGTTTATCTCGGAAGGTACTTCTATCGCATTACCTGCTCTGTCTGTCGTTATATCGGGCATCTCATAAGTTGCTTCTGTCTCTGCCTGTGAAGCATTGGATTCCTGTGCTGATTCCTGTGTTACCTGTGAAGCGTCAGGTGTTGCGGTGCATGCTGCGCAAAGGAGCATTGTAGCCGCGATGATGGTGGATAAAACTTTCTTTTTCATTTTTCTCTCCTTTTATTGATTCAAAAGCATTATAATACAAAACATCATTTAGTAAAGTAAAGGAAAAAGACACATGAAGATTTCTGACATCCTGGCACAGAATAAGCCCTCTATCTCCTTCGAGGTATTTCCTCCCAAACAGGAGACCGGACTTGACGGCGTTAAGCAGGCAGCAGGAGCGATAGCTGTCCTGGAGCCCTCCTTTATGTCCGTAACTTACGGCGCGGCAGGCTCGACATCCAAGCTCACTATCGAAGTCGCAAAGGATATAAGAGATCTTCACGGAGTAACGGTAATGCCTCACCTTACCTGCGTAGCTTCAACAAGAGAGCAGATAAGGGACATGGTTACCAAGATACAGGCTGAAGGCATTGAGAACATAATGGCCTTAAGAGGAGATATCCCCAAAGACGGCGTTATCGCTCACGACTATCTCCATGCATCAGATCTTATAACGGATATAAGAGCGATAGCACCTGACCTTTGCATCGGCGGTGCATGCTACCCTGAAGGACATGTCGAGAGCGAGCACAAGAAGGACGATATCGACTTCCTCAAGTTCAAGGTCGATTGCGGTCTCGATTTCCTCACGACACAGATGTTCTTCGATAACAACATCTTCTATAACTTCTTATACAGGATCAAGGACAAGGGCATCAATGTACCCGTAATTCCCGGCATCATGCCCGTCACAACGGCAAAGCAGCTGTCAAGATCCGTACAGCTGTCAGGTACCAATGTCCCTGAGAGGTTCAGAGCGATAGTAGACAGATTCGGCGACGATCCGGATTCCATGCGCCAGGCAGGCATTATCTATGCATGCGAGCAGATAATCGATCTCATCGCAAACGGCGTAAACCATATCCATGTTTATTCCATGAACAAGCCCGAGGTTGCAAAGGCGATCTTAGATAACCTCAAGTACATCCTGGAGTAAGTATGCCTCTTACAAGAGAGATAACCCGAAGCGAAGCATTGCGATATCTTGGACTCGGAAGGTCAGGCACCTTGGACGAAGAGGGGCTCAGGCTTTTCGATACATGCAAGGCAAAGCTCGAAGAAAGTTCCGTCCCGAGATCAGTTACGAAGGAAGTCAGTGTAAGTGTGACTGACGACATGGTAATGCTCGGCGATACCGGGATAAAGAGCACGGGTCTTGCCCGCAACCTCAAGTGCTGCACCAAGGCCGTTCTTGTTGCTGTTACGATAGGACCTGCCTGTGACAGGCTCGTCAAAAGAGCGCAGATCAAATCCAATCTCGAAGCTGCCATATACCAGGCCCTTGGCGCTGCAGCGGTAGAAGACTATATAGATTCCGTAAACGATGAGATAAAGGAGCGCTATAAAGCTCAGGGGCTGTATTGCAGGCCCCGCTTCTCCCCCGGATACGGGGATCTGTCTCTCGAGCATCAGAAGGACTGGTTCAGGATGTTAGACATCACGAGGAATACCGGGATAACCTTACTTGATTCGCTCCTTATGGTGCCGACAAAATCGGTAACTGCCGTTATCGGCCTCGGAACAGATAAGACCGGCTCCTTCAAACACGACTGCAGCAACTGCAATATCTCTGATACATGCAGCTTTGCTGCCGAAAGGACATAACTTATATGAGAAGACCTCTTAGAGAAAGACTCGGCAAAGAATGGCTTTTCTGCGACGGCGGGACCGGAACCATCCTTCAGGGTTTAGGCCTTAAGGGCGGCGAGCTCCCCGAGCTGTGGAACTTAACGAGAGCTGATGACATAAAGGCTCTTAACAGGGGCTATTTCGATGCGGGCGCAAATATAGTAAACACCAATACCTTCGGAGCAAATCCGCTCAAGTTCGATAACTGCGAAGAGCTCGTCAAGGCAGGCTGTGAGATATGCAAAGCTGCAAGGGCGGAATCCGGAAGAGATGACGATGCCTATGTGGCTATCGACGTAGGACCTACAGGCAAGCTCTTAGCACCTATGGGAGACCTCCCCTTCGAGGATGCTGTAGATTGCTTTAAGACCGTGATCAAGGCAGGCTGTGAGGCAGGAGGAGATCTGGTCCTCATAGAGACCATGAGCGATGCTTACGAAGCAAAGGCTGCGGTCATTGCAGCTCACGAGGTCTGCGATCTTCCTGTAATAGTTACCATGGTATACGGCGAAGACGGTACCCTTCTTACGGGCGGAACCATCGAAGGTGCTGTCGCCATGCTCGAAGGACTCAAGGTGGATGCTTTAGGCGTTAACTGCGGCTTTGGTCCCGACAAGATGTATCCGATCGTTGAGAGGATATGCAAAGTATCCTCCCTGCCTATTGTGGTAAACCCCAATGCCGGACTTCCGAGGACAGAAGACGGCAAGACTGTTTTCGATGTGGGACCTGATGAATTTGCCGGGGTAATGACTAAGATCGCTTCTTTGGGCGTACATGTCATGGGCGGCTGCTGCGGCACTACTCCCGGGCATATCAGCGAGCTTATCAAAAGCGTTAAGCCCCTTCCCTTTACCTGCCCCGCATATAAGGACATCTGCATGGTATCGGGATTTGCAAGCTGCGTTACGATAGGACCTAAGCCCGTCGTTATCGGCGAGAGGATCAACCCTACCGGCAAGAAGCGCTTCAAGCAGGCTTTGAGAGATAACGATACGGATTATATCCTGACTGAGGGATTGAACCAGGAGGATGCGGGTGCTGATATATTAGATGTCAACGTAGGACTTCCCGAGATAGACGAACCTGCCATGATGGAGAGCATCGTGCTTAAGCTCCAGTCTGTAACAGGTCTTCCCCTGCAGCTCGATTCGACTGATACCGAAGCGTTGGAGCGCGGCATGAGGATATATAACGGTAAGCCGATGATCAATTCCGTTAACGGCAAGGTTGAGAGCATCGAAGCGGTCATGCCACTCGTTGCAAAATACGGCGGCGTCCTGGTGGGACTGTCTTTGGACGAAGACGGTATCCCCGATAATTCAGACGGCAGGATCCGCGTTGCAAAGAAGATCTACGAGGCAGCTGACAGATACGGGATCCCGAGGAAGGATATCGTAATTGACGGTCTTGCCATGACCATATCTTCAGACCCCACCTCAGCTATCGCGACTCTCGATACTATACGAAGGATAAGGGACGAATTGGGCGGCAAATCCATCCTCGGTGTATCCAATATCTCCTTCGGACTTCCCGCAAGAGAGCTCATCAATTCGAACTTCCTTACGATGGCTATGACAAACGGTCTGTCCTGCGCGATCATAAACCCGTGCAACGGCCCCATGATGGCATCCGTAAGATCTTATAAAGCCCTGATGAACATGGACCCGCAGTGCACGGACTTCATCGCTTCATATGCTGACTATGTCCCGGGGCAGGCGCAGACATCTAAGGGTGATAAGACGCAAACGGCAAGCACGGGCGCTAAGCTCTCCTTGACAGAAGCTGTCGAGAAGGGCGTCACGGGAAGAGCCGCAGAAGCGATCAAGGAAGAATTAGACGGCGGCAGAGAAGCTCTCGAGATAATAGACAGCGAGCTCATCCCTGCCCTCGATAAGGTCGGCAAGGGTTTTGAAGCAGGCAAGGTGTTCCTGCCCCAGCTGCTCATGAGCGCAGACGCCGCCAAGGCAGCCTTCGAGGTAGTAAAGCAGTCCATGGCAGGCACCAAGACCGAGAGCAAAGGCCGCATGATCCTCGCAACGGTCAAGGGCGATATCCACGACATCGGCAAGAACATCGTAAAGGTTATGCTCGAGAACTACGGCTACGATGTTATAGACTTAGGCAAGGATGTACCGCCTGAGGTAATAGTCGATACCGCGATAAAGGAAGATATCAAGCTCGTGGGCCTGTCTGCCCTCATGACGACCACGGTCGTATCCATGGAGGAGACCATAAAGCTCTTAAGGGAGAAGAAGCCCGATACCAAGGTCGTCGTAGGCGGCGCGGTAATGACGCAGGAGTATTCGGACCAGATTGGTGCCGACTGCTACGCCAAGGATGCGATGGCGACAGTAAGATACGCAGATCAGGTCTTCGGCGAATAAAGATATATGCGTAAGACCAAACCCTCGGGAATAGCATTGCTCCTTACGACCGCTCTTATCTGGGGAGCCTCTTTTGTAGCTCAGCAGGTAGGAAGCGCTTCTGTCGATGCATTCACTTTTACGGGCATAAGGACATGCCTCGGTGCATTAGTCCTCTTCCCGTTCCTTCTTATATTCAACAGGAAGATATATACAGACAAAAAGACTCTTACAGCAGGACTGATATTAGGTCTGGTTTTCTCCGTCGCGCAGAACCTGCAGCAGTTTGCTTTCTACTATTCTGTGGCCGGCAAGATAGCCTTCATAACGGCCTTTTATATGTTCTTCGTATCCCTCATATCGGTATTTACGGGGACTAAGATCAAGCCGCTTACCTGGCTTTCCATAGCGATAGCGATAACCGGTCTTTTCTTCCTTTGCATAAACCCCGAAGATCTGACGGACATCAATATAGGCGATGCCCTCGCTCTTATGTGCGCCATATTCTTTGCCTGTCAGATAATGCTCATTGACCGCTTTACTTCTGAAGGCATAAACGGGCTTCAGCTGTCGTTCATGCAGTTTGCTGTAGCAGGCATCATATCAGTGATACTGATGTTTATCACCGAGAAGCCTCAGATGAGCAATATAATAGCCGCAGCCCCTTCCCTTCTTTATTCGGGAATAATGAGCTGCGGCATAGCTTATACTCTGCAGATATTAGGTCAGAAGAGATCTTCGCCCGTTGTGGCATCTCTTCTTATGTCTCTTGAATCCGTATTTGCCGTCATATCGGCTGCCATTATCCTTAAGCAGAAGATGACACTCCTTGAGACTACGGGATGCATCCTGATGTTTGCAGCGATCATCTTATCTCAGGTAGCAGAGATCGCGGCTTCCAAGAAGCTGTCAGCCCAGAACGGCTGAGATCTCTATATCGCCTTCAGAAGGAAGCTCGATATAGCCTTCGCTCATATCTGCCTTCTTGCCTGATACAGATACTTCACAGATCTTATAATCACCGAAGTCCTTGCCATCTTTATTGATATAGGTGAGCCTTATATGGCTCTTATTCCTGTCGAAAGAGATCGAAGCTTTGCCCTCACTGTCAAACTGCTCTTTTACCAAAGAAGGCATAAGCTTTAACTTGCCGCCTTCGAAGTTTACGCCATACATCTTGCTTAAGACGAGGAGCACTGCCCAGCTTGCAGCGCCTGTCAGATAAGGATACATTCCCCTGCCGTCGCCTCCGAAGTATTCGGGGATACCGGGATACATCCTGCCTCCGTCAGGACCTTCCAAAACGCTCTGATCGTACATCGCCTTGAAGACCTTATATCCTTCTCTTGCATGGGACCTGCTGTAGAGAGCATATGCATACATTACGCACATATGGCAGAACACCGCGCCGTTCTCCTTCTCTCCGTATGCAAAGCCGAAGGCTCTTCCCATATTCATCTTGACTTCGCCGAAGTCAGTATTGAGCCTGTAGCCACCCAAAGCCGGTGCGTAGAGATACTTGTCGCAGGAAGCAATAACGCTTCTTACCATATCCTCCGAAGCGATACCGAACATCAGGGTGAACACTTGTGAGGTGAGCATCATGCGCACATTTCCTTCATGCATTCCCTCGACCTTGACGCCGTCGTTATCGTAGTAACCGTTAAACCACTTATTGCCGAGGCCGTCTCCTACTATCTCATTTGAATTGATATGCTCTTTTATGCTCTCACTCATATTGAGCAGGGTATCTATTACCTTCTTTGAGCTTACCTTAGCCTTCTTGCCGGATACGGAATACGCGACAGATCTCTCGTAAGATAAAAGCGCAGACCTTCTGGCTTCTATATCCTTATAGTCCATATCAGATAAGAGGGGCAATATCTCTTCTGCGATCTCTATCTGCTCTTTGCCTGACCTTGCGATAAGGTCTGCAAGGATCTTCATAGAGCCTGCGTATGCCGCGGTAAATGCGACGCTCTCGCCCTTTACGCTTGCCATATCGAGGGCATCGTTCCAGTCTGCACCTCTGAGTCTCATATTGCCGTTTGCTCCGCAATCGAAGAACTGCGTGAGCTGCTGGATCAGCATATGCTCAAGGATCGAGCCACAGTAGACTTCGCCTTCAGATGTCTTCTCCTGAGGCCTGGATGAAGCATCGAAGCTCTCATCGGTCAGTTCGCCTCTTAATATCTGCCTGTCCTTGAAGTAAGGCTTATCTATAAAGAGGAAATCCGTATCGCCGGTCTGTCCGATATAAAGGTTTACCGTAAACATCGGCCAGAAGCCGTGGTCCATCCAGACTCTTGCGATGCCGTTACGGTCTGCTATGAATTCACCGGGCTTTGAGCCTATTATGGTCGCATTTGAGCCGTCCATCCTCACGCCTGCAAAGAAGCCTGCAAGGTCTTCCTTGACCGATTCAGGGGATTTGAGCAGGAGCGCGAGGCAGTCCTGCCAGAGATCTCTCCAGCCTCTTCCGCCTCTGCCGTAATCGTGGTAAGGCAGGAAGGAGCAGCCGTAGAGCTTACGGAGCTGTGGCTGGACCGATACCCATTCCATCCATCCGTCGAAGGTCTTATCACCTGTTCCCACATGGATGACCTTGGCATTATTCCAGTATTCCGAGCTTGCCTTGAAGGCTTTATCGATATTTGCGCTGTCTAAATACTCGTATCCTTCAGCACCGAAGCTTGTAACAATGTTAAACGCAATAGAATCAAGGCTTGCGAGCGTCACGGTCTTAAACTTGAGACCTGCAAAAGCTTCCTTGCCTGATACCACGGAGCCTGCTGCCATACCCGGGATCGCGGCTTTTGCGCCCGCAGGACATAGCAGATTACCGCCCTCACCCGTAAAGGATACTACTGTCGGGAATATCTCCTCAGGAGCGCTGCCGTCAGATGCCCTGCCGTATACCGCATAGACATCTTCGTTCCTGTGATGTCCTCTCTCATCGAATGCCATCGTGGGCTTTACTTCGACTCCGATGTCCTTGACATAGCAGACATTGAGGAGCGAGGTCACATGCCTGTGGTCTCTTATGTGATCTGCGCCCCTTGCAAAAACGGGGATTGCTGCAGTCGGAGTAAATACTATATCTTCGTTGCCTATATTGGTTATGTTGACCCGCATTACTTCAGATCTTGCCTTACCTTCAGGGGCAAAGGATAAGATCTCACATTTGAGCCTTCCTTCTACTATCCTTGTGATCTTCTGATAGAGCATACCTCCTTCTACGGTATTCTCCTCTGTCTTGCCAAGCTGACTAAGGGAGAAGCCGAAGGCTGACCTTAAGCCTGTGCCCTCTATATCCAGCCAGAAATTTCTCGTTACCATGGATTCCTGCAGATCTTCTACAACGACAGGAGGCAGGAGATATCTGTCCTGATCGAGCCTGCTGTCTCCTCCGCCGTTAGGTGTTATGCAGGATAAGACTCCGGAAGAGCTTGCAATAGGCAGATAAAGGTAGCTGTATCTTGAAGGATCCTCCATCTCGAAGGTGCCGTTACTGTCTTTGAATGAATAGTTCATTTGTTATACCTCGCAAGCGTTAATAGATTGATTATAGACTTTAATATCGACTGCGGTATTGGCGGCAGCCTGATTTAACAGATCCTTTGCAAATGCCTGACGGTCAGATGATCTAAACATCCGCCTTAAGACCTTGGGATTCAATATATCTTCAAGTCCTTTAAGGAGCTTGTCTGATTCACGCTCATCAAGTCCGCAAACAGTCCTTGCCGTCTCATATTCAGATGCGATCATATTTGTCATCTGAGTCGTATCACTTACATAGACTCTGTCCATTGCCTTATCGAAAAGGATACCTGCAACAACGCAGACGGCAACGGATATAACAAAGCCCGCGATAAAGCTTACTATGGCCGTAAGCGTCCCCTGTGCTCCCATCATGTGCTTTACCGAGCCTTCAACAAGGACAAAGAAAACGGTGCCCCAGAATATTACCCAGATATTAGACAGGATATTTACGAGGAACTGCTTAACAGATCTCTCCTTCCTTATGAGGAAGATCGCATCGAATAAAGTGAATACTATGAGAGTTATGACAGCCGTTATTATGTTGCCCATGAGCACTCTCATGGTGCCTCTTAATACGGTAAGAGAATAGACTCTCGAGCTCGATCTTAAGAGATTTGATATCACCTGCACGCCGCGTGCACTCATCCTCGCACCGACTCTTCCGCCGGTCCTGATGACGCCGCGTCCAAGCCCCGATTTTACGGCCTGTCTGCCGATCGCCTTGACTGTCCTGCTTGACCTATCCTTGCCTGTACCCATAGACGAGAGATCTCAGGAATTCGTATCTGGCTTTCTTCTCAGCTTTTGCAAAATG
>JAIKWA010000037.1 GCA_024685135.1 Saccharofermentans sp.
AGGGTTTTTAATGGCAAAGGAAGATGTTATCGAAGTAGTTGGAACAGTAGACGAGGCGCTGCCTAATGCAATGTTCAAGGTAAAGCTTGATTCAGGCCATATGGTAATCGCACATCTGTCCGGCAAGCTCAGGCAGAACTATATCAAGATCCTGCCCGGCGACAAGGTAACAATGGAGATTTCACCTTACGATCTTTCCAGAGGAAGGATCACCTGGAGAGGCGAGAAGAAGAAATAAACAATTAAGCTGCCATGCCGATTTATATAGATAATGTTTCGTTATACATAGATCCGGCAACGGGAAGAATGCTGTTCTCAGTTCTTCTGGGAGTATTCATAACTGCGGGCTTTTTCTTCAGGATGCTGCTGATAAAGGTCAAGGGATTGGCCGGCGGTAAATCTGCGGCCAAGGACGAAGGCTACAATAAATATCTCCTCGATGACAGTGCCTGGCTGAAAGATGAGCCATGGAAGATAAAGGTCCTGCCCACCATCGGATGCGAGATAACAGATGAAGTCCTTGAAGACTTAAAGGGCAAGATCGATGAAACGATCACAAGCGACAGATATGAGCAGGGGATAAAAGAGGCAACAGAATACGCGTGGAAGAACAAAGGACATTCCGCAGAAGCGATAGTTGATTACATGACACAGCAAGAGGCACTGTAAATGGCCTTTTTTGAAGTATTAAGAAGCATCGTACTTCTTCCTCTCGAGCTCATCTTCGAGGTGATATTTTCGATAGCATATAAGATCACGAACAGTGAAGGATGGGCGATCCTGCTCCTGAGCCTTGCGGTCAGCACTCTGGTCCTGCCGTTATACAAACGCGCCGAGAAACTCGAAGCAGAAGAACGCGACATAGAAAAGAAACTCGAGCCGGTCGCAAGCCACATCAAGAAGAGCTTCAAGGGCGATGAGCGGTATATGATACTGAACACTTACTATCGCCAGAATCACTACAATCCCTTGTATCAGTTGAGAAGCTCCATCTCGGTCTTGCTCCAGATCCCGTTCTTTATGGCGGCATACGATCTGCTCGGAACCCGTGCACTTTACCGTTTTAACGGAAAAGGCTTTTTGTTCCTGTCTGATCTTGCAAGCCCTGACGGACTGCTGAGCATAGGTGATGTCACGATCAATGCGTTGCCGTTCTTAATGACTCTTGTAAACCTTGTAACCCTTTACATATATTCCAGAAATATTCCCGCCAAGTCCCTGGTGGCATCCTTCATCCTTCCATTTGCATTCTTGGTCCTTTTGTACGATTCACCCTCGGGACTTCTTATGTATTGGACGATGAATAATGTCTACTCACTTTTTAAGACTTTGATCTTCCGCAAAATCTCAGCTGACAAAAAGAAGAGTCCTTCGAAAGCCTTGTCTGAGCACGGGGTAAGGCCCACAGTGTTCATTTTGTCAGGTGTATTCATGTCAGTTCTCACCGGACTGCTCATTCCCATGGCATATCTGAGCACATCCCCTCAGGAATTCATCGGCATAACCGATCCTCAGAATCCTCTTCATTACCTGCTCTCATCTTTCCCGATCGCAATTGGATTTTTTGTTTTCTGGATGGGGATATTCTATTATCTTGCCGGCAATAAGGCCCGTAAGGTAATGACATATGTTCTGTTTGCCGGCTCGGTCGCATCAACGCTCAACTACATGCTTTTCGGCAAGGACACGGGAATAATCAATACAAATCTAATCTTCGACAAGGCTCCCGTACATCCGGTAAGCCTGATAGTGTTGAATGCCGTTATCGTACTCGCCGTGTTGGGAATATGTGCTTTTCTCATGCGTTTTGAAAAGGCGATAGGTACGATCCTTGTTGCCGCCATTCTCGCGATGGTTACCATATCGGTCATTAACATCGTCAAGACACAGAAAGCGTACAGGACCGTTGTGTCTGATCTCGATACCTTCGCATCTGACACCTCGCCTAAGATCACATTGTCTGCCGGCGGTAAGAATGTAATGGTAATAATGCTGGACCGTGCAGTATCAGCTTATCTTCCTTATGCGTTCAACGAATTCCCCGAACTTGAAGAACAGTTTGACGGTTTTGTTTACTATCCGAACACCGCAAGCTTCGGGCAGACAACGATACGAGCTGCTTCGGCTTTGTTCGGAGGCTATGAGTACACCTCATACAGGATGGATCAAAGGTCTGATGAATCCTTGCAAGTCAAGCATGATGAAGCCTTAAGAGTCATGCCCGTCTTATTCAGCAATGAAGGTTATCAGGTGACGATAATGGATGTTCCGTTTCCCGGATGGACCTGGAACGGTGACTACTCGATCTTCAGTGATATCGATAACTGCAATTGTTATCGTGCCAAGAATTACTATTCCGACAGCCCTGAATGGCGCAGCTATTGTGAGGATATAAGAAACAGGAACCTGTTTGTGTACAGTCTCTTCAGATGTTCCCCGCTTTGCCTCCAGGACTTTATTTATGACAACGGTAATTATCTCTCGGTAATGAAGGAGCAGTTTAATTTCAGTGATGTTCTTGGCAACTACAAAGTGCTCGAGAATCTCGATGATATGACGGTCATAGACAATTCTATCCCGGGAGCTCTCCTTGTCATGAACAACAAGACCACACATGATGTCAGCAATCTTGTCGATTTCGATCCGTATAATACTTATACTTTCGAAGAGGGATATACCATCAGCAACGGTGTTTCAGATCTTCAGATCACGAGACCGTATCAGGCCGCAACATATGAGTGCTTCGTTGCTGCCATAAGAGAACTCGGAATATATATGGATTATCTCAGACAGACAGGGGTATACGATAACACGAAGATCATAATAGTCTCCGATCACGGAACGGGGCTCGGATTGTTTGAGGATCTGATGTCCACGGGTATGAATGCCGAATGGGCCAATCCTTTACTTATGATAAAGGATTATGATTCCACCGGATTTGAGACGGATCATACTTTTATGACGAATGCAGATGTCCCCACGGTTGCTTTCGATGGCATCGTATCGGAGCCGGTCAATCCCGCAACCGGTAATCCCATTAATTCAGAACTTAAAGATGCCGGTGTTTATGTAGCCTTCTCACCCAACGGTGATACGCATCTGTGGAACCCCGACTATAACAACGGCAACACCTTCATGGTCGATGAGCAGTTAAGCTGGTACAGGCTGGATAACGAAGATATCTTTGTCCATGAGAACTGGGTCAAAGTCGACGATCCGGAATGCTAACGCTGCAAAAGTCCATAACCTTTGCAAAAAAGGTGAAAAAAGACAAAATTTGCAGTTGAAACTCCAAATAATTTTGCTATAATTGTTTAGCATGCGCTTAGAAGGCGCTTGTTTTGTTGTGAAAATTACTAAGCAGGGAGGACTGACTATGAAGGTTAGACCATCAGTAAAGCCGATGTGCGAGAAATGTAAGGTCATTCGCCGTAACGG
>JAIKWA010000056.1 GCA_024685135.1 Saccharofermentans sp.
TCGACCAATATCCTGAGCCTTAAGATCTCGCTGCGAAGATCGGCGATGTTTCTGTTGGCATCCGCGACCCTTTCGGAATTGCGTGCCTCAGCTGAAACGCCCTGCAGTTCACCCGGACTTACATAACCTGGATTTCTTGCCATTTTTCTATCCCCCTATTTTTCAAATATTTTTTATTATAGCACATCTAAAACTACTGAAAATCCCCCTACTTAAGTACTCTGAACACGTCTTTAAAATGTTAGTCCGTACGATGATGTATGGGATGGCGTGGATTCGGATACACCTGCAATATCATTGACCTCAGGTTTCGAATTATCGATACATCTTCTAAGCTTAAAACTCAGGATGATCTTTTGTTTTCTTAAGGTATGTATCGAAGAGCTCTAAGCTGAAGTAACTGCCAGAAGCTCGATAGTAGAGGATGCGTAATAAGTAAAGCCGTTCCCGGTGCAGTAATCCCTTATATCGGCGATGACACTTCTATCGGTTGTGTATTCAAGAAGATAGACATCTATCCCCTCATCTGCGCATGTCTCGATATATTCCAAATAGTATTCGTGGTCTTCTTTATTCTGCCTGCCAAAGCTCTCTTCTTCGAAATCGATACTGCTGAATACCGTCTCCTGATTGACCGCATCCATTATGTTTGTAAGATCATGTCCCACGCCGCGGTCAAGATATTCCATGACGAATGTATTGCCCCCGTTTATTGAGACATAAGTATCAAGAGCTTGAAGCCCCGTAAGGATGTTCTCGACTCCTATGAAGATATCTTCCGCATTGCCGGGATAAAGGCCTTCCTCGGAAGCGATATAGTATACGTCAACATTATCTACGAACAGGCCGTCTATCCCCTTATCCAGAATAGAAGGAGCAAGCTCTTTGAGGATAAAGTCCTGCCACTGTCTTGAAGATACATCTACCCATCTCTCCTCATCCCAATTCTCATAATCAGCAAAAGTAAGATGCTCGTATTCATCGTAGTAAGGACGGAAATCCTCGAGCGAACCGATATTGATATAGCTGAGCACGGTGCGGCCGCCATCCTTAAGTTCCGCGATCTCCTCTGCCGTATAGTACTGAGCATCGATAACGATAGTATCGTAACCTGTCATATACTCTATATCTTCCGGGGAAGCGCCAAGGAATACACCATAGTCATGCGTGTCACCTGTGTTGCTCCAGATAAGCACAAACAGCACTAAGCAAATCACTCCTACTATGGCAAATGCGATTATACTCTTAGCTTTAATGGTCCTGTCCTCTTTTCTGTCATTTATGCATGTATATCTTACATAATATCAGTATCCGTTTGGGGTGAAATATTATTTTGATCTGTACGAATATTTATCGCTTGCCATGATCTGCCGGGAAGGGGTTGCAAGACGGCATACGGTACAATAGAATAGTGGCGTCTATAGACAATAGGTTAGGACAGATTCAGTTTTGTGGGGATGAGACTATGAATTCAGATTTTATCAGCAAGCAACAAGTATTAGCCGCTCTGATCGCATCAACAATGATGCTCACTGCATGTAATGCATCGGTAGTACCACAGGAAAGCAGCATATCTTCAGCAACCACTGATGCGTCAGTTGAAGTTACGGAGGAGACTCCTTCCGAAGCACCTTCCCAAACAGAAGCTACAAGTGAAGCAGAACCTGAGTGGGATCCGCAGTATATAACCTTCGGGCACTACGAGCAGGACGGTGATGACAGTAATGGTCTTGAGCCGATCGAGTGGCTCATATTAACAGAGGAAGACGACAGGATGCTTATCGTAAGTCGTAACATTCTGGATTATCAGCCTTACAACGATGAGTTAACAGAGATAACATGGGAGAACTGCACTTTAAGAGCATGGCTTAATGATGAATTTATCAATGCAGCATTTGATGCTTCAGAGCAGGAACAGATATTGACCGTAACAAACATCAATCCTGATAATGAACTGTTTTACGGAATGGAAGGCGGCAACGATACAGAGGATCGTGTTTTCCTTTTAAGCAGCCAGGAAGTCAGGGATCTGTTCCCCGATGACGAAGCCAGAGCTTGCGAACCCTGTGATTGGTATTGGTTAAGGTCCCCCGGTTACCCTACGGACCATGCCTCTATCGTTCTCGACGATGGTGAGATCTTTACAAAAGGTCACCTTGTTACCTTTAATTACTTCGACCACGGTGTGCGTCCCGCCTTATGGCTTTCCAAAGATACAGGATCTTAAACATAAAGAACCTCCAAGCTTTTACTTGGAGGTTCTTTTATGCATTAAGCGGATTCTATACGATCAGGAAAGCTCACCGTTTACCCACCAGGTATAATTGCATCTATCGCATCTGAATTCACCCTGATGCTTTGAGAATAATCCGAATAAGAAATAGTTCTCTCTGCCGCGTCCTGTGTAATAACCCGGCTCATAGCACTTAGGGCAGTCTTCAGGATGGGTGAACTGACGGTTAAATCCGTAAGTTCCTACTGTAAATGCTGTTCCGCCTACTACCTCGTTCATGTCTACCAAAGTGATCGCCTTAGTATCTTCTGTCTTGTTCATTGTTGCCTTTCTCATTCTTTTGTCCTCCTGTTTGTT
>JAIKWA010000119.1 GCA_024685135.1 Saccharofermentans sp.
AGTAATAAAAGGGGATTACGCAGTAAAGACACTCGCAGATCATTTGACCGGCGCGATATGTCTGGCACTACTGATGCTATTGTGTACACTTTTTGTCAAAGGCGGCTTCGGAGGCGGCGATATCAAGCTAATGGCGGCTTCTGGTCTTTATCTCGCTTTCGATAAGACCTTGCTCGGAGCTTTTATAGCATTCCTTATAGCAGGTGGTTATTCTCTGATATTTCTTATTAAAAACGGCAGGGAAGGACTTGGCAGATCCAAGATCAGACTGGCACCATTCCTGGCTCTGGGCCTTGGATTTGCTGCGCTTTACGGCGATCAGGCACTTTTGCTCCTAAAGCTTGCATCAAGACACATTTTCCTTGGAAATTGACCCCCAAAAAGAGGTTAGAATCACTTAATTCGTTAACAAACCATTTCCGACAGGGTGATTATTAAACAAATTATTACGGGAAAGTGAATTGTGGCGGAAATGTGTTGCATTACTCAAGTTTTAACGATATATTTGACTTATCAAGCAAACCCAAGGGTTTGACAGAGTCACTTCAAGGGTTAATAAAGCTAAGGAGGTCATTACTATGAAAAAGATGAGAAAAGAATCAAAGAAGGGCTTTACGCTCGTAGAACTTATCGTTGTTCTCGTTATCCTCGCAGTTTTAGCAGCTATGCTCGTACCTGCACTTACCGGATACATCAGAAGAGCAAGAGAAGAGAAGGAATATCAGACAGCAGCTACTGTTTATTCCGCAGCACAGGCAGTAATCACAGATATGTATGGTAGAGGTAAGGCTTCTGGCTCAGGCACACTTACTAATGGAACTTCCACATTTGGTTCTGATGTATTTGATCTTGCAGGTGTTAACCAGAGCGCGGTTACATCATTCTCATTCAAGTATGATGATAACTTCATAATCACAGGCGGATCTGTAACGGTCAACGGCAGCACATACCAGCTCACGATCACCGGCGGTGTTCCTGAATGGTCAGTTTGATCTGAATATTCTTGATCAGATCAGCTAAGTAGTCTTGAATGTTAGATTCTAGCAATTAGATCGTACCGGGCTCTTTAAGGGCCCGGTACTTTTTGGTATCATTGCGATATGGAAAAATCAAATAAATTAAACAAAAATCTTGTCTGCCTCCTTTTGGCCATCCTGATAGTCTGCCTCTATTACCTTATTGATGGGTTTGAGATGTTTAGAAATGACTATCTGGCAGCTAATGATCTGTTTGGATCAAATATTCTCTTAAATGGTAATCCCGCTTTTGAAGAGGGATATGCTGCACTCAAATACCATATAGCGAGCCTTATTAATCTCTCTTTGGTCCTGATCCCGATCGTATTTGTCGGGCTCAGATTCAGGATCTCCCTTAAGAAAAAGGCTCCCTCCGAGAAGACTGATGTTAAGTGGCTCATATCTATTGCAAGATGTGTTGTGGGCGTTATGGGTTTTTACTACATGCTCACATTGGGTACGATCTTCTCACACGAGACATTTACGGAGTTTTATTCCTTTAATCTTCAGTACTCTTTTTTCCGTATCGTATTTTCATTTGCCATATTAGCGTGCTGTTTGATCGATTGGCCGGTATTTATCAAGGCCTTGAAGAATCTTCCTGTTGCTCATCCATGGCTCTATAGAGCCTTATTTATCATAGGTATATCTGTCTTATCCTGTTGTATTACGGAATTCCAGATCGGAAGTAAGATGAAGGTTATATCCACTATGCTCCTGTACAACATTCTGTACTGGCTCTTGCTTCAGCTTGTGATCGATCTTATTACCCCAAGTGTAAAGATCGGTGCTATATCATCTCTTACGATCGCTTTCCTCATTGGACTTATAAACGATATCGTCTATCAGTTCAGAGGCAATTATGTAATGTTCGGAGACCTCACGGTAGTAAGGACGGCAATGGAGGTAGCGGGCAACTATGTCTATAAGCCCGGGATCTGGCTTTTTGTTGCGATAGCACTTCTTATCGTTGGTATCTTGGTAACGATACTTTTGAAATTTCCACAAGATAAGAAGGCAAAAGACAAGAAGAGCAAGGTAAGAGAACTTGTCATCAGAGGAGTCACCGAAGCGGTCCTTATTGCCGGAATAATCGTTACATTCAATACCGGTGTGCTCTACAAGCATATAAACGGCGTTGGCTGGGACTATAACAAGAATGTAACTGCCGTAGGATATGTTCCATATTTCCTCAGTAATATGAATGCGATCGGCGATATCGATTGCGTAGGTTACAGTGCGCAACTGGCACAGCGTGCCATTGGTACTGCTTTGGCAGGCAGCGATACTTCAGATAGCGAAGAATACATTACTCCGAACATCATCCTGATACAGAATGAAGCTTTCTCGGATCTTAGTGTTGTCTATGACATTGAGACAGATCAGGATTATATGCCCTTTATTCACAGTTTGACTGAGAACACCTGCAAAGGTTATCTCAATATGTCCGTTACCGGAGGCCCTACTGCAAACACGGAGTTTGAGATCCTGACAGGCTCGACTCTGCAATTTTTCCCATTTGGTTCGGTTCCTTATACTCAGTATATAGATCACGATCTGCCTTCCGTAGTAAGTATGCTTGAGAGTCAGCAGACTCCATATCACACGGTGGCGTACCATTCTTATTATTCAACCGGCTATAAGAGACCCGGTATCTACAGCTATTTCGGCTTCGACGAGATGCGGTTTGAGGATAATTTCCACGAAGACTTTCCTAAATCAGATCTTGTAAGAAATATGGTTTCAGATGAAGCAGATTACAGGATAGTTGAACAGATGTATGAGCAGTATCGCGAAGGCTCTACTGACCCTTGGTTCTGCTTCAATGTAACTATCCAGGGACACGGAGGTTATACCGGTCACTATGATTTCGAGGATAAGGTAACGGTTACGAATTTCGAAGCTACGGAAGCTGTTAACAATTATCTTACTTTGATGAAGATCAGCGACACGGCTTTTGAGGGACTTATCGAGTATTTCTCCAACGTTGATGAGCCTACCGTGATAATCATGTATGGTGACCATCAGCCCAAATTTGACGAGGAATCAGTCGAACTGCTGACAAGTCATCCTGCAGACTATGCACCTGCGTCCCTGGCCCACTTCTATGTACCTTATGTCATCTGGGCAAACTATGATATCGAAGAGCAGGATCTCATGAGTCCTGAATACTTTGATACACTGTCGACCAACTATCTTGTAAGCTATGCACTTGATATCGCAGGCGTCAGATTATCCGACTATGACAGGTATCTTCTCGAGGTCCATAACAAGGTTCCTGCGATCACTGCGATAGGCGTTTGGGACAGCGAAGGAACTTATGCGGGAACGGCAGCTGAAAGCAGCGAGGCTGAAACGCTCAAAGGACTTGAATTTGTTCAGTATAACCGTATTTTCGACGAAGAAAATTTACTTGTTGAAAAC
>JAIKWA010000120.1 GCA_024685135.1 Saccharofermentans sp.
AGTAATAAAAGGGGATTACGCAGTAAAGACACTCGCAGATCATTTGACCGGCGCGATATGTCTGGCACTACTGATGCTATTGTGTACACTTTTTGTCAAAGGCGGCTTCGGAGGCGGCGATATCAAGCTAATGGCGGCTTCAGGTCTTTATCTCGCTTTCGATAACACCTTGCTCGGAGCTTTTATAGCATTCCTTATAGCAGGTGGTTATTCTCTGATACTTCTTATTAAAAACGGCAGGGAAGGACTTGGCAGATCCAAGATCAGATTGGCACCTTTCCTGGCTCTGGGCCTTGGATTTGCTGCGCTTTACGGCGATCAGGTGCTTGTGCTCCTAAAGCTTGCATCAAGACACATTTTCCTTGGAAATTGACCCCAAAAAGCGGTTAGAATCGATTAATTCGTTAACAAACCATTTCCGACGGGGTGATTATTAAACAATTTATTACGGGAAAGTGAATTGTGGCGAAAATGTGTTGCACGATTCCGGATTTCAAGCTATATTTGACTTATCAAGCAAACCCAAGGGTTTGACAGAGTCACTTCAAGGGTTAATAAAGCTAAGGAGGTCATTACTATGAAAAAGATGAGAAAAGAATCAAAGAAGGGCTTTACGCTCGTAGAACTTATTGTTGTTCTTGTTATCCTCGCAGTTTTAGCAGCTATGCTCGTACCTGCACTTACCGGATACATCAAGAGAGCAAGAGAAGAGAAGGAATATCAGACAGCAGCTACTGTTTATTCCGCAGCACAGGCAGTAATCACAGATATGTATGGTAGAGGTAAGATCACTACATCAGGCTCGCTCACTAATACAACATCACAATTCGGTTCTGATGTATTTGATCTTGCAGGCGTTAACAAGAGCGCAGTTACAGCATTCTCCTTTACGTACGGTACTGACTACATAATCAAAGGTGGTACTGTAACAATTAATGGCAGCACATACACTCTCACGATCACCAACGGTGTTCCTGAATGGAAAGTTTAATCTGAATATTCTTGATCAGATCTGTTAAGAAGTCTTGAATGTTAGATTCTAGCAATTAGATCGTACCGGGCTCTTCAAGGGCCCGGTACTTTTTGGTATCATTGCGATATGGAAAAATCAAATAAATTAAACAAAGATCTTGGCTGCCTCCTTTTGGCCATCATGATAGTCTGCCTCTATTACCTTATTGATGGGTTTGAGATGTTTAGAAATGACTATCTGGCAGCTAATGATCTGTTTGGATCAAATATTCTCTTCAATGGTAATCCCGCTTTTGAAGAGGGATATGTTGCACTCAAATACCATATAGCGAGCCTTATTAATCTCTCTTTGGTCCTGATCCCGATCGTATTTGTCGGGCTCAGATTCAGGATCTCCCTTAAGAAAAAGGCTGCCTCCGATAAGACTGATGTTAAGTGGCTCATATCTATTGCAAGATGTGTTGTGGGCGTTATGGGTTTTTACTATATGCTCACATGGGGCACGCTCTTCTCTCACGAGACATTTACGGAGTTTTATTCCTTTAATCTTCAGTACTCTTTTTTTCGTATCGTTTTTTCTTTTGCTATATTAGTGTGCTGCCTGATCGATTGGCCGGTATTTATCAAGGCCTTGAAGAATCTTCCTGTTGCTCATCCATGGCTCTATAGAGCCTTATTTATCATAGGTATATCTGTCTTATCCTGTTGTATTACGGAATTCCAGATCGGAAGTAAGATGAATGTGATATCCACCATGCTCCTGTACAACATCCTGTACTGGGTCTTGCTTCAGCTTGTGATCGATCTTATTACCCCCAGTGTAAAGATCGGTGCTATATCATCGATGACGCTCGCTTTCCTTATTGGACTTATCAACGATATCGTCTACCAGTTCAAAGGGGATTATGTAATGTTCGGAGACCTCACGGTAGTAAGGACGGCAATGGAGGTAGCAGGCAACTATGTCTATAAGCCGGGAGTTTGGCTTTTTGTTGCGATAGCACTTCTTATCGTTGGTATCTTGGTAACGCTCCTTTTGAAATTCCCACAGGATAAGAAAGCAAAGGACAAGAAGAGCAAGGTAAGAGAACTTGTTATCAGAGGCGTCCTGGAAGTGGTCCTTATTGCCGGAATACTCGTAACATTCAATACCGGTGTGCTCTACAACCATATAAACGGTGTTGGCTGGGACTATAACAAGAATGTAACTGCCGTAGGATATGTTCCATATTTCCTCAGTAATATGAATGCGATCAGCGATATCGATTGCATAGGTTACAGTGCGCAACTGGCACAGCATGCCATGGATACGGCTTTGGCAGGCAGCGATACTTCAGATGGCGAAGAATACATTACTCCGAATATTATCCTGATACAGAATGAAGCTTTCTCGGATCTTAGTGTTGTCTATGACATTGAGACAGATCAGGATTATATGCCCTTTATTCACAGTTTGACCGAGAATACCTGCAAAGGTTATCTCAATATGTCTGTTACCGGAGGCCCTACTGCAAACACGGAGTTTGAGATCCTGACGGGTTCAACTCTGCAATACTTCCCGTTTGGTTCGGTTCCTTATACTCAGTATATAGATCACGATCTGCCTTCCGTAGTAAGTATGCTTGAGAGTCAGGAGACTTCATATCATACGGTGGCTTACCATTCGTATTATTCGACCGGTTATAAGAGAACCGGTATCTACAGCTATTTCGGCTTTGATGAGATGCGGTTTGAGGATAATTTCCTCGAAGATTTCCCGGAATCGGATCTTGTCAGGGAAATGGTTTCCGATGAAGCGGATTACAGGATAGTTGAACAGATGTATGAGCAGTACCGCGAAGGCTCTTCTGATCCATGGTTCTGCTTCAATGTAACTATCCAGGGTCATGGAGGTTATACCGGTCACTACGATTTCGAGGATATGGTAACGGTTACGAATTTCGAAGCAACGGAAGCAGTTAACAATTATCTTACTTTGATGAAGATCAGCGATACGGCTTTTGAGGGACTTATCGAGTATTTCTCCAATGTTGATGAGCCGACCGTAATAATCATGTATGGTGACCATCAGCCCACATTTGACGAGGAATCAGTCGAACTGCTGACAAGTCATCCTGCAGACTATGCACAAGAGTCTCTGGCTCAGTTCTATGTCCCGTATGTTATCTGGGCAAACTATGATATCGAAGAGCAGGATCTCATGAGTCCCGAATACTTCGATACGCTGTCGACCAACTATCTTGTAAGCTATGCACTTGATATAGCAGGCGTCAGATTATCCGACTATGACAGGTATCTTCTCGAGGTCCATAACAAGGTTCCTGCAATCACTGCGATAGGCGTTTGGGACAGCGAAGGAACTTATGCGGGAACGGCAGCTGAAAGCAGCGAGGCTGAAACGCTCAAAGGACTTGAATTTGTTCAGTATAACCGTATTTTCGACGAAGAAAATTTACTTGTTGAAAAC
>JAIKWA010000001.1 GCA_024685135.1 Saccharofermentans sp.
AAGGGAGGCCCTGCTCCTTCTGCCACATACATGGGCGTGACGCAGCAGTATTCCGAGCATTGCTTAGTCGGATAAATATTTGTTAGGAAGTGAAAGATTATGAGATGGGCTGAGATAACGATCAGGACAACACCGGAGGCAGGCGATGCCATAAGTGAGATGCTCGCGCAGGTAGGCGCAGACGGAATAGCACAGACAGATCCTTTTGAGTTCAGAAGGACTATAGAAGAGGATCCGCTTAGCTACTGCGATGACGGAGTTATCGAATCTTACGGTGAAGACGTAATTATCAAGGCGTACTTTGCCGAGCTCGACGACGGTTATATCCGCATGGGACCCAAGAACGAGGAGTTTGTAGATCCCAATGGTGTAGGCATGATATACGGCGGCATCACGGATAAGACTCTTCCTACCGATGAGGCATTAGCTTATATCAAGCAGCGCCTTGCTGATATCGCAGAGTTCCTTCCGATAGGTAAGGGCTTTGAGGGCTTCAGCTACGTCAAGGACGAAGACTGGGCCAATAACTGGAAGAAGTACTACAAGGCATTCAAGATCTCTGACAGAGTTGCAGTATGTCCCTCCTGGCTCGATCCTGATTCTATCGATTCAGAGTTTAAGATAATACTGGATCCGGGGTCAGCCTTCGGTACAGGCACGCATGAGACTACCTCCATGTGCGCAGAGATATTAGATGAGATAATCACTCCCGCAAGCAAAGTCCTGGATCTCGGAACAGGTTCAGGCATCCTTGCGATAATCGCAAAGCTCCTCGGTGCAGGCGAGGTTGAAGCCGTAGACATCGATAAGCTTGCAGTTGATGTTGCGATAGACAACAGCAAGATCAACGGATGCGATATCGAGTGTTACCAGGGCGAGCTTTCAACGGTAAGAAGCTCTGACTACGACATCATCGTTGCCAACATAATCGCCGACATAATCGCGGCAATCGCATCAGATGTCCCTGCGAGACTCAAAGACGGCGGATATTTTGTCTGCTCAGGCATCATAAACACCAAGAAGGACAGAGTTCTCAAGGCTTTGGAAGAAGCCGGACTCGAGGTGATCGCCTCAAGGACGAAGAACGATTGGTGTGCATATGTATGCAAAAAGAATTAAACAATTTGGTAAATTCACTAAATTTAAACAATAATTCTGTTTTTTTAATCTGTGGCATTAGATGGGGCAGTGTGAGATTATTCTAATATGCAGATATTGGCTATATCAGATTCTATAGAAGGTACACGTTACGACGTTGCACGCAAAGCCTCTACAATAAAGGCTTACAAGGCTTCGCCCATTTTTGCTGTTCCTGAGTATGTTACAGGTGAGGAGTCTTACAGAACTGATATCAGCGAGTGTCTGGACTATTGCTTTACCGAATGTCCCCCTGACTGTATAGCCATAAGTCTTGTCAGGAACGCATTCGATATCAAGCTTATCGCAGACAGGCTCGCAAATTGTGAGCACAGCTGCGCAATATCCGAGATATCTCTTATATCCAAGGACGGAGAAGTCCTTGTAAGTGCTGAGACATATAACGCATTCATGCAGTACCTTCTGCCTCAGCTCCAGTTCCTGTCCATCAATATCTATGAAGCTGAGCTCTTATCTCAGAGCGCATGTTCTGATGAAGCATCTATAGCCAAGGCTGCATCGGTAATCTCATCCAAGCACAACGTCATAGTCCTGATCACAGGTTCTGAGAGGAGCAACTGGAAGGAGCTTCTGTATTTCGGCAATAATGCCATGTGGCTTTCTGCCGAGGATACCTGCCGCACCTACAACAAGGAGAGATCCCTTCTTATGGCGATCGCATGTGAGCTTGCTTCTGACAAGTCCATAGTCGATGCGGTCAAGGATGCCAGGAAGTTCGTAAGTGCCAAGCCGAAGCCCGAAGTTCAGGCTAAGCCTTCTGTAAATCCTGCAATGTACATGCAGCCTCAGTTCTCATTTACTGCAAGAGCAGCTCAGAAGAGGACCGAGCAGGAGAGTAAGCCTGTTGAGCCTAAGCCCAATGTTGAGCCTGCACCCGTTCAGAACCTTGTATCTCCCGCCAAGAGCTTAAGAGATATCGCAAGGAAGATCGATGGTACAGAGGCTGCATCTGCCGCAGAGCCTGCCGTTACATCAGGTATCGAAGAGCCTCAACCCGGCCCCAAGGGCACAGTATCTGAGATCAAGGAGCGTGAGATGAGATCTTCTGCCGACTCCATATCCGAGCTTCAGGCCATGCTCGAGCGCATGAAGAAGCTCTCAGAGATGTAATCCGTATTCCCCGTAGTTCTTTACTGAGGTTGTTTAATCTTGATTCTTGCCTTATAATTACGCGTGTTCTTATTTATTAAAGGAGATTTACGCAATGAGGTATAGTGCACAGAAGGGTACAGGCGATATCCTGCCGGCTGATATATACAAGTGGCAGCAAACAGAGAAGACATTCGCTGACGTATGCCACAGCTTCGGTTATGAGGAGATAAGGATCCCCACATTTGAGCAGACAGATCTGTTCCAGAGAGGTGTCGGTGATACGACAGATGTTGTTACCAAGGAGATGTATACCTTTGATGACAAGGGTGGCAGGAGCATAACGCTCAGACCTGAAGGTACTGCAGGTGTA
Source organism: Saccharofermentans sp. (assembly GCA_024685135.1). Taxonomy (GTDB): domain Bacteria; phylum Bacillota; class Clostridia; order Saccharofermentanales; family Saccharofermentanaceae; genus Saccharofermentans. Next base: position 2,621 of record JAIKWA010000001.1, read on the forward strand.
GTAAGGTCTTATATCGAGAACGGTATGTCCTCACTTCCTTCACCCGTAAGATTGTTCTACAACATCACGGCATTCAGATATGAGAAGATGGCCAAGGGCAGAAGAAGAGAGTTCCACCAGTTAGGACTCGAATCCTTTGGCAGCACGGGTCCCGAGATCGATGCTGAGATCATCAGCGTTATCGATGTCTTCTTCAGAAGAATGGGGCTCAAGAATATAGCACTTCACATCAATTCGATAGGTTGCCCTGCTTGCAGGAGCAAGTATAACGAGATCTTAAAGGATCACTTCAGACCGCATATTTCTGAGATGTGCGAGGACTGCCAGGCAAGATTCGAGAAGAATCCTCTTCGTATGATCGACTGCAAGATAGACGGCGAGAAGGAGATCGTTCAGTCTGCCCCCAGACTCATAGACTATCTTTGCGACGATTGTAAGGCACATTTCGAAGGTCTTAAGGCTAATCTCGATGCAGTAGGTATCAAGTACGAGATCGACCCTAATATCGTAAGAGGTCTTGATTACTACACGAGAACGGTTTTTGAGTTCGTATCCGAGAATGTCGGCACGCAGGGAACCATCTGCGGCGGCGGCAGATACGACGGACTCGTTGAGGACTGCGGCGGCGCAGCAACACCCGGCATCGGCTTTGCAATGGGTATCGAGAGATTCCTTATGGAAGCACAGGCACAGGGCGTTGAGTTCAAGAAGGACAGTAATGTTAAGATCTATCTTGTCGGCATGAGCGACAATGCAAATCAGAAGATCTCACAGATCTGCTATCAGTTAAGGCTTAACGGTATCGGCTGCGAGAGAGATCTCATGAGCAGATCCTTTAAGTCCCAGATGAAGTACGCAGGCAAGCAGAATATCCCTTATCTTGCAGTTATCGGTGACGATGAACTCTCATCAGGCACAGTTAAGGTCAAGTGCATGGAAGACGGCAGCGAGACCGAAGTTAAGATCGACGAACTTGTCGATCATTGTTCAAAGAATCTTATCTGATATACCCGGAGGTTTAATATGCAATCAAGAACACATACATGTGGAGAATTAAGGCTTGCCGATGCAGGCAAGAAGGTAATGCTCTCAGGCTGGCTCGAGAATTTCCGTGAAGTAGGCGCTGAGCTCGGCTTTGCGGTTATCCGTGACTTCTACGGCACATCTCAGGTCGTAATTGAGAATGCCGAGATGATGAAGACTGTTAAGGCCATCACAAAGGAATCTACGATCTGCGTTGAGGGTGTTGTAAGGGAGAGATCTTCCAAGAACCCCAAGCTTCCCACAGGCGAGATCGAAGTAGTACCCGAGAAGATCACCGTATTGGGCCGCTGCCGTTATAACGAGCTTCCCTTCGAGATCAACCACAGCAGAGAAGCAGACGAGCTTACAAGACTTAAGTATCGTTACCTCGACATAAGAAATCCCGAGGTTAAGAAGAACCTTATCCTGAGAAGTAATGTTATCGCAGCTTTGCGCGCTTCTATGATCGAGCATGACTTCATGGAGATCACGACACCTATCCTTACCGTGTCTTCTCCTGAGGGCGCAAGAGACTATCTTGTACCTGCAAGAAAGCATCCCGGTAAGTTCTATGCTCTCCCCCAGGCACCTCAGCAGTTCAAGCAGCTCCTTATGGTGTCAGGCATCGACAGATATTTCCAGATCGCACCTTGCTTCAGAGATGAGGACGCAAGAGGCGACAGATGCCCGGGTGAGTTCTATCAGCTCGATATGGAGATGGCTTTTGCAAGCCAGGATGATGTCTTCGAGATCATCGAGGATGTTCTTCCCCCCGTATTCGCAAAGTACGGTAAGTACAACAGAGCATCAGGCTCTCCGTTCATGCGTATCCCTTATCTTGAAGCTATGGAGAAGTACGGCACGGATAAGCCCGACCTTCGTATCGATCTTACTGTTACAGATGCAACAGAGCTCCTCCGCACATCCGAGTTTGCTCCTTTTGCAGAAGGTGAGATCAAGGCTGTCGTTATCTCTGATTTCCACGAGAGCCGTAAGTTTATCGATAAGACAATGTCTGATGCAGAGATCCAGTCAGGTTCCAAGGGCTACTGGTTCAGAGTAGATGAGAACGGCGAGATCGTCGGAGGTATATCCAAGTTCGTTACTCCCAAGAAGGACGAAGTTGTCGCTGCATTAGGCCTTAAGCCCAACACGCTCGTTGTACTCTCAGCAGGCACCAAGGGCCAGGCACAGAAGATGGCAGGTGTCCTTATTAAGACATTCGGCGCAGCTGTTCCGGGTCACATGGACAAAGAGCAGTACGCTTTCTGCTGGATCGTTGACTTCCCTATGTATGAGATCGGCGAAGAGTCAGGACTTCTCGAGTTCTGCCACAACCCGTTCTCCATGCCTTCCGGCGGACTTGATGTTCTCCTTAAGGCTGAGAAGGGTGAGATCGATCCTCTCTCCATCATGGCTGATCAGTACGACCTCGTTGTTAACGGCATAGAGCTTTCTTCAGGTGCGGTACGTAACCACGATCCTGAGATCATGATCAAGGCCTTCGAGCTCGTAAGATTAGGCGAGGAAGATGTTAAGGCTAAGTTCCCCGCAATGTATAACGCATTCTGCTACGGTGCACCTCCGCATGCAGGCATCGCTCCCGGCGTTGACCGTATGGTAATGCTCCTGTCAGGCGAAGAGACCATCCGTGAGGTAATCCCGTTCCCTATGAACAAGAATGCCGCAGATGTCATGATGGATGCACCGGGCTATGTAACAGACAAGCAGCTCGAAGAGCTTAACATCAAGATCGTTGCACCTGCATCAACACAAGAGGAGTCTTAAGCAATGGAGAATAACTCCGGTAGAGTAATATCACAAGAAGAGAAGGAAGCTCTCGAAGAACTCAAGCGCAAGGGCACGAGTCAGAGCGAGAAGATCGATCGTAATGTGAAGACCAGGTCTAATGCCGAAGAGCTCTTGGACTGGCTCCGTACGATCTGCATCGGCGTTATAGTCGGTGTCCTTATCGTCGTATTCGTTATCCAGCGCGACAATGTCTACGGTGATTCCATGATGCCTACTCTTAATTCCGGTGACGTTATCTTCACGCAGAAGATCTCCACTTACTTCCACAACTACGACAGGGGAGATATTGTTGTCTTAAACGGCAAGGATATGCCCGGCTACAACCATTCCGAATATCTCATCAAGAGGATCGTCGGACTTCCCGGAGAGACCATAAGGATCGCTGACGGAGTAGTCTATATCAAGCCTAAGGACAGCACTGAGTTCTATGTTCTTGAAGAGAACTATCTGCCTGAAGGACTTCAGACTACCGTAATGGATTCCGGTCTTGCCAAGGGATACGACGAGATAACATTAGCTGATAACGAATACTACTGCTTAGGTGATAACAGGCCCGTATCCAACGATTCACGTACATTAGGACCGTTTACCGAAGACCGCATAGTTGCGGTTGCCGTTGTAAGAGTTTATCCGTTCAACGCTATGAGGACACTGTAACTGCATGAATAAAGAAGACCAGAAGTATATACGTAATTTTTGCATTATTGCGCACATAGACCATGGCAAATCCACGCTTGCCGACAGACTCATAGAACACACGGGTGTCAAGGAGAAGCGCGAGATGCAGTCCCAGATATTGGACAACATGGATATCGAGCGTGAGCGCGGCATCACCATCAAGTCCCAGGCTACGAGGCTTCCCTTCAAGGCCAAGGACGGTAATGTCTATATGCTCAATCTCATAGATACTCCCGGCCACGTCGACTTCAACTACGAGGTTTCAAGAAGCCTTGCTGCATGTGACGGCGCTATCTTAGTCGTCGATTCCTCGCAGGGCGTAGAGGCTCAGACACTTGCAAATGTATATCTTGCAGTAGATGCCGACCTCGAAGTATTGCCTGTAATAAACAAGATCGATCTTCCTTCCGCACGTCCTGAAGAAGTAAGGCGCGAGATAGAAGACGATATCGGTATAGATGCATCCTATGCACCTCTTATCTCGGCAAAGAGCGACATCAATATAGATGAAGTGTTAGACAAGGTAATCGAATATCTTCCCGCACCTACGGGCGATCTCGATAAGCCTTTAAGAGCTCTTGTCTTCGATTCCAAGTACGATTCTTACAGGGGCGTTATCGTCTCTGTCAGAGTAAGAGAGGGAAGCTTGAAGCTCGGCGATAAGATAAGGACGATGCATACCGGCAAGGAGTTCACGGTTACGGATCTCGGATATTTCCATCCGGGAGAGCTAGTACCTGCGCCTTCACTTGATGCCGGCGAGGTAGGTTATATCTGCGCTTCCATAAAGAACGTAGGAGACACTGCTCCGGGCGATACCATCACCCTTGCAGATAATCCGGCAGAAGAACCTTTGCTCGGCTATAAGGGCATTCAGCAGATGGTATTCTGCGGTATCTACCCGGTAGACGGCGCAAGATACGGCGACCTCAAGGATGCTCTTGAGAAACTCAGATTAAACGATGCCGCACTCTCCTTCGATGCAGAGACATCAGCCGCTCTGGGCTTCGGTTTCAGATGCGGTTTCTTAGGACTTCTCCACTATGAAGTGATCCAGGAGAGACTCGAGAGAGAATTCAACCTCGATCTCATCAGCACCGCACCTTCGGTTATCTATAAGATCCATCTTACAAACGGCGATGTCGTAGACTGTTCAAACCCTACGAACATGCCGTCACCTGACAGCATAGACTACATGGAAGAGCCCATAGTAAAGGCTACGATAATGCTCCCCAAGGAGTATGTCGGCAACATCATGGAGCTTTGCCAGGACAGAAGAGGCGAATATGTTGACCTCAAGTATCTCGATGAGAAACGCGTCATGCTGCACTACAACATGCCTTTGAACGAGATCATCTACGACTTCTTCGATGCACTCAAATCAAGAACAAGAGGCTATGCCTCATTAGACTACGAGCCTCACGGCTATGTCAGATCCAAGCTCGTCAAATTAGACATCCTCTTAAACGGAGACCCCGTCGATGCTTTATCCTTTATCGTCCATCAGGACAAGGCTTATGCAAGAGGCAGGAAGATGTGCGAGAAGCTCAAGGAGAACATCCCGAGGCAGCAGTTCGAGATCCCCGTACAGGCTGCGATAGGCGGTAAGATCATCGCAAGAGAGACCATCAAGGCATACCGCAAAGACGTTACCTCCAAGTGCTATGGCGGCGATATCTCCCGTAAGAAGAAGCTCCTCGAAAAGCAGAAGGAAGGTAAGAAGCGTATGCGCCAGGTAGGTTCCGTTGAGGTCCCTCAGGAAGCATTCATGAGCGTATTGAAACTCGACGAGGAATAAGCAATATCTATTGTGATATAATATCCAATGCACATGCGCCTGTGGTGAAATTGGCAGACACGCCAGATTTAGGTTCTGGTGAGAGATCGTGCAGGTTCGAGCCCTGTCAGGCGCACCAGATAAGCCCGGTATCAGACTGATATCGGGCTTTTTGTTGAATGTTGAACCGCATTAGTGTATCTTAAATCTGTTTAGGGGGAGAACGTTATGGTATTTGCGATAATCATATTCTTACTTGCTACAGTACCTGCAGTGGTACTGTTTTTTATGACCAGAGCTTTGGATAAGAAGGAGAAGGAATCGCCTGTATTGCTCCTTACGATAGCTCTGATGATGTTGCCTTTCCTGATCGCTACGATCATAGTCGAAGGCGTGTTCCAGGGACTTTTGTCATGGGGAACAGGAGCAGGGCTTGAACATCCCGTATACATTATCCTTTACTGCTTTCTCATAATCGGTCCTGCCGAAGAATTGTTCAAGTTTCTCGGTGCAAGGATCACGACCTGGAACAGCCCTGAATTCAACTGCAAGTTTGACGGAATCGTCTACTGCACGACCTCTGCTCTCACATTCGCATTCATAGAGAATGCCGCTTATATCCTGACAGCCGACACACCTCTTGTTACAAGCATTATGAGAGCTATCTGCTGCTTCCCCGGACACTTTATGTACGGCGTTGTTATGGGTGTGTTCTACTCCAATGCAAAGATCGCTGCTAACTTCGGTGATAAGAAGAAAAAGAGAAAGAATATCTTTCTTGCTATATTGATACCTGCACTTATACACGGTCTGTATGACACGCTCGCTTTCTCTTTGCCTATGCTTGCAACAGAATTAGAGTATGCATCAGGCAGCGAGGAAACAGCTTTGACCCTTGCGATCGTTGCCGTATTCGGTGCGTTGGTATTGGTTGTCGTCGGCACATATATCACCTTGTTTGTAACCATAATCAAGCAGTCCAAGAA
>JAIKWA010000016.1 GCA_024685135.1 Saccharofermentans sp.
TCCTTACGCAGGATATTCAGATACTCTTCATAAGAGAACACTCTGTTACGTGACGCATTTGTCGTTTCCCTCAATATACCCGCCTGAACCAATTTCCCTACAGCAGCCGATGCCGTGTTATAGCTTACCCCAAGATCAGCCACCGTCCTTTTGATATCAATAATCAGATACTCAGAGGTCTTTAAACCATCAACATCCTGAAGACCGATAGCCGTCTTCCAAGCAGTAGATTTTTCAGACTGTTCCGCTTCTCCCTGCCTTATATACTCTTCAAGATTCATCTGCCATTTTTCATTATCATTCTTTGGCATCTGGCGTCACCTCCGTTCTATTCTTGATCCTATGATAATCCTCCATCTCAACGTCAAGAGTAATTTCTTTCGATCGGGTGTTGCTCAACTTCTGCAAAAGGGCGACGCATTCGACATGTTCCGTCCAGGGGAACATGTCGACAGGAACAGCTGTGATCGCTTTGTAGCCTTGCTTTGCAAAGAGTTTTAAGTCCCTTGCAAGAGTCTTGGGACCACAGGAGACATAGATGATCTTTTTGGGGGCCAGTTTGCCTGTTGCTTCGATGAATTCAGGTGTGGTGCCGAGCCTTGTGGGATCTAAGATGAGGGTATCTACCTTATGTCCTTCTTCTGCCCTTCTTACCATGTAGCTTGTCGCATCTTCTGCTACGAAGTCGCAGTTCCTGATGTTGTTGATCTTTTTGTTCCTGATGGCGTCTTGTACGGCTTCCTTATTGTTTTCGACACCGGTTACATGCCCTGCGAATTTTGCAAAGGCAAGTGATATCGTACCAATGCCCGAATAGCAGTCTAAGACCTCTTCCCCCGCGCTTACCCGGGCAAGCCTTACTGCGGTTGAATAGAGCTTCTCTGACGCCCTTCTGTTAACCTGGAAGAAGGATGTGGGCGATATCCTGAAGGTATTGCCTAAGACCTTGTCCGTGATGTAACCGGGACCTGTTTCCTTGCGGATGGTATCGCCAAGGATCATGGAATTGTGCTTGGAATGCACGCTGATCAGGATGGTCGTTATCTCGGGGTGGAGCTTTGTAAGCTCCTTAATAAAGGCGTTCTTGCCCCTGAAGTACTTGGAGCCGATGACGATTACGACCATGACTTCGCCCGTGGTCTCGGATACTCTTACGAGGACCCTGCGAAGCTCTCCGGTTCCCGTGACCTCGTTATATATGTTGATGCTTAGCCTGCCTGCTATCGAGGCGCAGTCGCGGATTATGCGCCCTGCAGTCTCGTTCTCGATAAGACATTTGTCTATCTCTACTATCCTGTGGGATTCCGCTTCGTAGGGACCGCATATTATGCGGCCGTTCTTAAGGCGTTTAAAGGTCGAATGGACTTTGTTCCTGTAGAAGAACTCATCATCTGAAGGGATGATGGGCTCCATCTTGCAAGACTTCGGAAGGAGGGATCTTATGTATTCCTGCTTCTTTACAAGCTGCTTTGTATAAGTGCAGCCTGCGTAGGAGCAGCCTCCGCATTGCTTTGCCGCCTTGCAGTTATTTGCGCTCATTTGCGGGGCCATGCATGTTCATGCAGTTTCTGACCACGTGTCTTAAGAGGACTGCAGTAGTAACGGTGCCTACGCCGCCCGGTACGGGAGTTACTGCGCTTGCTCTGGCGCTTGCAGCTTCGTAGTCCACGTCGCCGCAGAGCTTGCCCTCTTCGTCTACGTTCATGCCGACATCGATTATTACCTGACCGTCACTTAAGTAGTCTTCGGTCACCATCTTGGCTACACCGCAGCAAGCTACGATGATGTCCGCGTTGCGGCACTCTGCCTTGATATCCTGAGTCTTTGTATGGCAAACGGTTACCGTTGCGTTGTCCGTTATAAGGAGCATTGCACAGGGCTTACCGATAACGAGGCTCCTGCCTAATACTACCGCCTTCTTGCCCTTTGTCTCGATGCCGTAGTGGTGGATTATCTCCATTACCGCTTCAGCCGTGCAGGGAGCAGGTGCATCCTTCTTGCCTGCGAGGACACCGGACATATTCCTTATGTCCATAAAGTCTGAGTCCTTGCCGGGATCTATCGTGTCTATTATGTATGCGTCTGACAGGTGCTTGGGAAGAGGCCTGAATACTAAGATGCCGTGGATATCGCTGTCACGGTTGAGTTCATCGAATGCTCTGTCTAATTCCTCCTGAGTGCAGCCTCCTGCAAGCTCTGTTACCTTGAAGCCTGCTCCTGCCTGCTCGAACTTCTTCTTGAGGCCTCTCTCATAAGACAGGTCGTCTTCTCTTGCGCCTACTCTTAAGACACCGAGTGTCGGAGTGTGGCCTATGTTCGTAAGTGAATCTATCTGTTCTTTGAGATCGCTTAAGATCTTGTCTGATACTTCCTTGCCTGCGAGTCTTAACATCTTATGCCTGCTTTCCGGGTTTGAGACCAAGTTCCACCTTGGAGTAGACCTGATCGCACATCTTTGTGATCTCTTCTATCTTTGCATCAACATCCTCGTTGATCTGCTCTGCCACATCTCTGTTCTTGAGGAGCTTGGTGTTGATGTAAACGTTCATGGCTGCTCCCTTAGCTGCTGCAGAGCAAAGTGCTGCCGCTGTACCGACGTCGCTTATCGCAAGCCTTGAGCCTATGTCTGCAAGTCTTGTGAGTATTACTGCAACTTCTTGGGCCCTGTCTACCATCTCAGCGGGAGCAGATGCTGCATCCATAAGGCACTTCTCCAAGAGCTCATCTCTGCCGGGCTCTTCCTTGGGGATACCATATGCCTTGGATAAGGGCTCGAACATTACAGCATCCTTGTTTATAAGATCCTCGAAATCCGTTGCGAGCTTTGCAGACTTTGCAATTATGCTCTCTATCTCTTCCTGGTATTCGGCGTACTTCTTCTTGCCTGAAGTAAGGTTGCCTACCATAGATGCGAGGGCTGCTGAAAGCGCGCCTGCGAGTGCGGAAGCTCCGCCGCCGCCCGGTACGGGTGCTGCTGAGCAAAGCTCTTCGGTAAATGTCTTAATGCTCTTGTCTAACATGTTATCGGACCTCTTTAATCTGTATTCCTCATTATTCTATCAAATCCTGAGACCTTTTGTGTTTGGCAGGCATACAAAAAGGCTATGCATTACGCATAGCCTTATAGTCAGTTTGGTTATCCTTACTGGATCAGTCGCTTAATGGCCTTGATCGCCATCATGTCGACATTACCGTATCTTACGTTGCCTCGCGAGTTAGATGCGTGGATTACCTGTCCGCCTCCGACATAGATCGCAACGTGTCCGCAGTAGCTTCCGTAGTCGTAGCAGACGACATCTCCCAAGGCGATCTCACTTCGCGGTACGGATACGCCCGACCTTCTGTAGATCTGCGTCGCACCGTGCGGCACGTAGATACCTACCTGTGCGTAGCAGTACTTAACAAGTCCGCTGCAGTCGATACCGCTCCTGGATTCACCTGCGTAAACATAAGGTACACCGAGCATTGATTCTGCGATGGATACGATACTCTCGCCGTTAACACCGGTGATTACCGGAAGTCTTGATGTATCGCCGTAGCTCTGTGAAGAGCCTGAGCTGCCGGAGCTTCCTCCGCTGCTTGATCTCGGACGGGGTGTAGGAGTGGGAGTAGGTGTCGGCGGAGGTGTATGTGTCGTGTAGGACATATATACATAACCTGACTGTCCGCCTGTTGTTGTAACCTTATACCACTTATCACCGACGATAGCCGATACATAAAGCTTGGTCTCGTCGTTAACTACGAGTACTTCTTCTGAATTTGTAGAAGGCTCTGCTCTTACGATGAGGCTGTCTGTATCAACCCATACAACGTCATCTACTTCGATGGAGAGCATTGTATCCTGTATGGAACCTGTAAGAACGTAACCTTCGGAGCCATCCTCTGTCTGGATCTTGGACCATGTGTCACCGATACCGATACGAGTAACTCTCTGACCTAAGTGCAAAGACTTGAGGGTTACGGAATCCATATTGGGTTCTTCCTTGAGGATGGACTGTGTTGCTCTTACATAGTATGTCGTGTTGTCAGCTGCAAAGCACTGCGTATCGAGGAGCTCGATCGGGAGATCGGATTCATCGTACTGCTGGTACACGATATATTTGGAAATATCGGAATAGTCTTCGGTAACTGCCATAGCATCTGCTTCTGCAGGCTCGCCTTCCTCAAAATCGGACGGAGCTTCAACAAGCTCTGATACATCAGATACGAGTGCCCAATCCTCGATAACGACTTCCTCGTCACCGATGCTCTGCACACCGAAGAGTTCCTCGTATGCTTCCTTGAGCACTATACCGGGATTGATCCCGTTCCTGATACCGACAGGCAGACAGATAACGGGAACCGCTGTAAAGAATGCTACCGCGATCGCGAGTATATTCTGCTTACGGTTGTGTTTAAAGACCATGAACTCTCTCTGCCTTTCTAAAAGTTGCTTTAATTATACACCCCTGCCACATGAAAATTCCTCATTCCTGTGGCAAAACTGCATAAAAACGCCGGGCGCTATGTAGTCACCCGGCGTTATTATAAACCCTTATGAGCCGTTAAAGTTTACAAAAACAAGACATTTAACTTACTTCTTGTCTTTCTCCCTCTCGGCGTCCTTGATCGCCTGCTCCTTAGCCTGCTCGTCAAGGATGGCATTCTTCTTCTTGATGTCCTCGAGATAAGGATTCTCGAAAAGAGCACTGTCATCGCTCTCGGCACCATACTGATGGCCTGTGATGAGCTCTGCATTCTCCTTGATAACAGGAACTGCAGTGATATCGTTATGAGCAGAGATTCCCGTACCTGCAGGGATGAGGGAACCGATGATAACGTTCTCCTTGATACCGAGGAGAGGATCGACCTTGCCCTTGATAACTGCATCTGTGAGAACCTTTGCAGTCTCCTGGAAGGATGCAGCTGACATGAAGGAGTCAGATGCGCTTGCTGCCTTAGCGATACCGAGGAGGATCGTTCTGCCCTCTGCAGGCTTCTTGCCGGCCTCTTCGCACTTAGAGTTCTCAGAGATGTAATCGTAAAGGTCAACAGTTGTACCGGTCATAAAGTCTGTATCACCCGGATCGTCGATCTTGACACGACGCATCATCTGCTTAGCGATGATCTCGATGTGCTTGTCGTTGATGTTAACACCACCACCTGTGTAGTAAACCTTTGTTACTTCGCTGATGATGTACTTCTGTACGGCACGGATATCCTTAACCTTCAGGATCTCCTTAGGATCGATCTTACCGTCGATGATCTGGTCACCTGCTTCGATAACCTCACCGTTCTTAACAGTGATGGTAGCGTGTGAAGGAACCTTGTATTCCATTCTCTCGATCGGGTTGCCCTTTGCATCGAGGATCGGCTCTGTATCTGCATCGTATGTAGGTGTTACAACGATAGTCTTCTGCTTGGTCTTGGAGTTAACGTTGATCTTAACTGTACCGGGAACAGAAGAGATGATACCGTGACCCTTAGGATCTCTTGCTTCGAAGATCTCCGTAACTCGGGGGAGACCCTGTGTGATATCCTCACCGGATCCTGCGATACCACCTGAGTGGAACGTTCTCATTGTAAGCTGTGTACCAGGCTCACCGATTGACTGAGCTGCGATGATACCGACTGCTTCACCTACGGATACGCTTCTGCCTGTTGCGAGGTTGATACCATAGCACTTAGAGCATACGCCACGCTTGGAGCGGCAATCGAATACTGATCTGATCTTGATCTTACCGAGATCGTCGATCTGCTGTTCTGTAAGAACCTTACCGCTTGCTTCAGCATCAGAAAGCTTAGCAGCGATCTTGTCAGACTGCTCAGCGAGCTTCTCAGGTGTAACTTCACCCTTGATCTTAACAGTCTCTGCAATAGCGTCACGAGCCTGTCTTGCTTCTTCCTTAGCCTGATCTACGGAATCACTGATAGCCTCAGCCTTGAGTGCATCGATGAGCTCGTTCTTCTTAACGATGATCTCACCTGTCTGGTAAGACTTGATGTCCTCAGCTGCATAACGGCCATAGAGACGGTCGTAGAGGGACTTGATAACGTTCTTGGAGTTGTTTGAAACCTCTGTGATCTCCTTAACCCATGTGAAGTCGTCAGTACCGCAGTCTTCTTCAGTAACTACAACGGACTGTGCAACGTCAACGAGACGTCTTGTAAGGTAACCTGACTCAGCTGTCTTAAGAGCCGTATCAGAGAGGGCCTTACGGGCACCGTGTGATGAGATAAAGAACTCGAGCACGTTCATACCTTCACGGAGGTTGGACTTGATCGGGATCTCGATAGTAGCACCTGTCGTATCCTGCATAAGACCACGCATACCTGCGAGCTGCTTGATCTGGTTGTTGGAACCTCTCGCACCTGAATCAGCCATCATACGGATAGGATTGTAGATGTCGAGGTTGTCCATGAGGGCCTGAGTGATGTTGTTTGTTGTATCAGCCCAAACCTTAACTACTTCGTTGTGACGCTCCTTCTCGGAGTAGAAACCTTCAGCAGATGCCTGGTTGATCTCGTCTACGAGAGCATCACCCTGAGCGATCATCTTATCCTTGATATCAGGGATGATCATGTCTTCGATACCGATGGAGATACCGGAGATAGTAGAGTACTTATAACCCATAGCCTTAACGTCATCGAGGAATACTGTTGTTCTCTCGAGGCCGTGTACGGCGATGCATCTTGCGATGATCTTCTCGAGCTTCTTCTTGCCCATGGCAAACTCGAGCTTAACATCCTTGGAAGGATCCTTCTTCTTGATCTCCTCAGCCTTCTTTCTCTGATCGGCAAGCTTAGGGAAGTCGATCTCGAGTCTTAAGTGGTTCTCAGGCTTTGATCTGTCTACGAAGCCTAAGTCCTGAGGTACGATGCTGTTGAAGATGAATCTTCCGAGTGTGGATTCAACAAGACCTGTCTCTTCCTTACCATTGACTTCGCGTGTAACACGAACCTTGATCATGGCATGGAGTGTGAGCTGGTTCTCGTGATAAGCCATCATAGCTTCATCAACGGATGTGAATACCATACCTTCACCCTTGTCGCCCTGGATCTCTGTTGTGAGATAGTAGCAGCCGAGGATCATATCCTGTGTAGGAACAGTAACCGGCTTACCATCCTGAGGCTTCAAGAGGTTGTTTGTAGAGAGCATGAGGAATCTTGCCTCTGCCTGTGCCTCTGCAGAAAGCGGTACATGTACAGCCATCTGGTCACCGTCGAAGTCTGCGTTAAAGCCTGTGCAGACGAGCGGGTGGAGCTTGATAGCACGACCGTCTACCAATACAGGCTCAAATGCCTGGATAGAAAGTCTGTGGAGTGTAGGAGCACGGTTGAGGAGTACGGGGTGATCCTGGATTACTTCCTCGAGGATATCCCAAACGTCTGCAACTCTTGCATCTACCTGCTTACGAGCTGTCTTGATATTGAGCTTGTCGTTAAGTTCAACGAGTCTCTTGATTACGAAGGGCTTGAAGAGCTCTAATGCCATCTCCTTAGGGAGACCGCACTGATGCATCTTAAGCTCAGGTCCTACGATGATAACCGAACGTCCGGAGTAGTCAACACGCTTACCTAAGAGGTTCTGTCTGAAACGGCCCTGCTTACCCTTGAGCATGTCTGACAGGGACTTGAGCTGTCTGTTGGATGTAGCGGATGTTGAACCCTTGACAGGTGTGCCGTGACGGCCGTTGTCGATGAGGGCATCTACTGCTTCCTGAACCATTCTCTTCTCGTTCCTTACGATGATCTCAGGTGCACCGAGATCGAGGAGCTTCTTAAGACGGTTGTTTCTGCCGATAACTCTTCTGTAGAGGTCGTTAAGGTCTGATGTAGCATAACGGCCGCCATCCAAAGGTACCATAGGTCTTAATTCCGGAGGAAGGACGGGGATAACGTCTAAGATCATCCACTCGGGCTTGTTGCCTGAAGCCTTGAAAGCTTCTGCGATCTCAAGACGCTTATCGATCTTAAGTCTCTTCTGAGTGCTTACGGAGCCTGACTTCTCAGCGCTGAGCTCCTCGATGATCTTATCAACGTTTACTTCAGAGAGTAAGATCTTGATAGCCTCAGCACCCATACGTGCGTCGAAGCTGTTTCTGCCGCACTTGGCTCTGACTTCCTTGTACTTGTCCTCAGTGATGATGTCCATCTTATTGAGGCCTGTCTCTTCGGGTACGCCCGGATCGATTACTATGTACTTTGAGTAGTAAAGAACGCTCTCGAGCTGCTTTACCGTAAGATCGAGCAATGTGCCGATCTTGGAAGGCTGAGTCTTGAAGTACCAGATGTGTGATACGGGGCAAGCGAGCTGGATGTGTCCGAGTCTCTCACGACGTACAGTGTTCTTTGTAACCTCAACACCGCACTTGTCGCAGATCATGCCCTTAAATCTGATCTTCTTATACTTACCGCAACGGCACTCCCAGTTTCTTGTAGGTCCGAAGATCTTCTCGCAGAAGAGTCCGTCTACTTCAGGTCTCTGTGTACGGTAGTTTATTGTCTCCGGCTTCTTTACTTCGCCGTGTGACCAGCTCTTGATCACTTCCGGGGAAGCGAGCTGGATGCTTATCTTTGTAAGATGATTTGTGTCACTCATATATTGAAATCTCCTCTTCGATATCACATATCGCCGTCATCGTCGCCGAAGTCGTCGGTGATCAAATCCTTGTCCTCAACTGTGTTGCCAAGCTCATCAGCTTCAACGAAGCCGTTGTTGTAGAGCTCTTCACCGGGTGCAATTGCATCCTCGCCGTCGAGTGAGGCACGTGTATTCTCGTCTACTTCGTTGTAGGACTCGTAAGACTGTCTGCTCTCAACCGTATACTCCTTATCGGCAGTATATGTACGAACATCCAAAGCGAGTGCCTTGAGCTCGTTGACAAGGACATTGAAGGATTCCGGGATACCCGGCTCGGGAATGTTCTTGCCGCGGATGATGGCATCGTATGTCTTTGAACGGCCGTCGATATCGTCGGACTTGACCGTGAGGATCTCCTGCA
>JAIKWA010000048.1 GCA_024685135.1 Saccharofermentans sp.
GAAGTGATCGACGATATCCTGGGCTGTAAGATGTTCGCCCTTCTGATCCTTCATGAACTTAAGGATCTCGCAAGATTGTTTAGTGTTGTATGCCATATGACCTCAAACAGAAAATGAAATTCGTTATCATTTTATCAGTGAAATTATAATAGTCAATAAGATGCAATTAAAAAACCTCTCACAAGGAGAGGTTAAAGATAATAGATTTCAAATGCTTTATCCGTATGTCTCGTTATATAGCATGATTATATCCTCTTTGGTCGTAACTCTCGGATTTACAGCTATATTTCCGCTCTTCATGGCATCACATGCCATTACTTCAAACTTGGTGTTATCGACTCCCACATCTTTAAGATACATAGGAATGCCAAGTGAGAAATTGAGCTTTCTGAGTTCATCAGCGAGCATATCAGAGCAAAAGTTCTCTTTGGATACCGGATCTGTTGCAACTCTCTTGTAGATCTCATAGTACTTACCCGTATCACACCCGCTGTTAAAGGCAACTACATTGGGAAGCAAAACTGCGTTTGCCAGTCCGTGAGGCACATCGAAGAAAGCACTTACCGGATGGCTCATGGCATGCACATCTCCAAGCCTTGCGTGAGAGAATGCTATTCCCGCAAATAGAGAACCCAGGAGCATTGCTTCAGCGGCCTTGCGGTCTTTACGGTCAGCCACATAAGCTCTTATATTTGCACCTATGAGCTCTAATGCAGTAAGAGCCATCATATCCGAGAAAGGAGATGAGGCAAGTGATATATATGCTTCAAGAGCATGCACCATAGCGTCAACACCGCAATAAGTTGATGTCTTGAAAGGTACTGTAGTAATAAGCTCCGGGTCGAGGATAACATATTCAGGCAGGAGATAATCCGAACTTACGGTAAGCTTATAGTCTCTTGCGTGGTCAGTAATTACAGAGAACGAAGTTACCTCAGAGCCTGTACCTGCCGTGGTAGGTATAGCGATGATAGGAGCTACCTTGCCGGGAACCTTACCACCGCCTTCGTAATCTGTTATATTGCCTCCATAGCTTCCTACGACTGCAACTGCCTTTGCCACATCGAGGGGCGAGCCTCCGCCAAAGGCTATGATCATGTCGGCGCCGCTATCAATAAAGAGCTTAGCTGCCTTATGAACGGTATCTGTCGAAGGATTACCTTCAGTCTCGGTAAACGCCTCGCATTCTATGCCTGAGGCATTAAGCTTTTGCATGATCCTGTCAACGAAACCGGCTTTTTTGAGGTGCGGTCCGGATACTATAAAAGCCTTTTTGCCACTCACCTTACCTGCCACATCAGGCAGATCTTCAAAGCTTCCCCAACCGAAATACACATTCTGTGGAATGCTGAATGAGAAATGTTTCATAACGATCTCCTATCCGAGAGATTCAACAGAAGCCTTGATGATCTCATAAGCCTTATCACAGTCTTCTTCAGTGATTATAAGCGGAGGCACCATGCGGATGATATGTCCGCCGATGGCAGTGATAAGAAGATGTCTTGCAAGGCATTCGTGCTTAACGTCAGTAGCATTGATCGAATCATCAAACTCGACTCCTACGAGTAAACCCTGGCCTCTTACGTCCTTAACATGAGGAAGACCTTTAAGCTTATCCATAAAATATGCACCGACCTTTGCGGCATTGCCTGCAAGATCGCGGTCAAGCAATTCTCCGACCTGAGCAAGAGCAGCTGCGCAGCTTACGGGATGTCCGCCGAAGGTGGTTCCGTGTGAGCCTGCAGAAAATGCCTTGGCTACTTCAGAAGTAGCGCAGATAGCGCCAATTGGCATACCGCCGCCGAGTGCCTTTGCCATTGATACGATATCGGGCTTGATACCGTAATGCATGAAGCTCATGACCTTACCTGTCCTGCACCAGCCTGTCTGTACTTCATCTATGAGAAGGAGCATTCCCTTCTCATCGCAGAACTCACGAAGTCCCTTCATGAATTCCATAGTTGCCGGATGCACTCCGCCCTCACCCTGAACGGGTTCTATCATGATGGCTATGGTATTCTCGGTGCAAGCATCCTTAAAAGCCTGGAGATCGTTATAGGGAGCATAAGAGAAGCCGTAAGTCATGGGACCGAAGCCGATCTGGCATCCGTTGCCCGGCTGACCTGTTGCTGACATCGCACCGAAGGTCCTTCCGTGGAAGCCCATCTTGGCGGTAACGATGTGGTAACGGTTGGGGCCGTACTTTTCGATACCGTACTTTCTTGCCATCTTGATCATGGCTTCATTTGCCTCAGTACCGGAATTCTGATAGAAGATCTTATCCATACCAATGGTCGTGCATACCTTCTCGGCGAGCAGCGCCTGTGGGATCGTGTAAGGATAGTTAAAGGTGTGCATGATGTCTTTTGTCTGTGATATGACGGCCTCGACTACCTTCTCGTTGCAGCTTCCGGCTGAGTTGACTGCTATGCCCGCATAAAAGTCGAGATAAGCCTCACCGTTCTCATCGTACAGGTACTGATCTTTTGCAGTCTCGGCGAGGAAATCGAATCGCTCGTAAGTCTCGATCATGTACTTGTTTACTTTATCCTTTATGTCCTGTTTTGTAAGTCCGGTATCTGCCAGTTTCATTGTCATCATCTCCTGTTATTTCTTTTTTGTATCTGAAGACTTGCCTATCTCATCTTCAGTGATGTAGCCCTTGAGAATAAGGAACTGTTCTATGGTCTTAACGCAATCCCTGATACCGACCTTCTCGCTGTTAAGCGTCATATCGTAATTGACCGGATTGGTCCAATAATTACCGTGGGTATAGTAAGCGTAGTAATCAGCTCTGTACTTATCGGTCTGGGTAATGGTCGCATCTGCAACCTCAGGTGTTACGCCCATATTCTCGATAACGCGTTGTCTGCAGAAGGCTCTCGGAGCCTCGATGTAGATGGACACCACATTCTTCCTGCCCCGCAGCACATAATCTGCGCACTTACCGACTATTACACAGGATTCCTGGTCGGCAAGGTTGTTGATGATCTTGCTTTGGTATTCGAAAAGCTTGTCATCTGAGACGAACTTCTCATTCTTTGAGATGTAAGTCCTCGATCTCGGCAGACCTCTTAAGAAACTCGTAAAGCCTCCGTTAGATCTCACCTTCTCATTAACCTCGTTAAACAGCTTCTCGTCGAGGCCGCTTAGCTGGCTTGCGAGTGTAAGGATCCTGTTCTCATAACAATGTATGCCAAGGTCATGAGCCAACATGGATGCTATCTCCTTACCGCCTGAGCCGAAGCCTCTTGCAAATGTAACTACAAACCTCTTCATAAACGCCTCCTTATCCTGCAAGATATCTGCTGAGGAACTCCCTGGTCCTGGGGTTCTTCGGATTACTGAAGAGCTCTGAAGGAGGTGCGTCCTCGGCTATATAGCCCTGATCCATGAATATCGTTCTTGTCGATACATCTCTTGCGAATGCCATCTCATGAGTGACGATTATCATGGTCAGTCCCGTGGTCGCAAGCTCCTTCATTACATTGAGCACTTCACCTACCATCTCCGGATCAAGGGCTGATGTAGGTTCATCAAAGAGCAGCACTTCGGGATTCATGCAAAGCGACCTTGCTATCGCAACTCTTTGTTTCTGTCCGCCGGACAACTGATCCGGCCTGGCATTTATAAAAGGCGCCATTCCAACTTCTTTTAAATGCGTGATCGCTCTGTCAAAAGCTTCTTCCTTGGATATGTGAAGGACTTTCCTGGTACAGAGCATGCAATTCTCGAGAACAGTCATGTTGCTGAACAGATTGAACGACTGGAAAACCATTCCGACCTTTGCCCTGTACTCGTTGATCTCGCGCTGAACATCACGGATCTCCTTGCCACGGAAGAAGATCTCTCCGGTGGTCTGCTTTTCGAGCTTATTGATGCATCTGAGCAATGTGGATTTACCTGAACCGGAGGACCCTACAATGCAGATGATCTCGCCTTCTGTGACATCTATATCGATCTTTCTTAATACTTCGTGTTTGCCGAAAGATTTACTGAGATCTTTTATGCTGATTACAGTGTTATCCATAACTTACCTCCTTACTGACTATCCATATACTCGACAGCCAGCACATAATCTTTCTTACCCTTGAGCTTCTTCTCCATAAGGTTGAATATCTTATTGAATACGAAGCACAGTACAAAATAGATAACGGCAATTACAAGGTAGCTCTCAAAGTACTTGTAGAAGTTGCCTCCTACCGTCTTTGCTGCCATAAACAATTCCTGTACGGCAATAACATTGAGAACTGAAGTCATCTTGAGATTGGTAAGGAATGTGTTTGCCATCTCGGGGATGATGTTCTTAAATGCCTGAGGAAGGACAATATAGATCATTGTCTTCATAGGCGACATACCCATCGCCCAGGCACCTTCTCTCTGTCCGTGATCTACCGATCCTATGCCGCCTCTTACCGTCTCTGCCATATAGGCTCCGGTATTAAGAAGGGTTACGATAATACCGGCTAATACAGGCTCTAGATTGACACCTAACTGCCTGATACCGTAATAGATGATCATCGCCTGAACGATCATCGGCGTATCTCTGAAGACTTCAACATATATTGATGCGAAGCCCTTTAATATCCTAACTAAGAACTTCTTTACCGCATTGTCTCCTTCACCGATCTTCATATCCTGAACGATACCGACGATGTATCCGAGCAAAAAACCGAATAATGTACCGAGCACAGCGATATAGAGCGTGAGCCAAGTACCATCCAGAAACATCTTGAAATACTTACTGGTGAGGTAGATCATCCACTCAAGAGATGTCTGAGGATTTGTTAAATCAAAACTTATAAGTCCCATAGCCATCTTCCTTTTTTAAATTCCCTGTCGGAGCTTTTGCCCCGACAGGGATAATGTTCAAATATGCGATTCTGAATAATAATCAATCTTCCTTAAAAGGAACAACGATATCGATAACGAGCTCAGCGTCATCTGCTGTACCTTCAGCTGCCGGCTGCTGCGTGATAACTTCTGCCATAAGTTCATCCATCTTGGCCTTGTCATCCCAACCGATAGCGTCCATTGCTTCCTGGATCCTGTCTCTTAATGCAGTGTCGTCCTTTCTTGTCGCGATGCAGACATTTACCATCTCTTCATCACCTGTGAAAGTATCACTGTCATCTAAGACTATGATCTTGAGGTCATCATTTGTAAGAAGTGCTGACTGAGCTGTAGGAAGGTCAACGATACAAACGTCTGCAACTCCGTTGGATACTGCCATGAAACACTCTGATGTAGTCTCAAAATTGTTTCCTGTTACAGCTCCTTCAACCTGATCGAGAAGCGGGATCCAACCTGTTCCGAGCTGTGTTGTGAGCTTACAACCTGTTCCTGCGAGTTCGGAAAGACCGGTAACATCTGCATAAGGTCCGTCAGCCTTAACTACGATACAGTTATCTCTATAGTAGTAAGGTGTTGTAAATGAGTAAGACATCTCTCTTTCTGCCGTACGGCCCATGCCTGCAATGATACAATCGTAATCACCTGCGTCTAAGGAAATACCGATCGAAGACCACTCTACCTTGTGGATCTCAAGCTCCATTCCCATCTGCTCTGCCAGCATCTGAGCTACTGCAACGTCGTAACCGTATGCATAGAAAGTTGAATCATAGATCTGTACTGCTTGACTTCCGTCGGGGGTGGTTGCCTCATCCTGTGTCCAGTTGAAAGGTGCATATGCACATTCCATTCCAACTCTCAACACTTCTGCGTCTGATTCGGCTGCACCGGACTCGCCTGCGCCGGATTCTGAACTTGCACTGCTGCAACCGGCCAGAGCGATAAGACCCATAGACAACGTTACTGCTGTTGCCATAGCCTTCTTACCGAATAAACTCTGTTTCATAAATACTCCTCCTCGTTCGTGGCCAAAGCCTTTATTAAGAAATGGCTTGAAACTTGTGTTTTCATTGCCTTTTCTTGCCAGTGATTTTATGAAACGGAGAGTTTGTTTACAACATGCGAAGTGCCCACTTTAGATGAACACTTTGCACAGTGCTTTATAAGAACATAAGCCTCTTTACGAGGATACAATTGATAATATCAAGATACTCGGCGTAATCGCTGATCTCTATCTCCAAGAGCTCTTCGATCTTCCTTAGACGGTTAATAAGAGAATTGCGGTGGATATAAAGAGCTTCAGCCGTCCTGGCGCTGTTAAAGCCGTGCATGTAATAAGTCAGAAGGGTTTCGACAAGGAATGTGCCGTTTGCATGGTCGTACTCTTCGAGCTTGCCCAGTCTGTTGTTGCAATAAGTCAATATCTCCTTCTGGTCATTACCGCGGAACATATACTTATAGATGCCCATTGCGCTGGCACTCAATACCTTCTTCTTCTTGGGATTGGGAAGATAATGCTTCTTGGGGATAAGGCTCTTTGCCTCCTGATAGCTCTGTCCGAATTTGGACGGATCCGTATAAGCCGTACCCAGGATACAGGTGCTGCTGATAATGTCTCTAAACTCGGGCTTGCTGTCTATCTTCCTGAGCATCCGCTCGATCTCGTGCTCTATCTCTTTGTTCTCCTTTGCTTCGAAAAGAAGGACAAACTTATTAAGGAACATCATGAACATAGGTCTGCCCTCCATCTTGAGGACTTCCTGATTGAGACAATTTGCATAGTACTCGTAGATATGCTCATCCTGCTCGAGATTAATACCGTATTTCCTGTCAACGGCGATTATTCCTACCCTGTAAGGCTTACTGAAATCGAGTCCGAACTGACCTGAGATCTTGTCGACATACCTGTCATTTACGTTATAGCCGAACAGAAGATTATAAAGATAATCTCCCGTACGCTTATTGATTATATTTGTCTCAAGAATGAGATTACCTATGCTTTGCGAGATATCGACAAAAGAAGCGCCCTTCCACCTGATATAGAACAGAGGAAGTGACAGATCGTCAGCTCTCTTAAGGATAGACTTAGGTAGAGCTTCTTTATCGTCCACTACGGATATCCCGAGCCCGGATATCCCGAGCCTGTTAAGCTCATCCATGGCTTTCCTTACTTCTTTGAAATCAAAACGGATAAAATCAACTACGATAAGCGCAAAATTACCGCGGTTCATGTGCTCCTCATAGGGCTTTGTCTGAACCAGATAAGTCCATGAGACAGAACGCCTGAGCCCTGCCTTGCCTGCTACAAGCTCCATTCCGTCGAGCTTGAGATTATTGATATCCATGCATGTAACCATAATGGGATTATGTTATATGCCCTGCTATTCAATGTAAAATACCCTAACAGTAGACCAATAATACTTTTTGAATATAAA
>JAIKWA010000065.1 GCA_024685135.1 Saccharofermentans sp.
TCAGGCTTCATTGTGGAATACATGGATTCTGTAGCTTCCTTATTGGATTCGAAAACATAATCCTTGCCGGGAAGTGCAGCATTCAAGATTATGCCAACGATAGAACCCAGAGCAAGACCTGACAGGGAGATGGTAACTACAGGTGATGCTACATCTATAGTCTCTTCCATGATCTTAGAAGAAGCAGGGATTGAATCTGCAGGATAAGTGACATTGCCGTCTGCATCGAGATAGATCTTCTCACCATTGTTTTCGATATACTGAACAGTCTGCTGCTCAACCTTCTCTCCAACGGGGATCTTGATCGCGCCTGCTGAAGAATAGGTAACACCGATCGCAAGAACGAGGATGATTGCTGCGATGATTACATTCCTTGTCTTTGAGAAGTCGATCTTATTCTCTACGATGTTTCTTACACCGACTGCTGAGATCATGCCGTAGAGTACGAGTGAGATACCGCCGATTACAGGTGTAGGTATCGCAGAGATGCATGCGGCAAGCTTAGGTGAGAAGGAGAAGAGGATCGCAAAGAATGCAGCAAGTCTGATAACTGCAGGGTCATAAACCTTGGATAATGTAAGAACGCCTGTGTTCTCGCCGTAAGTAGTATTTGCGGGAGCTCCGAAGAGGGATGCGAGTGTTGTTGCAAGACCGTCTCCTGAGAGTGTTCTGTGGAGACCGGGATCAGCGATGTAGTTCTGGCCGACTGTAGAAGATATAGCGGATATATCACCTATATGCTCAACGATAGTTGCAAATGAGATAGGTACTATCGTAACTACGGCATTGATGAGAAGAGCCGTGTTCATGTTGCCGCTCGTGAAGATGTTGAATACAGTGTTCTCGTATTCAAAGGGTACACCGACCCATGCAGCGTTCTTGATGTTCTCGATGCTTGCAACAGAGAAGAGCTGGAAGTTGGGATTGCCTGCGATCGCATAGTAGTCAGCACCGCCGATATTGATAACTTCAGACGGGCCGAGTGTGATAAGAATGCAGAGTACGCAGGAGCCTACAACGCCTAGAAGGATAGGGAGGATCTTAACCATACCCTTACCCCAGATGTTGCACATTAAGATGATTATGATGGCAACTACTGCTACAAGCCAGTTGGTAGAGCAGCTGTTGATGGCTGTTCCCGAGAGGCACAGACCGATAGCGATGATGATCGGTCCGGTAACTATAGGAGGGAAGAACTTCATTACCGTATTAACACTGAAGATCTTAAACAGTAATGCCAGTATAAGATAAACAAGTCCCGCACAAGCTACACCGAAGCAAGCATAGGGAAGCAGCTCTGCCTCGCCATGAGGTGCGATTGCAAAATAACCTGCAAGGAAAGCGAAGGATGAACCTAAGAATGCAGGGACTTTACCTTTGGACAATACATGGAACAGAAGCGTTCCGAGTCCGGCAAATAAGAGCGTTGCAGATACAGATAAACCTGTAAGAGCGGGTACTAAGATCGTTGATCCGAACATAGCAAACATATGCTGCAGACCAAGAATAAGGACGCGACCATGACCAAGTTTCTTGGCATCGTAGATCGCGCCCTCTTGCAGTGAAGAGTTACTCATAACAGACCTCCTATTAAAATAATCTTTATTATCTTAACACAAAAGATATAGTTAAAAGCGAATCAAACTGATAAAATGATGCCTATGGATCCAAATGTTGTATTACGTCGTTTTATTGATAAAGAGTTAGCTATCAAGCAGTTTTTTTGCAGAGCAGATTCAGAGGCGATCGCCGAGTTTGCAGAGGAATTTAAGATAGCTAAGGTGGATTTTCTTGAATACCTTTCGGAAGATGCGTATAAGCAGGGTAACGCCAATCTCAATCTGGTTTTCTACGACAGCAAGAAACCTTCTAAGAATACAGGTGTCGAATTCAGAGACCCCAAAGCCTTAGGAGGTTTTTGTACTTTCCGTGTATTCCCTCTTGAGGGTACCTTCTGGTCACCCGAGGAAAGTGAATTTGCTTATTCGGTTGCAAGGATGCTCATCCTCATCAAGGGTAAGATGAAGATATTCCAGAGTCTTACATATCTCTCATACCACGATCCTATATCCGGTGAATATAGTACGGCATATGCAAGGAAGCTTGTTGAAGAGAGGATCGCATCCAATGATACGATCGGATATGTCGTTATGTTCATGAACGTCCGCGGTATGAGTGAGGTTAACAGGAGTTATACATTTGCCAAGGCGTCCAATCTTATGTTTAAGTTTATGAGGGAAGTTAAGTCTATCCTCGAAGATGACGAATTGTTATGGCGTTTTGGCGGAGATAATTTCGGTTGTTATTTAAGAAGAGAACATCTTGATGCGGTTCTTAGGAAGATATCTTCCTGTGAGATCGAAGATGAGAACGGTGATAAGGTCTATATGAGCGCTGTTGCCGGTATCTATATCTTTAACGGCGATGAGCCTAATCACGCCGTTGCATTTGACGGAGCTCAGCAATCGCTTTCAATTGCAAGGTTCATAAAGCATGTTCCTTATCTGTTCTATGATGACGATATAATCAGGATCAATGCTCACTCCACGATGATCGAGATGACTTTCGATGCTACTATAGCCGAACCGACATTTGTTCCTTTCTTCCAGCCTAAGGTATCAGTTGCTGATAAGAAGCTCATCGGCGCAGAGGCTCTGTGCAGGTGGTTTACCAATGGTGAATATGTAGTTCCGGCCGAGTTTATCCCTGTCCTTGAGAGATCAAGAAGGATATGCGCACTCGATTTTGTAATGCTTAAGAGACTGTGTGTTGAGATCAAGGGCTGGCTCGATCAGGGAATTGAAGCCGTTCCGATATCTATTAATTTCTCAAGAAGACACCTCAACAATATCAGGCTTGCTTCAGATATCTGTTCTGTGATCGACTCTTATTCGATCCCGCATGAGTTAGTGATAATCGAATTTACCGAGACGACCAATGAAGCTGATCAGAACAGACTCAGAAATATAGTCATGGCTCTTAAGAACAAAGGTATCAAGACTTCTGTTGATGATTTCGGAGTCGGCTATTCTTCTATGAGCATGATAAGGGATATCCCTTTCGATGAGCTCAAGATAGACAGATCTTTTATCGTCTCATCAGATGACATAGATAATGAGGATCGCAAGATCATCATGATGAAGCATGTCATAGGTCTTGCAAACGATCTTGGTATGCATTGCATTGCCGAGGGCGCAGAGACCGAGAAGCATCTTAAGATGTTGGAGGATAACGGCTGCGAGATGGTACAGGGTTTCCTGTTCGATAAGCCTCTTCCTTCAGATGAATTTGTCACCAGACTGAAGAATCCGGATTACTATCTCACCAGATAGTTTGTTGACTTATTTCCCAAGTAAATTAAAATTATTTAAGGTGTATTACCAATATTTTTGATTGGAGTTTTGTATGCAGTACAAGGATTTTACGAATGTTCATGTAATGGAACATCCTCTTATCAAGCACAAGATCTCACTTATGAGGAAGACTGACACGGGTACTTACGAATTCCGTAAGCTCGTTGAGGAGGTAGCTACTCTTGAAGGCTATGAAGCTTTAAGAGATCTTCCCCTCAAGGAAGTAACTATCCAGACACCGCTTGAAGAAACAAGCGTGCCCATGATCGACGGTAAGAAGCTCGCTATCGTTCCTATTCTTCGCGCAGGCCTCGGTATGGTTCCCGGCGTTCAGGCTCTTACGCCTCTTGCCAAGGTTGGCCATATCGGTCTTTACAGAGACCCTGAGACTCACGAGCCTCACGATTACTATTGCAAGCTTCCCGATCCTATCGATCAGAGACTTATCGTGGTCGTAGATCCTATGCTCGCAACAGGCGGTTCAGCAGTTGATGCTATCCAGTCTATAAAGGATCATGGTGGTAAGAATATAAAGTTCATGTGCATCATCGCCGCACCTGAGGGTATCGAGCGTCTTGCAAAGGCTCATCCCGACGTTGAGATCTATATCGGCAATGTTGACAGAGAACTCAATGAGAATGCCTATATCCTTCCCGGATTAGGTGATGCCGGAGACCGTATCTTCGGTACAAAATAATATTAGAGTTTCATTTAATAAAGTAGGTTACATAAGGAGGATTTTATGAAACTTAAAAAGATCTTTGCAGCCGTTATGGCTTGCGCTATGCTCGTTATGCCCCTCGCAGGATGCCAGACCGGCACAAATGCTAGCGGGGAAGAGAAGGAGAAGTTCGTAGTAGGCTTCGATTCCGAATTCCCTCCGATGGGCTTTATGGATGACGACGGAAGCTATGTAGGCTTCGATCTCGATCTTGCAGCAGAAGTTGCGAAGAGATTGGATTACGAGCTCGTTCTTCAGCCTATCGCTTGGGACGCAAAGGATCAGGAGCTCGCTTCAGGCAATATCGATTGCATCTGGAACGGCTTTACGATCAGCGGCAGAGAGGATTCATACACATGGTCTGAGCCTTATATGGCTAATGCTCAGGTAGTTGTGGTAAACAACGGATCAAGTGTTTCCACACTTGCTGACCTTGCAGGTCTTACAGTTGCAGTACAGAAGGATTCATCAGGACTTGCAGCTCTCGAGGAGAATGAAGATCTTACTTCAACATTCGGTGAGCTCATTCAGGAAGATTCTTATCTCAACGCTCTGATGGATCTTGAGGCAGGCAATGTTGATGCTATCGTTATGGATGAGATCGTAGCAAGATACGAGATCTCCACATCCGGTAAGGACATGATCATCCTTGATGAGACTGTTGCTACGGAAGAGTACGGTGTAGGCTTCCTCCTCGGCAACGAAGAGTTAAGAGATCAGGTCCAGGGTGCCTTAGACGAGATGGCTGCTGACGGCACACTCGCAGAGATCTCCAACAAGTGGTTTGGTGAGGACATCACTATACTTAAATAAGATCAGCTTATAAGTAAATTCATAAGGGGCTCGAATATCCGTGTTCGAGGCCCTTTTTTATGCTATAATCTCCGCTATGAGAAAGTCTTTGACAGTAGTTATCCTTTGTATCTTTTTACTTGCCGGTTGCACCTCAGGGGAGCCGTTTGATGCGCATTCATTTATCGATGATTGCACAAAATTCGTAGATGTGGATTCATATGAGACAAGATACGAATTCAATATCGATTTTGTCGATTGCTGCCTGGACAGATTTGTAAGATCACAATACTACAAGAACATGACCGAAGAAGAGCGCCTGGCTGCAGTGCAGCAGATATTCGTTGAGCTTGAGACATATTCGATCCCTCCGCTTGAAGACGGTTGCGTCAGGAATGTCACTTATGACGAACGTACGGGTGAGTTTATGTGGAACTACGCTTACAGGATCGAATATACGGGAAGGTGGGTTATGCCTTCATGACGAAAGAAGATTTACTCACATCCATACTGCAGATCCTTCAAGGCCTTGAATATACTTCAGGTATCTTTTTCTTTACTCTTATCTTATCGCTTCCTCTGGGCCTTGCGGTCGCAAGAGGCAAGATGAGCAAGAATAAGATAGTATCCGCTATCTTCGGCGTGTATATCTCCATATTGAGAGGTACGCCTCTGATGCTTCAGCTCCTTATAGTCTACTATGGTCCTTACTATCTGTTCGGTATATCTACAGGCGGTATTAAGATAGGACCTTTTAACTTCCGTTTTATCGCAGCGATCATAGGTTTTACCTTAAACTATGCGGCATACTTTGCCGAGATCTTCAGAGGCGGAATACAGTCCATGCCCAAGGGCCAGTACGAGGCTGCACAGGTATTGGGTTTCAGCAAGAGCCAGACATACTTCAAGATAATCCTCCCTCAGGTTATAAAGAGGGTACTTCCTTCGGTAGGTAACGAGGTAATAACTCTCGTTAAGGATACATCGCTTGCTCAGGTACTGTCGGTATCCGAGATGTTCTTCATGGCGAGCAGCCTTGCTTCCAAGCAGGTATCCATAGTCCCGTTCCTTGTAGTCGGCGTCTTCTACTATTTTATGAATGCCGTCATTGCACTGTTAATGTCCAAGATCGAGAATTCGATGGCATACTATTCCTGAGGTTTAACATGAATAACACTGACAATATCCTGATAATGGAGAACATACATAAATCCTTCGGAGATCTTGAAGTACTCAAGGGTATAGATCTTACGGTCAAAAGGGGAGAAGTAGTAGCGGTAATAGGTCCTTCGGGCGGTGGTAAGTCTACTCTCCTTCGCTGCGCAACTACATTAGAGAATATAGATTCCGGTAAGATCGTTATTGCAGGTGATACGCTCTGCGATATGCAAGGCGGCAAGATAAAGTATGCTACCAAGGATCAGCTAAGGCATATCAGATCGAGATTCGGTCTCGTGTTCCAGAACTTTAATCTCTTCCCGCATTTCTCGGTTAGAAGGAATATAACGGAATCCCTTATCCATGTCCTCGGCAAATCCAAGGACGAAGCTGATCAGATCTGCGACGATCTTCTTGCCAAGATGGATATAAAGGATAAGGCTGACAGCTATCCCTGTAATCTCTCCGGCGGTCAGCAGCAAAGAGTATCTATAGCAAGAGCCCTTGCGGCAGATCCTGACATCATCTTTTTCGACGAGCCGACATCTGCTTTGGACCCTGAGCTTACAAAGGGCGTGCTCGAAGTTATAAAGAGTATAGCAGCAGAGCACATGACGATGGTAATAGTTACGCACGAGATGATGTTTGCAAGAGATGTAGCAGACCGTATCGTCTTTATGGACGGCGGTGTCATCGTTGAGGAAGGTCCTGCTTTTGAGCTCGTAAGCAATCCCAAGCAGCAGAGAACAAAGGAATTCCTTGCAGGATATTAAGGAGTAAACATGAAGATAGTTATATTAGATGCTTCAGCGGCAAATCCGGGTGATCTGTCCTGGGGCGAGCTTGAACGTTTCGGCGAAGTGATCGCATACGATTTTACTGAGCCCGGTGAAGTTATACCGAGGCTTGAAGGTGCCGAGATCGCTATTACAAACAAGACATGCTTTACAAGGGAGATAATAGAAGCCCTTCCTTGCTTAAGATACATCGGAGTACTTGCGACCGGATATAACGTCGTAGATCTTAAAGCAGCGACTGAGAAGGGGATAGTGGTAACCAACGTTCCCGAGTATGCGACATTTGCGACAGCTCAGATGGCTATAGCTCTACTTCTTGAGATGAGCAACAATGTAGGTCTCCATAACGCTTCCGTGGGGCAGGGCGACTGGATAAGATCCAAGCAGTTCTGCTATTGGGTAAAGCCTCTTACCGAGCTTTGCGGCAAGGATATTGCGGTTGTAGGTATGGGTAAGATCGGCAGGAGGGTAGCGCTTATCGCAGAGACTTTAGGCATGAACGTTCTTAAGGTTCCTCATACGATAAGAAACAGCGACGAGTATAAACTTGAAGATGTACTTGGCAGGGCAGATGTAATAACCCTTCATTGTCCTCTTACAGAAGATACAAGAGATTTAATTGACGCTTCGGCTTTATCCAAATGCAAAGACGGCGTTATGGTAATAAACTGCGCGAGAGGCCCTGTCGTAAACGAAGAGGATATGGCAAAGGCTCTTAAGGAGGGCAAGGTCGCAGGATACGGCTGCGATGTAATATCAGTAGAGCCCATGAAGGCTGATAACCCGCTTATGGATGCTCCCAACACCTACATCACACCGCATATCGCCTGGGCTCCCAAAGAGACCCGTGCAAGGCTTATCACAGCAGCGGCAGGTAACATCGAAGCCTTCCTTAAGGGTGAGCCTGTCAATAAGGTTAATTGATCAGATAGGTTTACCTTTTTTGTCTTTGAAATAAAAGAAGCGGGCTGATGCCCGCTTCTCTATTTTCTTTTACGCTTTTTGATTTAGCTTCTGCTTCATTACATGCAGGTATATCCGCCGTCAACGGGGAGAGCTACACCTGTTACGTAAGTTGTTGCAGGTGATGCGAGGAAGCATACTGCTGTGTCGAGCTCGCCTTCGTTACCATATCTCTCGAGAGGGATCATGGTCTTAGCATTAGCCTGGAAGAACTCGGAATCCAAAGTCTCCTTTGTAAGAGGACTGTAGAAGTAACCGGGGCAGATGCTGTTTACTGTGATGCCGTACTTACCCCATTCAGCAGCGAGTGCTCTTGTGAGATTTACAACGCCGCCCTTAGCTGCGTGGTAAGGGGATGCAGGTGCAACCTTGTTGCCTACCAAACCGTACATGGAAGAGATGTTGATGACTCTGCCGAAGCCTGCAGGGATCATTGCCTTCTTTGCAACTGCTCTTGCAACTCTGAAGGAACCGAACAGATCGATGTTGAATTCGTTATAGAACTGCTCGTCTGTAATGTCTTCAGCAGGTGCTACAGCGCCTGTACCTGCGTTGTTAACGAGGATGTCGATCCTTCCCATCTTCTCTAAGATCTCATCAACAGCTGCATCTACTGCCGCTGTATCTGTGATGTCGAGCTTGACTGCGAGAGTCTTAACTCCATATTCCTTGGCGATATCTGCTGCTACTTCATCGATGAGGTTCTGTCTTCTTGCGACAGCTACGATGTTACAACCCTGGCCGGCAAGTGCCTTTGCCATCTGAACGCCTAAACCTGTTGAGCAACCTGTAACGATCGCTACTCTGTCCTTGAAATCAAAAATGTCCGCCATAAACTTCCGTCCTTTCCATAAATACCGCATATTTGAACATAATGCGATTATTACATGAAAGAAACCGCTTGTAAAACGAATTAGGTTCAGAAAACTTAATCCAAAATTACGTCAGGCGTCATATGATTTTCATTCGGGCTTGTAGCTGTCCTTTAAGGATACCGCTCTGTTGAATACCAGATGACCGGGCTTCGAGTCCTTGCTGTCAGCGCAGAAGTAGCCTGTTCTTAAGAACTGGAACCTGTCAGAAGGCTTAGTATCCTCCAAAGACTTCTCGAGCTTTGCACCTTCGATCACGGTAAGTGAATCGGGGTTTATAAAGTCTAAATAGTTGCACTCTGCAAGGTCAGGCATTTCGGTCGTGAAGAGTCTGTCGTAGAGCCTTATCTCTGCGTCGATGCAGTTATTTGCATCTACCCAGTGGATAGTTGACTTGATCCTTCTGCCGTCAGCGGGGTTGCCGCCCTTCGATTCGGTATCGTATTCGCAGTGAACTGCGGTAACATTGCCGTCTGCGTCCTTATCGCAGGATACGCACTTAACTACATAAGCAGACTTAAGGCGGACCTCGTTGCCGGGGAACATCCTGAAGTACTTGGGGGCAGGGACTTCCATGAAGTCTTCCGCTTCGATCCAGAGCTCCCTGGAGAATGTGACCTTACGCGTACCTGCCGTCTCGTCCTTGGGGTTGTTCTCGACATCGAATTCCTCAGTCTGACCTTCGGGATAGTTATCGATTATGAGCTTAACGGGATTGATGACTGCCATTGCACGCTTAGCGTTCTCGTTAAGGTCTTCTCTTAAGCAATATTCAAGGAAAGCGAAGTCTACGACTGAATTAACCTTTGCAACGCCGTTCCTCTCCGTGAAGTTGTGGATGGAGGCGGGTGTATAGCCGCGTCTCCTGAGGCCGCAGAGTGTAGGCATTCTCGGATCGTCCCAGCCTGTTACTATGCCGGACTCGATCATGTTTCTGAGCTTTCTCTTGGAAAGGACAGTATGTGTGATGCCGAGTCTTGCAAACTCTATCTGTCTGGGCTTTGTCTCAACGGAGATGTTGTTTACCACCCAGTCGTACAAAGGCCTGTGTGACTCGAACTCAAGAGAGCAAAGGGAGTGTGTGATGCCTTCCAGAGCATCTTCTATGGGATGAGCAAAATCGTACATCGGGTAGATGCACCATGTGTTTCCGGTCCTGTGGTGGGGCAGGTGGTTGATCCTGTAGATAACGGGATCGCGCATGTTGAAGTTACCTGATGCGAGATCGATCTTTGCTCTCAAGGTCATCTTGCCGTCTTCGAATTCACCGGCTCTCATCCTTGCAAAAAGATCGAGGCTCTCTTCGATGGGTCTGTCTCTATAAGGAGAAGTTGCGGGAGTCTTTGTGTCTCCTCTCATGTCGTGCATCTGGTCGGGAGTAAGCTCGCATACATATGCAAGGCCCTTCTTGATGAGCTCTACGGCAAAGCCGTACATCTGCTCGAAATACTCTGAAGCATAGAAGAATCTGTCGTCCCAGTCGTGTCCCAACCAGTGGATATCTTCCTTTATCGCTTCAACGAATTCCTCGTCCTCTTTGGTAGGATTAGTATCGTCCATACGGAGATTGCACATGCCGCCGTAAGCTTCAGCCGTGCCGAAGTCGATCTCTAAGGCCTTTGCATGTCCTATGTGAAGGTAACCGTTAGGCTCGGGAGGGAAGCGGGTATGGATCTTCTTGCCGTAAACTCTTCCGCCTTCTTCAAGCTCTTCGTCTATAATCTGCCAAATAAAATTCTTGGAATCTGCCATATGTACTCCTTATCAAAGCCTTGCAAGGCTCTCTTTTATCCTTCTCATCGATTCGTCCTTACCCAGAAGGAGCATTACTTCCGAGCATCCGCCGGGAGTTACAGCAACACCTGCTGCAGCGATCCTGACAGGCCACATTACAACGGAATTCTTAACGCCTTGGGCCTCGGCAAGAGACTTCATTGCCTCGGTAAGTGCCTCGCGCTCCCAGGGAGTATCCTCCAATACGGGGACAGCAAGCTCTAACATCTGCTTTGATGTCTCAAGAGTGGACTTGCTCTTCTTGTGCTCGAAAAGGCTGAGGTCAAACTCTGTGAAATCCTTTACGAAGGAGAGCTTATCAGTTATCTCGTTGAACTTGGTTATACGGGGCTTAAGAAGCTCATCTAACAGAGCGTAGTTCTCGCTCGTGATGCCTGCTTCGTCGTAGTAGGGCTTAGCTGACTTGAGGAATTCCTCTTCGCTCATGCGCTTGATGTGCTCTGCATTTACCCATGCGAGCTTGTCGTAGTCGAATACAGCAGGGGACTTGGAGATCCTTGTGATATCGAAGAGCCTTATGAGCTCATCTAATGTGAAGATCTCTTCCGTTCCTTCAGGTGCCCATCCGAGGAGCGCTATATAGTTGATTATCGCCTCGGGGAGATAACCCTCGTTTACGAGGTCCATAAAGCCTGTTGAGCCGTGTCTCTTTGAGAGTTTGGATACGACTTCCTTGCCTTCCTCGTCTATGGTCTTACCCATTATGAGGGGCAGGTGGATGTAGGTGGGGATATCCCAGCCGAAGGCCTCGTATAAGAGGTTGTATTTAGGTGTAGAAGACAGATACTCAGAGCCTCTTACTACGTGCGTGATGCCCATGGTATGGTCGTCTATTACATTTGCAAAGTTATATGTGGGATATCCGTCAGTCTTAAGAAGTATCTGATCGTCCAAGTCAGCATTAGGGAAAGAGATCTCACCATAGACGAGATCGTTATAAGTGGTAACGCCGTCTAAGGGCATCTTCTGACGGATAACGTAGGGGATACCTGCTTCGAGGTTCTTATTGATCTCCTCTTCAGAGAGGTCTCTGCAGTGACGGTCGTAACCTACAACGGTTCCTTCGGGTGCATTCTCTCTTAAGGAAGCAAGGCGCTCCTTGGTGCAGAAGCATCTGTATGCTTTGCCTTCCTTGACGAGCTGCTCGGCATAAGGCTTATAAAGATCTAATCGCTCGCTTTGTACGTAGGGTCCGAAGTCGCCTCCGATATCGGGGCCTTCGTCGTGAGTAAGGCCTGCAAGCTTCATTGTGTTATATATTACGTCAGTAGCACCTTCGACATAACGCTCCTGATCGGTGTCTTCGATCCTGAGTACAAAAGTACCGTCTTCGTGCTTGGCGGTAAGGAATTCGTAGAGTGCGGTTCTAAGGTTGCCCACATGCATAAAGCCTGTAGGACTGGGAGCAAATCGTGTCCTTATTTTCATCGTGAAATTACCTCTTAAATAATCAATTCGTTAATTTTATCACTTTTGTGGTAATATACAAATTATTTATAAGGAGGTAAGCGATTTGGACAGGCTTGAAGCCAACAGGAATTACGATTGTTTCTGCGGCAACGGAATAGCTTCTGAATTTGTTGCAGGCTATATCTTAGAGAAGTTTAACCTCGGAAGGACGGATTTAACTCCTTTCAAGGTGGCTATCGTATCTGACAGACAGGTAAGCGGTTACTACTACAATCAGTTCGAGAGCCAGTTCCTCATAAGGAATATCAAGCCCCAGCTCATATGCTGCGAAGCAACAGAGAGCTCCAAGAGCCTCAAGAGCGTCCATGACATTACCTTCGATCTTACGGAAGCGGCTTTAGGTGCCGGCGATTGGATCATTGCTTTAGGAGGCGGAGGAGTGCTCGACTGTGCTTCCTTCGCTCAGGCTGTATACGGCGGCGGTGCCGGGCTCATTTTGGTTCCTACGACACTTTCCTCCATGGCTGAGAGCACGGTAGCAGATATTGCATACCTTAATTCCGGCAAGTATAAGGATGCGGTAAGGACTGAGGTAAGCCCCGAAGCAGTATTCGTCGACCCGTCATTTCTTAAGACGGTTCCTTCCAAGTATAAGAACAACGGCTTTGCCCCGATCATAAGGCTTGCCGTTCTCATAGATACCGATCTCATTAACGGTCTTATAACCGAAGGACAGGATTTCAGGATCTTTTTGAACAGAGTCTATTCTGCAAGATCGCGTATCGAGAGCAAGAATCCTCAGCTTCTTACCCTGGGCTCGGAGATAGCGCATGCTATCGAAGGCTACTTCAGGTTTATGAACTATTCCGAAGGTCAGGCGCTGGCTTTAAGCCTTTATTCCTGCATGCCCGAAGCGGGCAGACAGGCTTTGGGCGCCATCTATGCCAAGTTAGGCCTTCCCACAAAGCTTGAAGGCGTAGCCAAGTCCATGATCATGAAGTCTCTTGATTCGATATTAGACAGGAAGGGCGAAGGACCTTTTAGCGTAGTCGATTACGACAATGGCAAATGGGCTATTAGATCGCTCGATAAAGCTTCAGCCCTCGGATTATTCTCGGAAAGGCTTGATATAATTTGCTGATGAACAAGAGAACATATAAGTTGATTTCAATAGTAATGGCGCTTTTGCTCCTGGTTATCCCCATGGCCGGCTGCAGCTCGGAAGGTGAGGCTGTTAAGCCCGCAGATTACGGCTCATACGGAGCTGATATAGCAAGACAGCTTGCAAGCACTTACCCCAACAGGACACCGTATTCATCTCAGGAACTTGAGGCCGGTGAATTCATCGCATCAGAGATGAGAGCTCTTGGCTACGAGCCCGTGGTCCAGCAGGTTGGCGGCAACTTCGGACAGACCTCCAATAACTACTATGTAAAGATCGAGGGCACGGGCTTTTATGTGGATGACGGCTTAGGTAATTACTACTTAAAGCACAGGATCGCAGTGATCGGTGCTCACTACGATGACATGTTATCTGCGATAGACAGTACAGGCTCGGAGTATACCTACGACGGAATTTCCGATAACGCTTCGGGCATAGGCTGCCTTCTTACATGTCTCGCTCATGCAAAGGATTACCGGGACATGGGCTACGATGTGTATTTTGTAGCCTTCGGTGCAGGTAACGATAACTTTGCGGGAGCAAATACATTCCTTAATAATCTAAGTGCCGAAGAGCGCGAATCGATAGATGTGATGTATTGTATCGACAGCATCTATGCAGGGGATAAGATCTATGCATCTGCAGGCTATAACTCGCTTAACGATCAGACAAGATATCAGATGAGACGTAAGCTCTATCAGACCTACGATGTCTGCTATGCCAATACGCTATATTCCAACTATAAGTTCGATATCTTATATAACGAGTCAGGCGTCAGCACGGACCTTGACGGTAATGGCACAATTGACAGATATAACGAGGTGTCTGCAAATAAGTCCGACTATGTTCCTTTCGAT
Source organism: Saccharofermentans sp. (assembly GCA_024685135.1). GTDB lineage: Bacteria > Bacillota > Clostridia > Saccharofermentanales > Saccharofermentanaceae > Saccharofermentans. The sequence goes on from JAIKWA010000065.1 coordinate 13,880, forward strand.
AACGCCGGGATCCCTATAGTCTACTTTGACAGCTTTGATTACAACTTCACCAGGATAGAGGACATGAAGGAGACCAAGAACCTTAATCTCCAGGGTATGGGCGGTAATATCAGGGGAACGGTACTGGATTCTACTGCTCTTCTTGATTCCGTGTTGAGACAGGAAGATACGGATACTGATGAAGACGGTATTATGGACAAGTCAGGTGACCTTCTCCAGATAAGGATCAACTGCATCAGCTTCGTTATCCTGGAAACCTTAATGAAGGGTTCGGATGCCGGCATGACACCTGCGCAGTACGAGGAATTCCTTAAGAATCCTTCTCCTACGCCTATAGAGAGTGGATCCGGCAGTTTAGTTGAAGGTTAAGCGTTCTCCGGAGGGATAGGGAGAGTAGCACCGCCGAAGGGCATGCAGATTACGCTGCAGTCTTCGCCGTATCTTGCATATGCCGCATCGAAGGCTTCCTGAGCGCTATGCATAGGCTTTAAGAAGATGCTCCTTACAAAATCGTCGTCCATCTCGGATATGAGATCTATCTCGGCATGCTTCAATACCATAGCGATGGCAGCAGCCTTGTGTCCGCCTAACTGGAAGTCCTTTGCAACTCTTTCTATGAGCTCATCGGGAGTATTTGCGGTAGTAAGCCATTCCTCGAATTTTGCAGAACCTAACCCCTCATTGCAGGCACCGATAACGATTATCGTGCCGCCGTCCCTTACTGCATACTTTGAGTTGTCCAAAGCCTTCTGCGTCTGGTACAAGTTGGCATCCTTAGGAGCGCCGCCCTGGGCAACGATAACGATATCGGCTCTTCTCTTGAGAGGCTTGCGGTACATCTTATCCAAGTACTTGCAGCCTTCTCTGTGGGCCTTTGTAACATCGCCTGCTACGCAGAAGATAATGTGCTTATGCTCGTCTAATACGGGATTTACGATGAAGTTCAAATGGCAGAAGGTCTCAGATTCTTCGATATCCTTCCTTATGGGGTTGCCCTCGATCCTACCTGCACATGCATTCTCATCGATCATCATCGAGTGGTTGCACTGAATAGCGGCAGGGGTGGATACACCGGGCATAAGAGCCTTTGCTCCGCCTGAATATCCCGCAAAATAGTGGAATTCGATATTGCCGATACCGATACGGAAATCAGCTTCGGCTACGCTTCTTGTGATATCTACGGGCGTACCGGCAGAGGTATCTCCCATATGGATGCAGTCGGCAGGATCGCTGTCTACGCACTTTACTTCGTTATATACGCGCTCTCCTACGAGCTTGATCTTCTCCTCTTCGGTATGCTTACGGTGTGATCCGAGAGCGAAAACAACAGTGATGTCTTCAGGAGACACTCCTCCGAGATAGAGCTCGTCAAGAACAGAAGGGATTACATCGAAGCTCGGAAGCGGCCTTGAGATATCGCTCGTGATTATGCAGATCTTCTGTCCCTTCTTGGGAAGGTCCTTAAGCCTGGGCGAGCCTATGGGATTTTCCAATGCGTATTTGACCGCATCGGGGCCCTTCCTCTCATGCTCTATGTCGTTAGCCATAAGAATGCCGTCAAGATTCTTATCGGGGATATCTACAACCTGCACTGTCTTGCCGTAACCGAATTCAACTTTCATAAGGATACCTCTTCTTGATTTTGAGTAATTATATCCAAACTCGGGCTTGGGTTAAAGGATTACTGATATAATGTTTTTATGTTTAGACTGAAAGACGGAAGATTTTTTAACCATAATCAATGTTTTGAAGAAGGGGATATCTATTTCTCC
>JAIKWA010000067.1 GCA_024685135.1 Saccharofermentans sp.
AGCTATTCTGCGGGAAGATGAAGGATTGATCCTATCTTCGGCACGCTTGGTTGCTGCTCTGAAGGCCTTCGTAAAGGCTTCGCCTACTTCCTGCTCGTCTTCAAATTCCTCCTGAAGGCTCTCTCCGAAATCTTCGAAGAAGCTCTCTGTAATTATGGGATCGGTCTCGTCGCCCTGGATTGCTTCCCATGCAAAATCGTTATCTTCTATATGCTCTGAATCGATGGAATAGACAATGACAAAATGCTGCTCGTCGTCATAGTTATCTGTATACAGATCCATGGCATAGCTTTCAAGCCTGCTGAAATCATACTGCCAGTCATCGTCATCTACAGTGTAGATAACAGGGCATATGCCCGTTATGTCCCTGAATTCCTCAAGCTCATCCGTAAGAGCATCCTCATCTGCTATCACGCCTATGTTGTCATAGACATATGCATCGGGCTCCGGGTAATCCTCCGTGAGCTTTTTGGGCGCAGAAGCGAAAAGCGTCGGCAGTATCATAAGTCCCATAAAACCGCCGAACACCAGGGGGGCTATAACCCCGAACATACTCGGCTTTTGAGGTTTCACCGTTGAGTAGACATAACGGTCGTTACCTTTCTCGTCACGGTATCTGAATCTTCTTGCTCCGGGAAAATAGTGAGTTGAGTAAGATCTTCCCGATGAGCCTCCGTGTGAAGATCCGTGGAATCCGCCTCCGTGTGAACCGCCGCCTGAACTGTGTGGCATTTTATCATCCCTCCCATATCTTAATTCCAAATATTAAGATACCACAAACCAGTAGGCTTTTCCTTATTATGATACAGGAAATAAGATCTCCGTCCTGAAGGAATATCCTCCTGAGGTCTTATCGCAGGCAAGGGTGAGCTCTCCTGCGTAATTAGACACTGCAGTTCTTACATTCTTAAGTCCGAAGCCGTGCTCTGATTTATCCTGCTTTGTGGTCTCGATATCGCCATTTGTTATCTTAAGCTCGTCAACGCAGGGATTACGCAGAGATATGAGGAAGAAGCTGTCTGTCCTTTTGAAGGTGAGCTCTATCTTCTTGTAGTCTTCGGATACATCTTTAAGCCTCGGATCCGAGATCGCCTCTATCGCATTGTCTAATATGTTTGCAAGGATCTTGCACATATCAGAGGGAGCAAAGTCTATGCCGCTTATCGTGCCCGATACTACAAGCTGCCCGCCTGCTTCACTTGCCTTGCTCTTCTTGTCGGCAATGATCGCATCTGCTATCAGGTTGCCGGTGTGTGCGCTTATATCGGTCTTGCTTAAGTCTTCGCCTATCTGCTCCAAGTATTCTTCTATCTTAGTTGTCTCGTTATTCTGAAGCAGCACGGATATCACCTGCAGGTGATTTCTCATGTCGTGCCTTATGGATCTTATCTCGGAATCAGCCTTTGCCTGCGATAGGAAGAACCTCGTCTGCGATTCGAGATACTCCTCGTTCTGACGGTTTAATATGACAAGATCCTCCTTCTCCTTCCTTACTGCTCTTATGTAGAACAGAAGGAACATGAAGCCGATGCCCAGGAGCATCAAGGTGATGAAGGTAGGATCTATGGTATCGTGCTCTTCAGAAGGCAGTACTCCCACAAAAAGACTAAGGATAAACCAGAAGCCCGTAAGGACGGGTACCGGCAGCGGTACATCGTCCTTCTTCTTCCTCATATCGGCTATGGCCTTGAACAGAAGGAATTCGAGCACATAGGTTATGACCTCGACCAGAGCGACCCGGATGGCCATTAAGGTAACATTACCCGAATCGTGGAATTCGATAAGATTTAATTCCGAGCTTAAGGCGATAAATACATTATTAATGTCAAATACGATCCCCGTAGACAGTCCTACGACAATGATCCTGCGCCATATCTTCCCCTCCATCTTGAAGGCTACAAAGAGCATTAAGATGAAGGTTAATGTCGAAAATACAAACTCCTCGTAAAACACAGTGCCCGTAACGGACATGGAGATAACGGAAAATACTGCCGTGGCAATAACGCCGTATGCTACGGCAATCACGTAAGCAAGCTTTGCATTACGGATCTTGTATCTTAGTACTTCCCTTACAAAATAGACCGACAGCAACGCCGCAAAACACGGCTTTGCCACCACTATTACATAAAGGATAGTCTTGAGCAGGAGCTTAGGCATACTTACCTTCCTCTGCGCCTTACAAATTCAAGAAGAGCGCTCCTTGCGCTCTCCCTGCAGCTTCTTGCGATAGGCAGGATGTCCGAGTTATCCATGAATACATCGGTCTGGCTCATCTTCTTTACATGAGACAGATTGATATAGTACGAACGGTGACATTTAAAAAAGTCAGAAGAGACTTTGTCTGCCATTGCCATCGCTTCCGTAAGCTTCATCCTGAGCTCTATGGTATCCTTCGTAAACACAAATCTCACGCAGTTGTTTGAAGCTTCTTCGTAGATAAGATCGTTAATGTTATATACGAGTTCTTCGCCGTCCTTAATGAGCACGATCTTCTCGTCTGCTTTAAGCTTTTGCTCCAAGTCACGAAGAGTTATAAGAAGCTTGTCGTCATCTACGGGCTTGCCTAAGAATCTGAAGGCCTGGACCTCATAACCTTCTATAGCCATCTCCGTATGGGAAGTGATAAAGACTATCGGGATATCCCTGGAATAGGTGCGGATCTGCCTTGCGCATTCCATACCGTCCAAGTTCTGCATCTCTATATCGAGGAAGACGCAGTCGAGCCCAAAGCCGCTCTCAAAGCTCCTTATCACTTCGCTTCCGTCAGAGTACTGGTAGCAGCTGACATTCTCCTTGCCATAGAGCATGGATATCTGCTGCGTTATCTGCTTGCGGAATACCGGTTCATCGTCTACTACTGCTATCCTCATACGAGAAGTTTACCACTCAGCCGACGGTCTTGCCATTCTCCAGTCTTATGGTCCTCGTGCCGTAGGATGCACACTCGGGAGAGTGTGTGACCTGAAGGATGGTTATGCCCTTCTCCTGATTGAGCTTCTTAAACAGCTCCATGATCTCCACCGTGGCCTTGCCGTCGAGGTTGCCCGTAGGCTCATCTGACAGGATGATCTTCGGACTGTTCATGACAGCTCTTGCGATAGCTACTCTCTGCTGCTGACCGCCCGATAAAGTGTGGGGCATCGCCCTGCGCTTATCGGTAAGTCCGGTAAGCTCTAATATCTCGTCAAGATCAGCTTTGAGGTCTGATCTCTTCTTGCCGTTTATCGCACAAGGAAGGAGGATGTTGTCTTCGACATTGAGGTTCATTACAAGGTTATAGAACTGGAATACAAATCCGATATCCTTAAGCCTCAGCTCTGACAAAGCTGCTTCCTTAAGAGAGGTTATATCCTCACCTGCCACCTTAATGCTTCCTTCGAACTGTCTGTCTAATCCGCCTATGAGATACAGCAGTGTCGATTTGCCTGAGCCTGACGCACCCATGAGTGAGACAAACTCGCCCTCGCCTACATACATGCAGCAGTCGTCTAATACCTGATTGAGATTGCTGCCTTTGCCGAATGCCTTACTTACGTTATTTACTTCGATTATAGTATTCATATTTATCACCTCATATTTATCATTCGTACTTCAGTTCTTCTGATATCCTGATCTTCCTTAAGTGCTTTACCGGGAATAAGACCGTAAGAGCAAATACCGGTATTATCGCCAGACAGAAGATAAGATTGAACAGCGGATGGACATTTATCGTAAGGGAGATCGCATCGCTGCTCGCTACCGCGTAAGCTACGATATATATCAGATACGTTCCTGCTATAGCTCCCGTCAGAGACGCTGCAATGGATGCTATCAGCATCTCCTTCGTAAGGACGCCTATGAGCTTCTTCTTGCTCATAGAAGTGGCTATCATGATCGCGCATTCCTTCTTGCGTCCGACAAAACCTATAAGCTGGTTAGATACCATGCCGACAAAAGTCATGCCGAGAGCGGCGATTATTATGGTACTGAAGATCATCCTGCTCGACCTGTTGGAGGCCTCGTTCTCTGCTGCATATTCATCGTAGGTCTGAACGTCGCCTATAACACCTGCCGAGTACTTGCCTACGAGGCCACTTACAGCATCAGGATCCTCGCACCTTATGAGGATGCGGTCAACCAGTGAATGGAACACATCGTGGTAATCCTTCTCGCTGATACAGATATTGTTCTGAAGGGCATCACTGTTTGCGATCTTGAAGAAACCTGCGACGGTAAATGTCTTCTCTATCGGGAAGACGCCGTAAGGATCGAAGGTATACTTGATGGTATCGCCGACACTATATCCGTTCCTGTTTGCCCAGGAGTTCTCCAGATAGACCGTGCCGGACTCGATCTTATCAGGCAGCCCGGAAAGACCTCTATAAAGCTCGTATCCGCCTTCGGGATATCCGAACACCTGGGTATAGATCTCTGCTTCGCCGACAAATACACTATCCATCTCGGCATAGATCGTCTCTGTCTGTGTTACGCCTTCTAAGTCATCTATATAAGTGAAATACTTCTCTTTATCCATACAGATCGCAATGACATCGCAATCGTAGATGGAGGTATCCATTAACACCGCAAACGACATGCCAAGCGTATACACGATCACACACAGCGTTACCGAAGTTGCGCACAAGACAGCGCTGCTGACCGTGCTCTTACGGGCCGAGGATTCTCTTGCAGCAAGAGCCATGCTCTCATCGCCGAGCCTGCGGGCAAGTTTAAATACCAGATCGCTTACCTTCTTAAGGATAAGAGGCATCAGCAATGCTAAGCCTATAACGCCCGTAAAGATGCAGATGCTGGCAACGAATATGTTGCTCCTTCCAAAGAAGCACAGAAGCGATATCAAGGTCAGGATAAAACCTGCGATGGAACGCTTATTGTTTAACTTATACTCGGTGTCCCTGTTATCGAAGATGATGTCCCTTATAGATGTATGGAGTGCTTTAAGCTGAGCGTTCAAAGGGATCAGGCACTCTACCAGTACAGCGCCTATGATAACGCCTGCGATAAGCACAGGTGAGAGCATCGGAACCTCCTGCTCAATGTTCTCTCCGCTTACCGATACCATGGTGATGGATGTTATAAGAGGATTCCTTATGATCGAATAGAGTATTACGGCCGGAACTGAGCCCGCGAGCGCGTAGAAGATGTTTTCGCAAAGGAGTATAAAACATGTCTTCTTATTGCTTGCACCGAGGCTTCGAAGCGTACCGACAAAGGACATCCTCTCGGAGACTATCCTCTCGCAGACCGAGAAGGTTACAAAGACGACCAGAAGGAAAGTGATCGCAAACAGCAGGAACAATAATCCCATCGTCTGGTTTAATATCTGCTGCGTTGTAGCGTCGATGCCGAGGAATTGCACTGCATCTTCTCCAAATTCCCTGTTCAGGATATTCTGAGCCTCAGTTATATCGGCATCGTCTTTGATATCGATAAAGAACAAATTGGGATAAGACCTGCCACAGGAGAGCACGCTCGCTCCGTTAAGGTTTACTGCGCAAGAGCAACCTCTGAACAGGATGCTCTTCGGATCGCTCTCAACGATCTTGGTTACCGTGAACTCATGTCCGTCATTCGATGCGTCATGGAGGATGATGGTATCGCCTACGGCATAGTCCCTCTTCTCGGCAAGGTCGCTGGTAATTATAACTTCGCCGTCTGCGATGCTAAGCTCTTCGCAAAGCCCCATCTCAAAAGCCTTATCCGGTTCGAAGCCTGCAACATGCACTTTATCTGCCTTTGCAACATAGTACTCGCCTTCAACGTTGTCATAATAAGTCTCGGAGAAACCGTACATGCTGAGTGTCACATGCTCCGGCATATCTTCGGGCAGCACTATGTTATACTTTGTGACATAGAAATCAGCGCTGCCGTAAACCTTCGTAAACAGATCAACGAACAGCTTCTTTTCTGCCGAGCCCAGATCAAAGCATAACACGGCAGCAAGAGAGCATACAAAGATAGAGAATACTACGAGCAGTGTCCTGAAGGGCTTGCCGAAGATGTTCTTTAATGTTGTCTTAACTATCGGATTCATCTTAAAGCCCTCCTTAATGCCATCTTGAGATGCGGTCTTCGGGAGCGATATACATACCGTCTCCTTCGGTGACATCGTAAGCCTCATAGAAGGCATCTAAAGTGGAAAGGATCGCGTTGACCCTTATGTAAGACGGGCTGTGTTCGTCATAATAGATCTGATCTAAAAGATCTGTATCGGTGAGCTTCTCGCCCCAGATGAGGCCGTAATTCTCAAAGATAAGCCTTAAGTCTTCGTCGTCTTTTGCAAGTGAAGTTACGCACTCCATACCGCCTAAGTCGGCATAGTTCTCGCCTAAGGTCTGCTCGCCGTCGACATGATAGATACCATAGATCGTGAAGTTATCTTCGAAGTACGATACGGCCTGAGCGTTGCGCTCTTCGAGAGTAGCGATATCATCCGCATCTATCCAGGATGGATCATAAGATCCGGTCTCGTCAAACTTGATGCAGTTGCTGTCAAAAGCATGCCCCATCTCGTGTGCGATAACCGCACCGATACCGCCCAAGTTGGTATAGTAATCGGCATTGATATCAAAGAAGGGTGCATTTGCGATCGCAACCGTGATCGTGATGTTGTTAAGGCAGGGATCGTAGCACGCGTTGAAGATCTGCATGGGCATGGATACCTCAGTTCTGTCAGCTTCCCTTCCTAAACGCTCCAGGTTCTGTAAATAGATTATCCTGTTATACTGAACGAGCAGCTCATAGTAGTTATCGTAATTTAAGTCCTTATAGATCGCAGGGTCATGCCTTGTCTGATTGCTGCCCGTAACATATACGATGTTATCGAGCTTTACGAGAAGGTCATTTTGGGTCTGCTCTGTAAGCCAGTCTGCTGAAGATATGAGCTCTCTATATCCTTCCTTGATGTCATCACACATGGACCTTAATGCAAGATCGGTCTCTTCATCGTAGTATTGCTCGACAAAGAGAGGATCTGTCTGATCTACAAAGGTGCTCTCGATCTCACTTATGGCCTGCTCCTCAATAGGTCTTGAGTCAAGCGTAAAATAATCTCTGAGGCCTTCAAAGGCTCTTAGAAATCTCATATAATTTCCTGCGAGAATACTCATCTCCCATGCCTTGAGAGCATCGAGATTCTCATCGGTAAGCACGCTGTTGACGCCTTCTATCTGACCTCTGTCAACGATGCCTACCGCATCCGAAGGAGCCGCGCTTATACCGAGCGCTTCTACATAAGCTTCAATGTCCACATTGGTAAATATCTCATCTAATTCGGAGACGGTTATCCTCTGATAAGCATAAAAAGGCATAGAAGATCTTACAACGCTCATGTCAGTGGCGTTATAGATATCCATAGCGATATAGCCGGCCTGATTGCCTACTGTCTCGCTATATTCTTCATCGTGACCTACGGCCTCAAGCACGGCCATGCATCTGTCCTTCAAGGTGTTAAGCGGCTGATAGTCTTCTTCAAGATCTTCGAAGGAAGCTCCGTTGATCGATTTATACTGATCTACCTGAAGGATATATACTCCGCTGTTTAAATAGTCTGAGCCTATCGTAATACCGATGAGGCTGTTTGTGCCGTATTCGCTTACGAGCTCGGCATCGATCGCCATAAGCTCTTCTACCGAAGAAGCGTTGTCGATCCTATTAAACAGTTCTTCGAGATCGGAAGGGATGTCGCTGCCTTCAAAATCGTAAGCCATAAAGCTGTTATAGGCATTCCGGATTATGTATTCCTCGGTGCCTTCTTCATATCCTGAGCCTGCAACCGTGGAAGTAATTACATCTTCTACCTGCTGCGTTATGAGCTTCGAATCGAAGGCTGAACCTGCCGTAGCATCTCCGTAATCGAACTCGCTGTCAACTAATCTGTCATAATTGATGTAGCTGTAGTAATCGTCCTCTGCCAAGGCAGCCGAGGCAACCGGCTCTGAAGCCTCGGAAGGCTCCACTTCATCCGGTTCCACTGCCATGCATCCCGGTAATAACCCGGCTGCCATTGCAGAGGCACACAATACCGCTATCCCCTTAAAGTGTTTCATTTCTATTCCCCTTTCCCCTGAGGTTACATTTTGAATGATATACCAACTATCGGCAATTTGCGGATTTAGTGGTGAATTGCAAAAACTTTGTGGTGAACTGCAAAAAGAAGATCCCCCGCCTATGGCAGAAGGTGCGGCGGGGGATCTGTAAGTATGGATGGTCTTGTGTATCAGAATTGTTTCTTTGCATTCTCAATGGTCTCAATGACCTTGTCACACCACATGTCGAACTCGGGATCTTCTACCCTGAATTCCGGATGCTCCAAGATATTCTTGAGTGCCATAGTAACGCCCTGTTCGAACCTTACTTCGGGAGTAAAGCCCGGGACTGCACGCTTGAGCTTTGAGTTATCGAAGACAACGGAGCAAGCCTTGTCTCCTATGAGCGAGCCCTCGAAATCGTAGTCGCTTACATCTCTTAGGAACTCAGAGGATACGTGTACGCAGTTAAGCTCTACGCCTAATACCTTTGCGATAGTACCGTATATCTGATTCCATGTAAGTGTCTCGTCGTTAGTGATCTGGAAAGCTTCGCCTATTGCGTGAGGGTTGCCGATGAGACCGACATATCCCTTGGCAAAGTCTGTGTTGTAGGTCATGGTCCAAAGAGACGTTCCGTCACCGTGGATGATTACCTTCTTACCCTCCATCATGCGCTTAACTACCTGCCAGCTTCCCTTGTTGCCGTGAACGCCCAAAGGGATGCTCCTGTTATCGTATGTGTGGCTCGGTCTTACGATCGTTACCGGGAAGCCCTCATTCCTGTAGTAGGACATGAGGAGCTCTTCGCAAGCGATCTTATCTCTTGAATACTGCCAATAGGGATTAGCAAGAGATGTGCCTTCGTTTATCACATAGCTTCCGACGGGCTTATGGTAAGCGGATGCCGAGCTTATATAGATATACTGATCGGTTATTCCGGCAAAGAGCCTGTGGTCGCGCTCTATCTGTGAAGGTACGAAGCCGATGAACTCGCAGACTGCATCGAAGGTCATGCCGGAGATCTTGCTCTTAACCTCTTCCTCGTCATTGATGTCAGCATTGATGACATTGATGCCGGAAGGAAGCTCTGCTGTCCTCGTGCCTCTGTTGAGAAGGTATACGTTATCCGTTCCCCTCGAAGCGAGAAGGCGCGTGATCGCCATGCTGATAGTGCCGGTTCCACCTATAAGAAGTATATTCATATTGCCTCCTTAATACGGGCTGTCCATGCCCTCTGCTGCCTTGACTGCCTCTTCCAAAGTCATGTCATAGAACTGGCCTGCAGAGAAGATCCTGCCTGACTTCTTGTCATCTACAAAAGCACCTACGATAACGCCCGGGATAGCGCTCTCGGGAGCGTTGGGTGCGTTAGGTCCGCCGAGGTCTGTCCGGCACCAGCCCGGATCACAGAGATTTATAAGAACGTCTGTGTCTCTGAGCTTGGAACCGATATCGATAGTAACCTTATTAAGAGCTGCCTTGCTTGCGGAATAGCCTGCCTGCTCGGGTTCTAAAGCGATACCGCTGGTTGTGTTTACGATCCTGCCGAAACCGTTTTCGATCATCTTGGGAAGGAAGTGATAGCAGATAAGCATAGGTGATACCGTGTTTATCATGAAGCTTACGGTGTAATCTTCAACGGGTGTTGCCATGTAGTCTGTCCTGTATGCGATCTGCATGCCTGCGTTGTTGAGGACGATGTCAACCCTTACGCCGATATCGTCGATTGCCTTGAGCATAGCCTTGACTGAATCGGGATCGGAGAGCTCGCACTGAACCTGGATGCTCTTTACGCCGAGCTCGCCAAGTTCCTTGACTAATGCATCCGTGTGCTTGTTGTCTCTGCTCTGTGCAATGATGTTGCATCCCCTCTTAGCGAGGAAAAGAGCTGCAAGTCTGCCTATACCTCTTGCTGCGCCTGTTACGAGCGCCCATCTACCGTTAACATCAACCATAATATACCTCCCAAACGGATTGTCGATGAATTAACTATATATCCGGGGAGAAGAATAAAGTATAATAAACATGCCACATAATATAACAAACATAGCAATTTAATATGCAAAACCTATACGAATACTCTGACATCAAGGACCATAGATACGAATGCTTCACGGAAGACCACAACGGTACCTACGAAGTAAGGATGCACTGGCATTACTTCATGGAGGTAATGCATATATTAGAGGGCAGCGTTAAGGTCACTGTCGGAAGGAGCGAGATAGATGCAGTGCCGGGAGATCTCGTGGTACTCCTGCCTTCTGCTATGCATGCCATCAAGACAGGCGAAGAGCACACCAGATATTCGGTAATAAAGTTTACGCCGGGCACAGATCTTAGCTGGAGCGAGTCGGCACTCCTGTCCCTCGCATCAGATAAGAGCATAAAGATCCACTTCAAAAAAGAAGAGCTGAAGAGCACAAACATCCCGATGCTGATAGAAGGCTCGGTATTGGAGATGGAGCAAAAGAATATAGGATATATCGGCATAATCAGGGCCAACCTTCAGATCGTCATGACCAGCCTGATAAGGCTCTGGGAAGATGCAGGCGTAGACCTCAATCTCTTCACGGCACCTGCCGAGACTTATATGGATATAGAAGCCCTGCCATCTTACATAGACGCCAACATAAAAGAGCCTCTGATAGCGACCGAGGTAGCCTCGATGTGCAACATGAGCTATTCGAGATTTGCAAGAAGGTTCAAGAAGGTCTTCGGCCGCACCTTCAAAGAATATGTCCAGTACGTAAGAGTGACCAAAGCCTCCGAACTTCTGAAGACAACGGGTATGGACTTAGAGCAGATAAGTGCGGGCACGGGCTTTACCGATTCAAGCCACCTGATAAGAGTATTCAAGCAGGAATTTAAGACGACTCCCAACAGATACAGGAACTCTTAACCGATAATCACATCCATATCTTCGGGGATACCGTAGAATGCCTTGAAGTACTCCATGCGTTCAGTAGTCTCGGGATCAGGTTCATAAAGATACATCTCATGCGGGAACGCATCAAGGTAAACCTCAGAAGCAGAAGCAGACCCGGCATCAGAGATAGCCGAAGCGCGCGATGCGCTGCACCTTCCGATCTCAAAGTAGATAAGGCACATAAGCAGCATTCGTATAACAAGAAGAGCGCAAAGACCCATAAGAAGGATCTTGCTCATTGAATCAGAGAGCTTAAGAGTTGCGACGCTTATAAGATGTCCGAGCATAACCAGGTGCAAAAGGAATACCGTTATATAGAGCCTCGGGCCCCAGTTATCCAAGACACACATAGGAAGGATAACCAATACGGGGAAGCACCACAGCCCGCAGGCAAACTTATCAGAGAGAAGAACGATAAGAGATGCCATTACGGCAATAAATATAAATACTCCCATAAAGGTGCGCACTGCCGGGATAAACATCAGGGTAATGCAGACGAGGTTCAATACGAGGAATATATAGTTCTTCTTATTCCATGCGATAAAGCTCAAGACAAGAAGGATCGCGATACATACCGGCATATTCCACTTTGTGTAGATAAGAGGCATGCAATCGGCAAAAAAGAACGACAGGCTCTTACCTATCTTGACCATAAAAGGATCAGCCATATCGAAGACGAATCTCCTGTAGCCTTCGACAGCGCTGCCCGTACCTACTAAGTCTCTTACAGTTCCGCTGAACATGCAGATAAGAAAGCCTGCAAGGTTGCCGCCGAATACTAAGCCCGTACTTATCTTATCTTCAGCAATAAAGAGCGCGGCAAGTGCGATAAGGCACACTGCAAGAGCGATATTCTCCAGGAACAGCTGCATCACAAGACCCAGAAGGGCAAAAAGCACCCTAGTAGATACCTTATACTTCCTGCCTTCAAGAAGATGCTTTAATACATATATCCAGCAGATAACAAGGGGCATTACCATCACATAGTTTGCAGCGCCTGCTACCCAGCCGAAGGACTCGGACCAAAGCTCCTTATCGAGGAAGAACATGAACATGTTGCCCAGAAGATAGACAGCAGCTCTATTCTTCTCGTTAAAGTAAGCGATAAGAAGAGGGATAAGGCTGTAGCCCAGACCTAATATCAAGGTCTTGAGCAGCACGGACCTTGTCATTAAGACTTCTATGAGATTACCCATATATCTTGAATTAAGGTCCGCATTAATAAGATGGTCCATGCCGATCTTAAGGCCCCAGTCCCAATCGTCGTGCGTATATGGAATATTAAATGCGATAAAGAACCACGCAAGAGAGCAGACTGCAACCGCTGCAATCTCATAACCCCTTAAACCCTTGCAAGTCTTCTCCATAACGCCTCCTTATCAGGATAAGTATAATAGAAAACCTTAATATTTACATACATAAGGAAAATGAACTCCGCTAATGAAGACAAAAATTTAGACTAAACTTTAGACTATTGCTCTTTAGTCTAAACAAAACTCTAAATTCTATCTGAAGCTGAAGATTATTTAGACTAAACTTTAGACTTTTGCTCTTTAGTCTAAATAAAACTCTAAATAACTATTGGAAACTGTAACTCTAAGTGTAAGTCTAACAGGCTAAACACTTACATTTACACTTACAAATTGGAAACTGTAACTCTAACTGTAAGTCTATTAAGTAAAAGATTTACATTTACACTTACAAACGAGAAACTGTAACTCTAACTGTAAGTCTAACAGGCAAAAGACTTACACTTACATAGCAGAGAGCAGAGAAGAGACAAAAAAATAGCGGGCATGTGCCCGCTACTCTTATGCTTCTCTTAACTTGCTGCCTTCAAATTCCGGTACCGGGAGGTATGCCCAGTAGCTCACTCCATGAACGAGTTTGAACTTTGGCTCGTCGTCTTGGCTCAGGGGTTCTGATACGAGGTAGAAACCCTCTTCCTCGAAGACTATATCCTTCTCTTCGTTACCCTTCATGTAGGTGATCGTCATGCCCGCGGGATAGTAGAAGGCGATCCTGGTCTGCCAGTCTCCCTGTATGAACTTCGAGATGAGGATGCGTACATTGAATCTGGGGTGTTCATCTGCCTTGTGCCAAACTATTACTGTTTCCATATTAGCCCTCCTCCTCTGTGTCGATTACGATCTCTTCTTCTGACTCTTCTGAAGGAACTGTCCTGTCGCACCAGTAGATCACGTCCGGGATGTGGATGAACATCGGGACTCTGCCGGGCTGGCGAAAGTATTCGAAGAATCCCGGCTCCTGAGTTACCGCTTCGATCACCTCGCTCCTCTCCCTATCCAGGAATTCAGCCGGGTAATCTTTGGGAAGATAGATCGCAGGTCTCGTAACGTAATCCCCTGCGGCGTCTCTGGTTACAACGAGGACGACATCCATTCCTTCGGGGAGCTTCTCAGTAGTCTCAAACCACTTGATGGCAGTCTCGGCATCGCTGTCTGAGAGCTTCCTGCTCTCCTTGCCGAACTCGATCCTGTCGGTCCAGTATGCTACTCCCGGCATCTCCATAACCATTGCTTTTGTACCGAATACATACGGTAAGAAGAATCCTGTCCAAACGGATGTTCTTTCCTTGTAACCTCCGATCGAGAGCGGGAATCGGTAATCTCTTCCCTCCTTCATGTAGCGCATTGTCATCGGGGCCAATCCCTCCTCCGGTGTCATTACCGCCGTATCTACGGGTCTCTCGTCTTCAGGTTCTACAACTTCCGGCTTGTGCCAATAAACTTTACTTTTGATCATTAATACCTCCGATCTTAAGTGAAACTCTTGCCTACTTGCTGAACTGTGAATTCTTCTCCTTTCCCAGGATAATGGTGCCAAAGAGACTCAGGGGCGCATGTTCCCCGAGGTGGATCTTGTTTTGTTGTGAATCGTGTGTGTTTTGAGTCCCTTATCCATTCCCGCTTCCAAACGGGTAATTTATAGTACCACCGGCCATTTCCCCTGTCTATACTTTTGACAAAAGTTGTGTGCCGGCGGGACAAAGCGTATAAGCCTTATACGCAGAATATTTTCTTGCGAACTATCTGATCCTTATATCGGTTATGGCTACCATATCGCCTGTGATGGCAGCGTAGCAGGTGGTGTCTTTGTCTGAGATTATGGTCTCGTTATTGATCTCTATGCCTAAGGTCTCAGAGCTTAAGACTATCTTGTTGCCCTTCTTGGAAATGCTGACAGAGCACTCGATGCCTTCCCTGTTATTTGCTTTCCATTCTTCCCAGCCTGCGAAGGAATCGTTCCTTTGCATGCTCAGGTGATTTTCCGCATGCTCCTCTTCGCCCGAGACCTCACCGCAGAGCTTGACTAATGCATATTCCTTATAGCCCTTGCCGCCAACCTTACCGTCTTCTGAATAGAAGAGCACGATATACGGGCAGTGCCATACGAGGTTTGAAGAAGGCAGGCTCATGGAGTGGAATTCCATGAAGAGTTCTTCTTCGATCAGGGTGCCTACAGTAGACTTGTTCCTCGTGTGGTCTATCTGGATGTTAGGCAGATCGGATTCGATACGGTCTATGTAATTGATCTTCTTTACGATCTTCTTTATGGACTTGATCTCGGCGTTGAGCCTTACCGCGGTAAGACCCTTTATGTGGCAGTTCTCGCCCGTGATGCCGATATAAGCTGACTTGGAGTTATCGGGCAATGCCACGATGAAGCATGCGATCTTGCCTTCGCTCGTCATCTTGATAAGGAGGTGGTCTTCAAACCTTCCTGCAGTGATCTTGTATTTGCCCTTAGCAAGCCTTTCAGATACGGCCGTGCTTGCCTTGATGTTTCTTGCGTTCGTGGATATGAAGTGTCCGTCAAACCAGGCCTCTGCATACTCCTCGTACTTGTATTCCTTTATGGAGTTTAGATTGTCGTGGACTCTCGCATCGTATGCATCGAAGATGATTATGGAGGGCGCAGCGTTTTCGCCCTGCTCTTCTGCGGAGAAATTGATCTCCGTGATCTGCGGGATCAAGGGGATGCCTGCTGAGATAGTCTCTCTGTATTTGCCGCATACGAGCTCGCCTTCGAGTACGGGCGCTTCTCCGGTCTTGCCCTGTGCTTCCTTGTCCATCAGGTGGATCATGGCGACGGTGAACCTCGGATCGAACCTGCTTCCCGATGCCTTTAAGAGTTCCTCTCTTATGACCGGGGGCGGGAGCGCAGCATGTCCGCGCCTGCCGTTTCTCCAGCGGTCGTAGTTATCTGCAACGGCGATTATCCTCGATGCTTCGGGGATCGCATCGCCTGCAAGACCTTCGGGGTATCCCGTGCCGTCGAAATTCTCGTCGCTGTATCTGACGTTCTTTGCAAGGTTCGGGAAGCCCTCGATGTTAGTCAGGATCTCAGAGCCCACGACCGTGCGGTTCTTCATGATGGCCGCCTCTTCGGCATTAAGCCTGCCGGGCTTCATCACGATCGTATCGGGTATGGTGAGCATTCCGATGTTATGGAGCATCGCAGAGTAGTACGCCTCGACGCACCCTGTCTCATCGAGCCCTGCTTCCTTTGCTATATCCCAGGCTGTCTGCGCAACTCTTAAGGAATGTCCCTGCGAGTAGATGTCCTTCTTCTCCATCGCGTTTACGAAGGTCTTTACGGTCTCATCGAAAAGCATCCTCGCGCTGGTACGTTCCTCTTCGAGTTTGACGATCTCTGATCGGTGCGACTTCACGGCCTCGGCATTGATGTCTAAGTATGTAAATACATAAAGCGATATGGATACAAGGACCATCGCCATGTTGACTATGGATATGCCGTAAGTAAAGATCTGTATTATGCCCATTGCTATCGGGACTGCCAGATAGAGCACGAGCGATATGTAGATCAGTTTGCTGAAGCTCTTCCTGTATTTATGTATTACCGTGTACTGGATCACGGGGCCTAATATCGGAACGATATAGCAGATAAGGAAGCCCGGTCCTCTGTGGTAGACATTGTTCTCATCGAAGTAATAGTAAAGACCCGTAAAGTGCGATATGACAGCAAGCCCCATCCCAATGAAGGCAAGGATATTTACGACCTTAAGCCTTGCAGGAGCCTCCTTAAGTCCTCCCTCGTTGAGCAGGAGGTCAGTAAGATATAAGTTAAATCCGAATACGATCGCGGAGGTAAGGAAAAATACCATGAGGTTTGATACCCTTACCATTACATATGCGGTATCGGTATTCACATCCTTATAAAGATAAGCTGCTCTGTCGAAGGACAGAAGCAATGTCGCTAAGAGCTCCATGAATATCAGGATCCACTTGCGCTTCGCAGACAGATATTTGGTCACGACAAGGAAACCTGCCATTGCAAGACAGACGGCACACAGGGCGAGCATGATATTCAATTGATGATCTCTTATGAACTCAAACATAATTAGCAGCCTTCCGTTATCTTATACGCTTCTCGATCAGTTCCTCTGATACGTGATTCATTACCGTATCTTCCAATATCTGCGGGTTTATGGGCTTTGTTATGAAGCCTGTAAAGCCGCGGCTTCGGTAGTATTCGTCGCCATTGCTCGTGTTATCCGTAAGAGCGTAGATGGGAAGATCCGGGAAGAGCTTCCTTACTTCCTCCATCACTTCCATGATGTTGATATCCGTTATATCAGGGTCAATGAAGACGATGTCAAAGCGCGTATCCTTGATCCTCTCCATAGCTTCCTTGCCGCCTGATACCGTGGTGACAAATGCTCTTGTGGCCTTGAGAAGACCTTTTATTACCTTCCTGCTTACTGGGCTCGGATCCACTACGAGGATGTCTGCATCAGGTGCCATGAACGAAGGCTTGTATGGTGCTTCGTTGACCTCGAGGCTCTTATCCGTGAACTTGCCTATAGCGGCAGGATCGATTATCTGCTGAGGCACCTTGAACTTGAGCTCTCCGCCTTCACCTTCCAGGCTCTTGTACTCCATCGTGCCGTCCATAAGCTTTGCAAAGCTCTTTGCGAGCTCAAAGCCGAGACCTGTACTCTGGACCTGACTATCTAACTTATCCTCGAGCTTATCGATGGTGAGGAAGAGCTTCTCTATCTCGCCGTCCTCGATCGAATTGCCGTTGTCCGTTATCTTGAAGCAGATCCATGCGGTATCGTCCTGCCTTGACTGCATGAACACATTGAGCCTCAATTCATCTGCCTGAGTGAACTTTGCTGCATTCTTAAACAGAGTGAGCATTATCTGCTTGATCTTCTGCTCGTCTCCGTAGAGCCTTGAAGGCAGCATCTCATCTACTTCTATCGCAAACTTTATGCCCCTCTCCTGACATCTCGAACGGATTACGGGGATAAAGGAATTAAGAAGCTCACTTATGTCGTATTCTGTCTTTGCAAGGGTAAGCCGTCCCTGCTCTATCCTGGAGATATCGAGAAGGTCGTTTACGAGACCTAAAAGGTACTCTGAAGCGTTCTTGATCTCAGATGAATATCCTCTCATGGACTTAATATATTCCTTGGGGACATCCGTCGTATCCTCTCGCATGGACATCTCGTTAAGACCAATGATGGTGTTGATCGGTGTGTGGATCTCATCTGACATGTTGGCGAGGAATCTGGTCTTTGCGGCGTTGGCGCGCTCAGCTTCCTCCTTGGCCTTACGGATCTCGGCATACTGGCTCGATACGACCGTGCTCTGCATTACGCGCCATACGATATATGCGCCGAGGAGCACGAGACCTGCTATAACTGCGATCTTTACGATGAGGAGCTCTGATACTCTTGCAGCCTTGCTTATCGCATAGGTTTCGTCTTGCAATATCTCACCCGTGTTGTTATCCAGGATCTGTATATGGAGTGTGTACTCACCGTAAGGAAGGTTTGTATATTCGAGCGTTCCCAGTGAATGCAGAGGTCCTGAGATACCGCTGTCGGGGCCTCCTTCCAGGAATACGTTTACCGTAGGATCGAGGAGCGTGTAATCTATTACGGATGCAGCGATCTGGACACGTCCCTTGGAAGCCGGGATATGGTATACGCCGCTTGCATCGGGATAGACTCTCGTATCGTCGCAATAGATGCTCCTTACGCCCGTAAGGATAGTATTGGTCTTGGCATAGTAGTTATTGATGTTGAGCTTAACTACTCCGTATCTTCCGGGGATATAGAGGTTGCCCTTGTCATCCATCGAGCCGTAGGAATTAGTCGTTATAGCATACGGCAGACCGTTAGATAAGGTGTAGAGCCTGTAGTCTGTAATGTTGTCGTTTAACATCTCCTCTGCATTAAGACAATAGACACCGTAAGAAGACAGTACCCATACATTGCCGTGGTCGTCGAAGAAGATATCGTAGTTGTTATTCTGAGGGAAGGAGGTTACCTGATGTATCTGTCCGTCTCTCATGTACTCTATGGAATTCGAAGTGACTATCCAGTAGACGCCGCGCTCTTCGTCCTTGATAAGACGCATTACGACATCGCTCGTAAGTCCGCTCTCTCTGCCTAAGTGAGATACGCCGTCCGGGCTTATTACATAAATACCGTCACCGTCAGTTCCCGCCATATAGCTTCCGTCGTCTGCTTCCACCACTGTGAGGAATACCGTGTTGTTGATGCCCTCGTCTCTGCCTGCAGTCTTAATGACCTCACCATCCCTGATGACCGCAAGACCGCCGTTGGTGCCTGCGATGATCGAGCCGTCCGAAGTCTCGGATACGCATCTGATCTGGTCGTCCGGCATGCCGTCTGCCGCCTTATATGTCTTTATAATGCCGTCAGAAGTGCGGCAGACAAGACCGTAACCTTCGGTATATGAAGCAACCCACAGATTGCCCTTGGAATCTTCTGTTATGCATCTGATCCTGGAATTACCCAGGAAGCTCGACAAGCTGTCAGTTACCACTTCACCCGCGGAGTTGATTACATAAAGTCCCGTATCCGTTCCTATGTAGAGCTTGTCACCGCAAAGGCAGGTCGCGTTGGTTACGACCTCCTCAAGTCCTGCTCTGCTCGATATATCGACGAAGTTATTTGCAACGAGCTTTACGAGACCCTGCGTCGAGGATGCTATCCAGATATTGCCCTGGTAATCCGAGGTGCTCATCTCGATACCGCCGTTTAAGAGGGTGTTCGTGAGCTTATGGAAATGCCCGTTCTCGTCCACATAGCCGATGCCGTTCATTGAGGATACCCAGATCCTGTCGCAATCGTAGCTCATGTCGTGGATGCTGCCGCCGAGGTCGGGGATATATATCCTCTCCATCTGATCTGCAGTATGTCCGAACTGGCCGTAGTAGACATATCCGTCTTCCGTGCCGATATAGATATAGCCCGTGGACTTGGGATCGTCTATCAGGTTGGTGATCTTGGCCGTGCCCAACTCCTCACTCGTAAAGGATGCAATGACCTTGCAGTAATCTATCGCAAATATTATGCCGCTCGAGGTCTGTCCGTAGATCCTGCCGTCGGAATCGGAATCGAGCATCAGGATGCGCTCGCCTGCAAGATCGAAGCCTTCAGGGGTGCGCACGGTCATGTCCGGGGTGACATAGCATACGCCTGAGGTGGTGCCGATGAAGATGTTGCCGTCAGGATCTTCTGCAAAATATCTGATAGAAGATGCGGTAAGTCCGTCAGATACGGTAAAGTGCTTCGTCTGATTGCCGTCTATAACGACCACGCCGTTATCGTTGGTGCCGACCCAGATGCGTCCCAAGCTGTCCTCGAAGAGTCCTCTCGCGCTCGTAAGCCCCAAAGAGGCGTCTAATTTCTCGAAGACGAGGCCGTCGTATCTTAAGACTCCGCTGTAGCCTCCGACATATATGCTTCCGTCAGATGCGCTCATGACCGTCATGACATCAGAGGTGGGAAGGCCGTTTGATGCATCGTATATGACAGATGAATATCCGACGTCTTCTATCTGGCCTGATGCGGCATAACCGCCGCCGTCAAGAGAAGTATCCTCGCCATCAGCGTAAACGGCAACATATGACCCTGTCTGTAACAGTGTTACGGACAGCGCTATTACCGCGACAGCCAGATAGCTTAAGACCTTCCTTCTCATGTTGCGTCAGACTCCTCGTTTAACTGATTATATTTCCTTAAGACCTGCTTGACCTCGGGGAGCGAATCGAGGAATACCTCGACGCACTTGGGGTCAAACTGAGTCCCTGATCCTTCCTCGATTATGGCCAGAGCCTTTGACAGAGGAAATGCAGGCTTGTATACACGCGGGGATGCCAGGGCATCGAAAACATCCGCAACGGACATTATCCTCGCAGACAGGGGTATCGCTTCGCCGTGCAGGCCCTCGGGATAGCCCTTGCCGTCCCACCTCTCGTGGTGGTAACCTGCCATGTTCCTTGCTTCCTTGAGATAGTTCTCGCCTTCAACGGTATTGATGGCCTTTTCGATTATCTTACGGCCGAAGACCGCGTGAGTCTTGATTATCGCGTACTCCTCGTCCGTGAGCTTGCCGGGCTTATTGAGGACGCTGTCGGGGATATTGATCTTGCCGATATCGTGCAGAGGCGCGGATCTTACGCAGTCAGACATGAACTTGGGCGTGATCTTCTCGGCGTAGTAGCCCTTGCGCAGGAGACCTTCGACGATTATCTTTACATAGGCCGCGGTCTTCTGAATGTGCGCGCCGGTATCGGAGTCCCTGTTCTCGACTAAGTCTGCCATCGTTATGATCAGGCCGTCCTGCATCCTTACCGTGTTGTCCGAGAAGCGCCTTAGAGAGCGCATCTGCTCGGTCTGGCTCAAGGCCATCTCACTTACCGCATGGTAGAGCTCCTCGACCTCGTCGCCGGTATAGATATCTATATCCCTTATGCCCTTGACCGCCTCGTCAAGTTTAGTCTGGTCGTTGCCCGCATGCACGAACCTGTCCACGCTCGCAACGATGCTGTTGATCGGATATACCATATAGATCCCTGCAACCCAGAGCGCATATGCAATTACCAGCACGACAAAGCTCGAGAGGATCAGGAATACCTTAACGAGGAAATCGGCCATGTAGTCTGCCATATAAGCGAGGGATACATCAGCGCCCGCATAGGCAACGCACTTGCCCGAAGAATCGAATATCGGCTCTAAAACCGTAAGATTCCACGCCTTGAAGCTCTTGTTCTCGATAGGCTCGATGCGCTGTCCGGATGCAAGGGCCGAAGTGTACGGATCAAAGGCCTCATCGAGCTTATAGATATCGCCCGCGGTGTGCGCTTCTTCGTAGCTGCAATCGAATACGACCTGACAGGTCTCTGAATTTATCTTTACCACATATAACTCATTAACGCCTGCGGCATTGTCCATAATGCGGTAGAGCATACTCTCGGTCTGAGCGTAGCCTTCAGCCTCAATGCCGTACCTTAGATAGTCGTCTAACATGGCAGTGTCCACGACCTGCGAAGCAAAGCTTGCAGCGCTCGTCGCGATCTCGGTCTTCTCCTGCTTGGCATTGGCAAAATAAAGCTTGATGCCGGTCCAGCCCATTACGGCCGTAAGGACTAAGACGACCACGATAAACATGACCGTGATGCGGCTCTTAAGAGATAATCTGCTCGAGGTACTGAGAGTATCCATCCTGCCGAGCTCGTCTATCGACAGGGGCTTTTGCCTCCATCCGCTGTTCCTTATGGCAGTCTGTGTCTTCTTAGGCACCAATTCCTGTACCAGCTTGGTAAACATCAGGGATATGCCCTTGTCGAAAATACTGAGCACCGCTGTCAGCAATACAAAGAGCACTACCTGATAGACCACGGAAAGACCTTCGAAGCTCTCCATAAAGGCCTTGACCGAGGTGTTCTGCGGTCCATCAAACAGCCGCCACTGTATAAGAGCCGATATAGCGCCGCTCGCAGAGCCTGCAACCAGGATATATATGAGATTGTCCTTAAGCCTTCCGAAACCCTTCTGTCTTGCAAACCAGGAGGTATACATCGCGATAAGGACATTAACTATGCCGAAGTAGATAGCCGCAGGATTAAAGGTGCTGCATAAGACATTCGTAATAACTGCGGTGATAATGCCGGGGAACAGTCCTGCCGTTGCAGCTATCGCAACGGTGCCTACGGTATCGAGGTATATGGGAAGTCCCGACTTATAGGTAACAAAGGCCAAGGAAACATTGACGATTATACTTACGATAACCGAGATCGCTCTAAGCCTGCTGCTCCGATTTGATCTAGACTGTCTCATGTTCACCCTTAAATACAGATAGAGATATACTTTATTCTATATTCATAAGTCTAATACTTCTTTGTAATAAGGTAAATTTTCTGTGTCAATATTGCTTAATATCTATTAAGTCGCCTAAACCTCACGCCACTCCTTTGTTACGGTATCTACTATGCAAAGATTTCTGTCGCCTATCGCTCTTCCCGTAGACGTGGCAGAGAAGGTATCTGTCGTAAGAAGCTCGCCCTGAGATGATATATGAGCTACCGGGGTATGCCCTACCACCTGAAGAAACCCTGCAGGATACATATCAAGGTATCCCTCGTTATACTGCGGCCTTGCCCAGAGCTCAGAGTCTTCAAAGATATATGCCAGATCGTGATTGCCGTAGCACTTATGTATCAACTTCTCTACCAGCCCGATGTTTTCTTCCAAAAGCTGCGCAACTATGTCTTCGGGATTCTTATCTCTTCTTTCCTTAGCCATCTGAGATCCTCCTTGAGCAAGCACTTATCCTATGGACATTATCAGGTTTATGTGGAAGCCTACCTCTTTAATTGGTAAAATCAGATGCATAAATCCAATTAGAAAAGCCGTGATCACATGAATAGAAATAAACTTATCGCATATACACTCTTAGCGTCCATGGCAGCCATTTGCCTTACGGGATGCAGTAAAGAACCTGAAGCTTCAGAGACGATGCTCTCAGAATCCGTTCCAACTGCGGTTACCGAGACGACCGAATCTTCAGTAGAGACTACTCCCCTTGTAACCTACTCAACAGCAGAATACGAGCAGGCAGGCGTTAACGAGCTTAACTCGGTGCCGATCCTGATGTACCACAGGATCTACGGCATGAGCAATGCCGAGACCGAATACACGGGCGGCAACGTAGACGAGAGCGGATATAACAGAACCTCCGAGGCCTTCGAAGCAGACCTTCGGAGCTTCTACGAGCAGGGCTACCGCATGATGCGCCTTACGGACTTCGTAGACGGCTACATCGATGTGCCCTTCGGCTACTCTCCCCTGATCCTCACCTTCGACGACGGTATAAGGGACGTGGTACTCGAGGGATGGAACGACGACGGGAGTCCTATCTTCGATCCGACATGCGCGATCGGAATATTAGAGAAGATCAAGAGCGAGTATCCGGACTACAATGTGACCGCGACATTCTTTGTTAATGCGACTCTTTTCGGAAACGGTGAAGAGGACGATATCAGGGTCATGCAGTGGATGGTAAATAACGGCTACGACATCGGCAACCACACGCGCGACCATGTCAAGCTCGGCGACTGCGATGCGGCAACGATCGAAGAGCAGATAGGCTCTGTGTACAAGATGCTCGAGGAGATAATCCCGGGACAGTATGTCAACATCGTGGCCCTCCCCTTTGGCTCGCCTGAGACTATGGGCGCAGACCACCCCGAATACGAGAAGATCTTCACCGGCACCTACGACGGCTTCGCCTACACGACGAAGGCAACGCTCCTGTGCGCGTGGACAAGATCCTATTCACCCTTCGTAAGAGACTACGACTACACGGCGATAAGAAGGATCCGCGCCTACGACAACAACGGCACCGACTGGGACATCGAGGATAACTTCAACCAGCTCAACAACGGCAAACGCTACATCTCAGACGGCAACCCGGACACCATCGTCTTCCCTGCCGAAGAGAACAGCAGCGGCGACTGGCTCAAGAACACATATGGGCATCAGGTGGTAACGTACTGATCTTATTCCTCTATACGCTTTGTAGCCTTGGGGTTAAATACGCTGAGGAGCATGTTCATGATGTCATTCTTCTTAGGTGACTCGGGAAGAGTCTGGAGAGCCTTCGTGATCTTCTCGATCAGGCCCTTACCCATCTGGTCTTCCATTATCTTCTTGACCCAATCGATATCCTCGATACTGTTAAGGCCGAGATAGATCCTCTCAAAAGCAAAGATGGAGCCTTCACCGATAGCGGCAACGATGGCACCTGCAATGATCGCATTAAGAACGCTTGCCGCCACATTGATACCCGGGATAGCCTTAAGAGCCGTAATAAGTCCTCTTGCAACGACGCTTACCGTACCAACCTCAATAATCGTATTGAAGAAAGTCTTGGATTTCTCATTCTGCTCGATGCCATAGATCTTCGCAAGGGCATTTATAAGCGCCGTCTCGATAGGGACAAGGATCAATGCATCCGGGAAAGGGATCGGCACTGCACCGACAGTTACGCCTGCACCTGTGGAAAGGACAACGGAGCTGTGTGCAAGTCTTCTCTTCCTTTCAAGGTTATACTGATCGACATCGAATCTGGAGGCCTGGATGCCTTCAGGCAAGAGCTCATTGATCGCCTCGATAAGCTCTGTTACGCCCTCAGCGGGAACTGCATAATCATTGGAGATGAGATAAGGGGAAGCAACTACGGGGTAAATGCCCTTGATGCTCCTGTTGCGGTTGGCAAAAGCAGCCTCGACCATCTTAACGTTTGCTTCCTTATCGCTCTGTGAATAAGACTTGGTAATGATCGCAATGATCGGCACGGTCTTCCAGATGGCGATGGACTTGAGGAAGTCATCTATAGTCTTGGGGAAAAGCTTGGAGGAAGTACCGTCAACGCAGATACAGATAAGGTCTATCGTGGTCTGCTCGTCGCCGTCAGAAGCGCACCTCTTGCACCACTTCTGCACTTCCTTGATCGCCTTGTTCTGCTGGAATGCCTTGGTAGGCTCAAAGCCTATCGTATCGATAATACGGAAAGGAACCTCTTCATTCTCGTATACCTGCAACGCCTTGGTCGTACCTTCGATACCGAATCCCGTGGCAGCCGATGTACCGAGTATTGAATTGATCAGCGTTGTCTTACCAACACCGGAATTACCCAAAAACAGTATGTTCCCCTTCTTCATACACAGTCCTCCCATGTCAATCTTATCTGACAGTTTGAGTATACTACTTTAAGAGGAAATGGAGTATATATAGAAAACAGCAAAAGCCAATCTAGTGCTATAATACTTTCATAGTATACGAGATAAAGGATTCTTTATGCTGCCTAATGGTCTGTACGAACAAGTAGTCAATAAGGCAATTGAAGAAGAACTGTCCAAAGGAGATAAGATCTCCAGGACAGAGAAGATTGATGCGGCTGAATCATCTAAGGTTTTGTCATCATATGTTGCTGAGATCGTTGAGCAGAGCTTGGATATCCTCAAGGACAATGGCTGCGATACTAATCAGCAGATTGAATTTGTTAATAACATCATCAAATCAGCAATTAATAACTCGAATATACAATCAGATAGTATCTCTGTATCTAACAGAGCTGAACAGCTCCTTGCTGTTTACGACAAAAAGAACTCAGTACTATCTGTTGATGAGAAAGCTGAGCTTCCACGCCCTGTCACTTCTATCGCAAGATCAAGTATATTTACTGGGGCCAAGAACGAACCCCAGATGTTCACAGAACTGAAAAAAGAAATTGTTTCCTGCGACAGAATAGAGATGATCGTCTCGTTTATCAAATGGAGCGGCCTTAGACTTCTCATAGATGAACTGCGACAGTTCACGACTAACGGCGGAGAATTAAGCATCATAACCACCTCATACATGGGTGCAACAGATGTTAAAGCTATAGAAGAGCTTAGCAAACTTCCTAATACAAGAATTAAAGTAAGCTACGATACCAAGATCACTAGACTTCATGCTAAAGCATATATTTTCTACAGAAACAGCGGCTTCACGACAGCTTATGTCGGTTCTTCTAACATGTCTAATGCTGCACTCACTAGTGGCTTGGAATGGAATCTGAAAATAACACAAAAGGATTCCCCAGACACGATTAAGAAGATTGCCGCCACCTTTGAGACTAATTGGAATTCAAGTGAATTCGAATACTACGATGAGGGTCAGAAAGAAAGGTTAGCAAGAGCCCTTAAGGCTGAGAGATATCATAAAAATGATGATACTAATAAATATACTGTTGATGTAACGCCATACTCATATCAGCAGGAGATCCTAGATAAACTTCAAGCAGAACGAGAGATTAGAGGGCATTACAAGAACTTGCTCGTGGCAGCCACAGGCACAGGCAAAACGGTAATTGCAGCACTTGACTACAAACGATATGTAAAATCTCATCCTGGCAAGCCTGCTAGACTTCTGTTTGTGGCTCACCGAGAAGAAATCCTCAACCAGGCATTATACACATTCCGTGCAGTTCTCAAGGATCCTAACTTTGGTGATACCCTAGTCGGGAGAAACACTCCGGACGGTATTGACCATCTATTTATTTCAATACAGTCTTTCAACTCAAAGGATTTTACTTCCAAGACATCTGAAGACTTCTACCAGTTTGTGATAGTTGATGAGTTTCATCATTCAGCAGCTCCTTCCTATAAGAGGCTTCTAGAGTATTACGAATCAGATATCTTATTAGGATTAACGGCTACGCCTGAACGTATGGATGGAAAAAACGTTCTTGAATACTTCGACAACAGAATAGCAGCTGAAATTAGGCTTCCTGAAGCTATCAACCGCAAACTTCTTTGTCCGTTCCAGTATTTTGGCGTGACAGATACTGTTGACCTGGATAGCCTTAAGTGGTCGCGTGGAGGATATGATAAAGGTGAACTCACCAATATCTATACATTCAGTGGTGCTATTTCTGATAGGCGTGCAGATATGGTTCGTAGTTCATTAATAAAATACGTAGCTGACATAGAAGAAGTAAAAGCTCTTGGATTCTGTGTTTCCATTGAACATGCGAGATTCATGAGCGTGTTCTTCAATGATCATGGAATTCCATCTATGTGTCTTACAGGTGATTCACCTGATGAGGAACGTAGTTCAGCCAAGAATAAACTTGTTCAAGGAATCATCAAGGTCATATTTGTCGTTGATCTCTACAATGAAGGGGTTGATATACCTGAAGTTAATACAGTTCTGTTCTTAAGGCCAACGGAATCTCTGACTATATTCCTGCAGCAACTTGGAAGAGGTCTTCGTCTGGCCGAGGGTAAGGACTGCCTCACAGTGTTAGACTTTATCGGGCAAGCTAACAAAAAATATAACTTTGAAAGCAAATTTGCCGCCCTCCTCAACGACTCTTCCAGAAGCGTCACAAGAGAAATCAAGGAAGGATTCATTGGTGTTCCTAAGGGTTGTTATATTCAATTGGAAAAGAAAGCATCCAAGATAATTCTTGATAATATAAGAGCTGCTTATGGAAACACTGCCGGACTAGTTAAGAAGATAGAGTCATTTACAGATGATACTGGCTTGGAACTGAGGCTTTCTTCTTTCCTAAATTACTACCATCTTGATCCCAGGTATATGTACAAGTACTCCTCTTTCTCAAGATTGTGTGCTATGGCAGATGTTGCCGAAGACTTCCAGGAACCGATGGAAGAAAAACTCCAGAAGTCATTTGCTAAGTTTGCCACAGCAGATTCACGCAGATGGATTTCTTATTTAAGACATTTGATAAATAATCGGAACAGCTTTAATTATTCGTCTTTGTCTCCTGTTGAGAAGCGAATGTTTCAGATGTTCTATATCACCATTTTCAATAAACCAATGATTGATCCGAACGATAGTGAAATCAAAGACAATATAGATGAGCTATTCAATTCTGAAATTATGCTCAAAGAACTTGATGCTCTTCTCAGCTATCGTTATGAGGAGATCGACTTTATAGATGAGTCTGTCGATCTTGGCTTTGACTGCCCTCTGGATCTTCATTGTTCTTACACCAGAGATCAGATACTTGTTGCGATGGATTTTGATAAACCAGGTACTGTAAGAGAAGGTGTTAAATGGTTACCGGATAAAAAGGCGGATATCTTCTTTATCACGCTCAACAAGGCGGACAAGGACTATTCTCCTACTACTCTTTACGATGATTACTCTATAAACGAGGAACTATTCCACTGGCAGAGTCAGAGTACAACGGCATCATCTTCTCCTACAGGTCAGCGATATATTAGCCACGCAAAAAACGGCAGCAAAATACTCTTATTTGTCAGAGAATATAAGACTGATCGTATTTCAGGAGGAGCCGGTATATATACATTCCTTGGCACCGCAAATTACGTCAATCACACTGGTGACAGGCCAATGAGTATAACCTGGAGACTCGACAAGTCAATCCCGGCAAAATTCTTGAAGAAGACAAACAAGTTGATGATTGGATGAATGTGCGCATTTACAATTGTCGTATTTTATGTATATAGCTTTTACACTAAAATGCCTACATCCTATTCACACCACTTATCCAAGAATTACTCTTTGACATATTCGTCACTGACAGAGGTGTAGATGTCCATTGTAGTCGAGATATCATCGTGCCCCAGAAGACGTTGAGAAGTCTTAATACTTACATTTTGAAGTTGACTTTTACACCTCAATCACTTGGGAATCTTTACGTTCAATTCACCGTATATACATATAAGTAATGTTAAATGTTGACATACTAACATATAATTTAGATATAAATGGGAAGCAGGAGATTTAAGAAAATGCGAGTAAAAACATTGCTTATCGTCTATAAAGAGAAAGATAAAGCTTACTTTAAGCAGCTCAAGAACCTTATTGATGCAAAGGATGATTCAGATAAAACGGTTGGTGTTGAAGACGGCACCGTTAGAACATACAAATGCCCTGAAAGCCTTTGGCTTGAACACAAGGCTAAGGGACGTGAAAAATCTTTAGCAGACAAGATCATCTTCATCGACGATATAAAAGATATCAAGCTCTCTTCCCCCGTCTATAACAAATACGGTATATCCTACGGACCTATAGACAAACAACAATTTGCAGTTGTTGTAGATGAAAAATTCACTTGGGATGATGACACATATTTTAACTTCAGAACTGAGCTGGAACATCTGACTGACGACGGAACAATTTCGGAAGATGCCATGGCCGATCAGAAGAAGAACCAAAAGAATCGGAAGAGAAACGGGATGGTAGCAGCTCTCGGTGTCCTGTTCCCCGTAGCCTTTAT
>JAIKWA010000101.1 GCA_024685135.1 Saccharofermentans sp.
CTATCGGAATGAGTACCGGACTTTATAAGTTCATCTGCAATCCTAAGATAGATATCTTCGAGATAATCGACAGGGCAGACGGATTGCTCTACGAGGAGAAGCTCGAGAAACGCCGTAAATACGGATCTTACAGGTAATTACGATGACCGGCCTTCGGGCCGGTCATTAATTTTCTGCTTTTTTCTTTTAACCTTTACATTTTGTGTTGACATCGTGGTTTCTTTTGTTATCATATGAGTGAACATATGAACAACTGTTCAAATGATATTAGAAGGAGATACCTATGGCGCACGATCACAGCACACTTCTCGAACACATTCGTCAAGACATGCCCACAGATGAGCTTTTGCAGGACTTGGGAGACCTTTTTAAGATCTTCGGTGATACCACAAGGATCAAGATAATGTACGCACTTTACGAAGATGAGATGTGCGTTTGCGCGATCGCTGAACTCCTTGGTATGACTCAGTCTGCTATCTCGCATCAGCTTAAGACACTTAAGTCTGCAAATCTCGTAGCGAGCAGAAGGAGCGGTAAGACTATCTACTACCATCTCTCTGACGAGCATGTCAAATCTATAATCGCTCAGGGCTACGAACACCTTACCGAATAAGCTTATAAAAAATTGGAGGACATATACCATGAAGAAGACATTTGAACTTGAAGATCTCGACTGCGCTAATTGCGCAAGGAAGATGGAGGAAGCCATCTCAAAGCTTGACGGCGTTACATCCTGCCAGGTTAATTTCATGACTCAGAAGATGACGCTTGAAGCTGATGATGCTTCATTTGACAAGGTGCTTAAGGCAGCAGTCAAGGAAATCTCCAAGGTAGAGCCTGATTGCTCCGTGATCTTATAAAGGAAGTGCCTTATGAAGTTCAAGCTCACACGCAAGCAAAAGAAGATGTTACGCCGCATCATAATAGCAGCAGTGCTGCTCGCGGTGTTTATGGTAATAGATCACATCTTCGAGCTTCCGTGGCCGCTTGAACTCGCTTTATTCCTGATACCTTATCTCGTATCGGGATACGATGTCTTGAAGACAGCGTTTATCAATCTCATACACGGCCAATTCTTTGACGAGAAGTTCCTCATGATGATAGCAACTGTAGGTGCTTTCGGTACCGGTGAGTATCCGGAAGCATCTGCAGTCATGCTCTTCTATCAGGTAGGTGAGCTCTTCCAGAGTATCGCAGTCGGAAGGTCCCGTAAATCCATTGCAAAGCTTATGGATATCAGGCCTGATACCGCTAATGTTATAAGAGACGGTGAGAAGATCACCGTATCACCTGAAGAAGTTAATGTAGGTGAGACTATTGTTATAAATCCCGGTGAGAAGATCCCCTTGGACGGCGTTGTTTTGGAAGGTGAGTCTACCGTAAACCAGGCTCCTCTTACGGGCGAATCCGTACCGGTAAATAAGGGTATAAGCGACACAGTAATATCAGGCACGATCAACCTTACGGGAGTTATAAGCGTAAGGACTACATCTTCGTTCGGCGAGAGCACTGTATCCAAGATATTAGAACTGGTACAGAATGCTTCTGACAAGAAGGCCAAGGTTGAGAATTTCATAACAAAATTTGCAAGATGGTACACGCCTTGCGTAGTTATAGGCGCTATCTTACTTGCCATTATCCCGCCTGTATTTACGGGCATTACAAACTGGGATGTCTGGTCTACCTGGCTTAACAGAGCATGCATATTCCTCGTAGTATCCTGTCCCTGCGCACTTGTGGTATCAGTTCCTTTGTCGTTCTTTGGCGGAATAGGGGGAGCGTCCAAGGAAGGAATCCTCATCAAGGGCGCAGGTTATATGGAAGTCTTATCCAAGGTTGATACTGTTGTCTTCGATAAGACGGGAACTCTTACGGAAGGTGTATTTGCAGTAGATGACATCCATCCGAATATCGTAAGCAAGGCTGAGCTTCTCGACATAGCGGCAGCCTGCGAGAGCTTCTCGAGCCATCCGGTGGCACAGTCTATCGTAAGAGCGCACGAAGGTCACATCGCAAAAGACGATGTCAGGAATGTCTCCGAGATTGCAGGTAAGGGTGTCAAGGCTGAGGTAAGAGGAGAAGTCTACTACTGCGGCAACGGCCAGCTCATGGATATGTGCGGCGCTACATGGCACGATTGCCACCTTACCGGAACCATTATCCACATAGCAAAACAGACTCCTTCGGGCTTTGAATACTTGGGACATATCGTTATAAACGATCAGATAAAAGAAGATGCGGCTTCATCCATACAAGACCTTATGAGTCTTGGCGTAAAGCGTCTCATTATGCTCACGGGAGACAAGGAGAAGGTTGCAAAGAGTGTTGCTGAAAAGATAGGACTTACGGGTTACTTTGCAGAGCTCCTGCCTGCAGATAAGGTCGATAGAGTAGAAGAACTCCTTGATGCTCATTCCGGCAGTCTTGCCTTTGTAGGCGACGGTATAAACGATGCACCGGTATTGATGCGCGCTGACTGCGGTATCGCGATGGGCGCTATGGGAAGCGACGCTGCAATAGAATCAGCTGATGTTGTCCTTATGGACGATAAGCCTTCCAAGATCGCAAAGGCCATAAAGATCTCGCGCAAGACCATGAGGATAGTTTGGGAGAATATCGTATTTGCCCTCGGCGTAAAGATAGTTATCCTGGTGCTTGGCGCGCTCGGTATCGCCAATATGTGGCTTGCCGTATTCGGTGATGTAGGCGTGCTCATAATCGCCGTTATCAATGCGATGCGCTGCATGCGCAAGATAGATTAAGATACTTCGCCCAATGCCTGTCTCGTGTTGATGATTATCAGGCAATCCTCGTCAGCAGTCCTTAAGATATCAACCATTCTCTCTTTGGCTATCGCAACACAACCTGAAGTATATCTGTTGTTGCCGAAGCAGTGGAGGAATATCGCGCAGCCTCTTCCGGGCGTGCCTTCCTCGTTGAATCCGATGTTAAGACAATACTGATAAGCCTTGGTGTAGTTTATGAGATGCTCGCTGTTTGACTTATCGAGGTTAGGGTAGTCGTTGATGCTTACCATCTCGTTGTAGTGCATACCTGATGCCCAGTCTCCGGACCAGTAAAGATCGCTCGTGATCTTGGTGTATGGCATAACGCTTCCGGGGTCATTTGCATTACCGAAGGCCATCGTGAATCTGTAGGTTCCGATAGGCGTCCTCTTGCAGCCTTCGACTCTCTCGCTGTCTGCTACAAGCCCCTTCCTTCCGACATATCCCGGTGTCGCGAAAAGCTGTATCCAAACCCCTTGCTCGTTCTTTATATGCATCGATACTGTTGCAGTGGAGCTGTTCATTCCGTCGCAGGATACGATAACCAATTGATCTGTGGTTCCTGACAAAGCTTCAGGAAGTACCCTTACCCAATAAGGCGACAGGTTTGAAGGGGGCAGGTTAGATGGTGTTATGCCTGCCGTGTCGAGTCCGCTTATAACGCCTCCTATATCACCGGGCACAGCGCCGCCTTTTGCCACTAATACTATCTGTATCGCTTCAAGTCTTTTGGACTGACCTGAAGTTCCGCTCATCTCGCCGTTCTTTGCCCAGCCGAGCCAGCCGTAATCCTGGGCATGAACTCTGTAGTAGATGTCGTAGTGGTTTGCAATATCTCCCGTGAGCTTTATTTCGATGCCTTCGAGTCTGTAGCTCATGCCTTGCGTGCCGCTCATCTCGCCGCTTGAGCTCCAATGCTCTTCCCAGCCGATATTCTGTACATGAGTGCGGTAGGTGACAGAGCCTTCGTACTGATTGCCGGTAAGATGGATCTCTATGCCTTCAAGTCTTTTAGACTGTCCTGTGGTGCCTGACAGAGCACCGTCAGATACCCATTTATTCTCCCACCCGAAGTCTTGTCTGTGGACTCTGTAATTTACTGAAGTTGAAGTGCCTGAGGCTTTGGGGACTATCCTTATCCTTACTTCTTCCAAACGCTTGGATTCTCCTGTCGTGCCTGCCAATGTGCCGTCACTTACAAAGCCCTGCGCGTCGCCGTAGTCTTCGATATGAACTGCATATTCTACAGAGTAAGAAGAAGCAAGTTCTCCCGTGAGCTCCATCTCTATGCCTTCGAGCCTTAATGCTCTGCCTCTTGTGCCGGCCTCTGAGCCTGCCTGCTTATATTCCTGCCATCCGATATTCTGGAC
The DNA here is from genome assembly GCA_024685135.1 of Saccharofermentans sp. Lineage (GTDB taxonomy): Bacteria > Bacillota > Clostridia > Saccharofermentanales > Saccharofermentanaceae > Saccharofermentans. Next base: position 4,157 of record JAIKWA010000101.1, read on the forward strand.
ATGTACTCTGTATCTTAATGTGCCTGTAAGTCCCGTGTTGTTCATGAGGTTTACGGTTATAGATTCAACTCTCTTGGACTGACCTCTGGTGCCTAATGTAAGAGTGCCTGTGGAAGCGTCCCAACTTCCTTCTGTATCACCATCGTTTTGCACATGGCAGGTGCCCGATAAAGTGATGCCCTCTGTTGCGGCATTGATGGGGAATACCATTATCCCGAATATAAGTATCACTGCGGTAAGCACGGATACTGCTCTTACAATGGTCTTGCTTGACATAGTTCACCTCATAAACGTGTTAGCTTAATTATAGATTAAAAGGTCATTTGAATTGAAGCAGACCTTTAAAAATTCTACGCATAAGTAAACAAGTTTTAAGTTATTTAATACTTTTATATCCGGGATGCTTTATAATTATAAAAGGAGGGTTTTATGAGAGAACTTAATGAGCTTGAGATCCTGGAAGCTATATCCGTAAACCGTCTTACGGCTTTTTATCAGCCGCAGTATGACGCATATACTGAGAAGATGACAGGCGCCGAAGCTCTTGCGAGGATCGTCAACAGCGACGGCACGGTAGTTTCTCCTTATTACTTCGTTCCCAGAGCCGAGAAGAGCGATACCATCCTCGATATCGACTGGCATATCTTAGAGACAGTGTGTGATTTCATTGCTACCCGTAAGCTTAATGACAAACCTCCTATAAAGGTGGCTGTCAACTTTTCGAGAAGACATTTAAGAGAGCAGGATTTTGCCGGGCGCCTTAAGGGCACGGTCGATAAGTACGGCGTAGATCCCAAGTACATAATTATCGAGATAACAGAATCCTTCTTAAGCGAGTCAGGCGATGTTAAGGGCTTTATCTCGGATATCCGCAAGCTCGGCTTCAGCGTATCCGTAGACGATTTCGGCAGCGGTCTTTCTTCGCTGGGTTTTGTTAAGGACATCGAGACCGGCGAGATCAAGATAGATAAATCCCTAATGCTCAAGGAACATTCCTCAGACAAGGAGAGGGCAGTGCTCGAATCCATAATGGTATTTGCGGGCAAGCTCAATTGCGTTACTGTAGCTGAAGGCGTAGAGACCGAGGAGCAGTTAGGCTTCTTAAGAGCCTGCGGATGCAATTACATCCAGGGCTATATCTTCAGCAAGCCTTTGAGCGCAAAGGACTTCAGCGCTCTTCTGGATGAGACTCCTCCAGAAGAGAGTTTCGACCTTCTTAAGTATCTTCCTGCAATGAACAGCGACGATCTGGTAATGCAGGCACTTTATAAGAGATATCCGCTCATAATACTTGCCAACTTGAGCAAGGACAGCTACTACATGAAGTCTTACGATTCATTTACCCGCAAGAGCTGCATGCCTTCAGGCCGCTATAGTGACTTGATAGAAAGCGGCGCAGCTACTTTATATCCCGACGATAAGAAGAAGTTCCTGGATACATTCAGGATAGAGAATATGCTCAAGGCAAATGAAGCCGGCAAGAGTTTTGTCAGTGTTACGGTAAGACAGTTGGGTGACGACGGTAAATACAGGAGTGTCGAGAATATCGATTACTTCGTAAAATCTCCGGACACTGACGATGTTCTGGTCGTAGCGCTGTGCAGGAACCTTGAAGATTAGGAGGGTTTATGCCTGATAAGCTTGGTTTTGGTCTCATGAGACTTCCGAGGAAGGGTCTTACCATCGATATCGAGCAGACTGGTAAGATGGTCGATATATTTCTTGAATCGGGTTTTACTTATTTCGATACGGCTTTTATATATCCCGGTTCTGAGGCCGCGATAAAGAAGGCACTTATAGACCGTCATCCGAGAGAGTCTTTTACCATTGCGACAAAGCTTATGGCAACAGGCGTTCCTACGGCTGCTCTTGCAAAGAAGGAATTCGATACGAGCCTTAGCAGGACAGGGGCAGGGTATTTCGATTACTATCTCCTGCATTCGATAATGGGCGCAAACTATAAGACCTACGAGAGGTTCAAGCTCTGGGATTTTGTAAGAGAGCAAAAGGAGAAGGGACTTATCAAGCATTACGGTTTCTCCTTCCATGCAGGTCCCGATCTTTTGGATAAGCTCCTTACAGAGCACCCCGATGTAGACTTCGTTCAGCTCCAGATAAACTATGCGGACTGGGAAGATCCCAAGGTCTGCTCAAGAGCAAATTACGAGGTTGCGACCAGGCACGGCAAACCCGTTATAGTAATGGAGCCTGTCAAGGGCGGCAAGCTCGCAGATCCCATCCCCGAAGCAAAGAAGATATTCAGCGAAGTAAACCCGGAGGCATCTTACGCTTCCTGGGCGATAAGGTTCGTTGCTTCCTTGGAGAATGTTAAGGTCGTCTTGTCCGGCATGAGCAATATCGAGCAGATGCAGGATAACACAACCTTCATGAAGAATATGGAGCCTCTTACCCCTCAGGAGAAGAGCGCTATAGCAAGAGTTCAGGCACTGTACAGGAACAGGACAGAGATCCCTTGTACCGCTTGCCACTACTGCACGGAAGGATGCCCGATGAATATCCCGATCCCCGAGATATTCAGTCTTATAAACAGCTCCGATATGTCATCTTATGACGAGGTCACAAACGGCAGGGGCAAAGCAGGTGACTGCATCAAGTGCGGCCAGTGCGAGAGAGTATGCCCTCAGCAGATCAAGATCACGGAAGAGCTCGCTAAGTGCGCGGAGTCCTTATAATCGTACACTAGGGGTTAATTTCTCTGAATTTGTGTAACAATATACATAATGTGAATTAAAATAGCATTATGAGGTATATTGCTTATGATCAATCTGCATCGCTATAACGGGACCGGTTGTATAACCCGGGGGATAATTGAAGAGACTTTCAGATGCAGCGCTGAAGATAACAAGGAGACTATCTTCATTGCGCCTGAGTTTGCAAAGGCACAGGTCGAGAGGGAGGTAATAGATTACCTGGCATCCCGCGGCGGCGGTAATGCTTCGGTGATCGCTTCTCTTACAAACGGCGATATACTAAGTTTCCACAGACTCGCAAGGAGCATACTGGATTGCTGCGGCAGGTCCAATGCAGGCTCCGGCAGCGATATAGAGCTGCGTAATGCCATATATGCTGCTTTTGTCCGCCGGAAGGGTGAGTTTAAGACCTTCGGCAAACTCGCTACAAGATTCGAATATATCAATACCATAATCGCACTCTTAGGTGACTTCTCCCGTTACGGCATAGGACCTGATGAACTTGATGAAGCCATCAAGTCTGCAGGGGACGCACCCGACGAATATGTCAATAAGCTGTGTGACATCAAGCTCCTTATGAGCGAGATCGAACAGATCAATTCTGAATACGGCCTTTTGCTCCTGACAGATCCCATAGCAGTAGCATCTGATATAACAGAGGAGATCCTTAAGGATACCTCCAAGTTAAACCTCAGAAGATACAGGCAGCTTAAGCAGTTTATAAACTGCAGATATGCCTTTATCGGCTTTGGCAACAACAGACTCTTTACCCCTCAGGAATTAAGACTCGTAAAGAATCTGTCTGATCTGGGTGCGGTGCTTGATTTCTATCCCATATCTACAGGCAATGATAAGACCGATATGACATCTCCGTTTTATAAGTGCGGCGGTGAGTTTGCTGCAAGGCTCATGCAAGACGGCTCATCTGATAAAGGCTTTGCATGCGATACCGGCGTAAACTGCAACCTGCGCAAGATAGTTGAAGCTTTTGCTACGGACAGGCAGATAGAGAACTTTGCTTGCGACGATAACATAAAGCTCTCTGAATTCGTAGGCGTAGATGACCGTATCTGCTATGTCTTCAACGAGATAATCAATCTCACTCACGGTAAGGATGCATACAGATATAAGGACATCAGGGTAGTGTGCTGCGACGAAGACCTTATGGCAAGGCTCAGAGGCTGCGCCAGGAAGTACGGACTCGAGATATTCGTAGATAAGAAGATCGAGCTTGCGGGTACAGTTGTCCCCATGTTTATAAGGCTTATCCTCGAGATGCCCTTAAGGGGATATCCTCTCGAGTTTATCCTCAAGGCCATGCGCTGTGGTATGCTCAATATATCTCCGAGGATAGCAGACGGCTTCGATAACTATTGCAGAGCCTTCAATATCGTTGATGTATCGAGGATCTTTAACGAGAACAGTTATCTCACCGAGACGGACGAGCGCAAGTTCAAGATCGCTGACGACAAGGGCGATATGGTCTTTGCCGGTGAATATATCGCAACGAATGTTTTGCCCAAGCTTCAGGAGCTCAGGCAGATATGCGAAGACGTTAACGATGCACCTACAATAGCATCCAAGGCTGACCTGCTGCTCGATTTTCTTGCAGTAGAGAGCAGGCAGGAATATCTTAAGGCCCTGGTCAAGGAATACGACAATAAGCAGGACCATTCCGAAGCGGTTGCCCTTAAGAGCGGCTACCAGGAGATGGTAAGCCTTCTTACGGTATTCAGACATGAGATGAACGATGTGGAGATCTCGCAGAAGGCCTTCCTGTCCCTTGTAAGGATAGACATGAGGAACAGGATCGAAGGAACTATCCCTCTCAAGGTGGATTCCATAGAGATCACTACTCCCGAGCATGCTTTCACTACGCCTTGCAAGGTTATGTTTATCTTAGGTGCCACAAGGGATAACTTCCCATATAAGAGATATACGGAAGGACTTCTCAGCAATAACGAACTCAAGCGTCTTACTGAATCTTCTGAAGCTATCAAGCTGCCTGACAGAGCAGAGCTCAAGAGCCGTGAGGAATTCGTATCCTGCTGCCAGATGTTAGGCTGCGTTACGGACAGGATCTATATGTGCAGCGAGTTCGGTAAGGCTTATAGCAGGGTATACGAATATCTTATGAGATTCGTTACACCTTCAAAGGTGCCGGTCAATACATTTACCAACCCGAGTATCGGAACCCCTGTTAAGGCTATTCACGATTATAAGAATGCCGCGATAGACAGGGAAGATATGGATAAGTTCTTAGTCTTCAGAGCCAACAATGCCGGTGGCGATGCTGAGCAGATAAAGGGGCTTAGCGTATCTGTTTCTGCGATCGAGAATTACAATACCTGTCCCTTCAACTATATGTTAAGGAAGGTACTCAAGATCGATGAGAGACTTGACCGCACTCAGATACGGGTTAACGACTTCGGTACTTATGTGCATTCCGTGCTCGAATATGCAGTAAAGAAGCTCGCACCATCGGGAGCTGACTTTGACGAGTTTGCAAAGAATGCAAAGCTCATTATAGATTCTGAGGATAATAAGGATGCGCTCGTTGAAGAGGCATATCTGTTCGCCCTCAAGGACAACGATATCCCCGGCATCCTGAACGAAGAGAAGACTGCGGCAAGCCGCGGATTCGAATCGACGGTAGGCGTCAAGATAAAGCGCATGACGAGCTTTATGTTAGGTGACATCCTGGCCGATTGTATAGACAAAGGATATCTTCCCACGGGCTTTGAGCAGCAGATCGGAAGCCCCGATACAAATCCCCCGCTTGTAGATCTTAACTACATTGCGAACGGCAAGCAGATACGCTTCAACGGATTTATAGACAGATACGACGTCAGGGAAGAGGACGGTATAAAGCATCTCAGGATCGAAGATTACAAGTCCGGAGATAAGAAGGTAACGATGAAGCATTTCCTTGCAGGTATCCAGATCCAGCTGCCTGTATATGCGCATGCACTTAATCTCGGTATCAAGTCTTCGGCAATAGACGATTACGGATATACCCTGGTAGGCATCAAGACTCCGAAGGATGGCGAGGAGCTTAAGTGCGAACCGGTTAATGCGGGATACAGTCCCAGTCAGATAGCAACGGCCATGCAGTATTCTGACCTCATCGTAAGAGAGTCCGTAGATAACATAATCGAGGGCAAGGCTGAGGCTGTTACGGCCATCGCAAAGACAAGCAAGTGCAGTTATTGCCCGTTTGCCGGAGCATGCGGCAACATACCTTCAGATCCCGTGTTCAAAGCCGCCCCTGATCTTACGGAAGATATAACAAAGGCCGAGCAGGATCAGAAGGATATAAAGGCTGCTGATTATACGCCTTACGGCCGTAAATGGAATAAGGCTGAAGCCGGTGCGTTTATCTATATGAGAAGAAGAATGAACGGGGATAAGTGATATGGATTATACGACAGAACAAAGACATGTAGTAGAGGATACAAGAGGTAACATATTAGTCGCAGCCGCAGCAGGCTCAGGTAAGACCACATCGATGGTCGGAAGGATAATGGATGAAATCCTGAATAAGGGACTCTCGATCGACCGTATACTTGTTGTTACCTTCACTGTAGATGCAGCAGCACATATGTTAGAGAAGATAGAAGCCAGCATAAAGAGTGCGGTAGCAGAGGCCAAGAAGAAGGGCGATATCGAGCTTGCCAGGGCCATGACCGCACAGCTCGATCTTTTGCCGAGCTGCTATATCCAGACTTTTGACAGCTTCTGTGCAAGGGTCATAAAGGAGAAGGGTTATTGTATCGCAGGCAAGGAAGAGACTGAGCTTTTCGAGCCCGGCAATATCGTATTAGACGAGAATATCAAGAACCTCATAAGACTTGATTCCGCATACCAGGCTATTCAGGAAGCGGCTTTCTACAGCACCGGCGACGACGATTTTGCTTATCTGTCGCAAAGATTCGGTGACGGCAGGAGCGACGACGAGCTCGCAAGTTTTGTAGACAGCTGTTACGACACATTGAGAAGTATCCCTGACTACATAGAAGTCGCAGAGGATTTCCTCCGCGTTAGAGAAGATCGTGACGAAGCCGGCAAGCTTCACTTCGAAGACGACGAGCAGAGCCCGCTTACGATGGCTATCGAGCACTTAAGGGATATCAGGGAAGCGATCTTCACCACGGGCGGAGTAGTAGATTACTATAATGCCGATAAGAAGCGCCGCATAATGGGAGTTTCCTGTAAGACCAGAGATTCTTACGATCAGTATATGGAGACATCGAACTTCTTTACTTGGATCCGCGGTTATCTTGATGAGGTTATCTCCAAATACGACAGTAAAGCTGATGTTAAGGATCTATTCGCATCCTTTATCAAGGCTCAGCAGTTCAAGGAGTTTAACTTTAAGCCTGCAACGAGCGGCAAGGAAATCGATATCGACGAGATGAACGAAGTTTATGCCCCTTTGTTCGCTTTCAATAACTTTGTAACCGGCGGAAGCACGAATAAGCTTAGCAGGTACACTATGCCGTCTTCCTGCAGGGAGCTTTTGAGTCTTGGCTCTGTCGATCTTCTTCAGGCGCAAAAGGACGGCACAAGAGCGATAAGAGCGCTTGTGGATATCCTCAGGAGGATGGATGTCATCTTTGCAAACAGCAAGAAGCTTATACATGGTATGGACTTCGACGATCAGGAGCACGCTGCCCACACGATAGTCAAGGAAGAAGAGGCTGCCGCATTTTACCGCGACAAATTCGATGAGATCTTCATCGATGAATATCAGGATAACACCAGGCTTCAGGATAAGATCATTGAGCTCATCTCAAGACCTGAAGGCAATATCTTCAGGGTAGGTGATGTCAAGCAGAGCATCTACAGGTTCAGACATGCAGATCCCGAGATGTTCTCCGAGAAGATGAAGACATTTACTGCAGATGCGTCCAAGGGCTCACTCCTTCTTCTTACCGAGAATCACAGAAGTACTGAAGAGGTTTTGTCCTTTGTTAACTTCATATTCAAGCAGGCCATGACAGAGAAGGGCTCGGAGATCGAATACGACGATACACAGCGCTTCAATGTCCCGTCTGATGAAAAGAAGGTCAAGCATGGCGATCTTCCCAGAGTCGTTATGGTCAACTATACGGCTCTTAAAGACGATGCTGGTGAGTACTACGGCGAATCCGGCGATGAGAATGAGAGCTACGGCCATATGAAGCCTGAGACTAAGGCTCTTTGTATCGGTGTCGAGTCCGAGGTAAGGCATTACCTTTCCATCGAAGGCACTGAGCTTAAGGATATATGCATACTTACCACGACAAAGGGTAAGGCAGAGACAATAACGAGATACTTAAATGACAGGGATCTTAAGGCTGCCGGCAGGACCACGACGAGCATCTTCGAGGATATCGATATCCACAGGCTCGTTAACTTCATAATCTGTCTGGGCAACGAGCTTTGCGACGACTATCTCGTATCGGTATTGCTCTCCGATTACAAAATGTCCAATTTCTCTGTAAAAGAGCTCGGCAACATTATGGCTATGTTCACCTCTAAGGAGTACTCAACATATTTCAGAGCTCCTCTCAAGGTAAGGCTCGAGCAGTATGCAGAGCACGGCCAGGAAGGCGATCTTAAGACTAAGGTCAAGAAATTCGTAGACGACTTTGACGATCTGAGATCTCAGGCAATGACCTTGGATATCGATGCGATTATCGAGCTTATCTATTCCAAGACCGATATCAAGGCTACAGTGGCAGCAAAGGACGGCGATTCCTTCAAGCTCGATTTCTTCAAGGACTGGCTCGCATCTAACTTCAAGAGGTTCGGTACTGATATATCAGGTATAGCAGCTAATCTCAAGGACATGAAGCTCATAATCAAGAGCGATGCGAATATCGAGATAAAGGATAACGATAAGAACAAGATCACCGTAATGAATGTCCATAAGAGTAAGGGTCTCGAATTCAAGTATCTGATATTTGCCTTAGACGATAAGGACGATAAGAAGGATACCGTATCCCAGATGATGTTCGATAAGAACGACGGCTTCATAATCGATGCTTACGACTACGAGAAGATCTCAAGATGCAAGTCCTTCGAGCAGGTGGTATATACGGATAAGCTTGATATAGCCGCCAACGCCGAGAAGCAAAGACTCCTCTATGTTGCGCTTACAAGAGCAGAGCAGGGGCTTTCGGTCGTATCAGGCTACGGATACAGCAAGGAAAAGAATGAACTCAAGCCTTCGCATCTTGCCAATGCGCTTGTCAGAGCATCTATGTTTGAAGGTGAGAAGTTTGACAGGGAATTCTACCTGAATGGCAATAAGAAGATGAGCTATACCTTCTTTACGGCAATTGCGAGAACGCATAATAACACCCCGATCACGGGCCTTGCCGATAATATTATCGTAAACCGTGAGATCGATTTCGAAGACTGCCATGGCAATAAGCTTGATAAGGGTTTTGAGTTCGTTATCATGAATGAACCTTCTGAGACAGAGACCGTGGGTAGCGAAGCTCAAACCGAAGATCAGCAGAATAAGCTTATCGAGCTCGTTGATTTTAACGAGAAGGGCGAGGTCAAAGCTGATCCTTACAGGTTTAATGTGGAGACCAAGATACCGTTCAAGACATCCGTTACTTCCTTCGAGAAGCACGAGGGCAAGATCGCGATAACTCCTCATGTGGATCTTGAGATAGAGCCGCCTTCAGACTTTGAGAGTATCGGCAGCAGGTTGTCTGCAGCTTCCGAAGGTACGATCCTGCACAGGATAATGGCTTTTATCGATCTTAAGAGGATGAGAGAGCATCCCGAGCAGTTAGAAGATGAGATCAGAGAGCTCACGGACAGCGGTGTCTTCAGAGAATACGGGGATGAGAATCCCATAAAGGTCGCCTTGAAGTTCGAGAGGGGAATAATATGCTTTGCCGAGAGCGAATATGCGATTGAGCTTGAGAAGGCAGAAGCCGAGGATCAGGCTTTTACCGAGAAACACGTGCTCTTTGCGGTGCCGGCGGTTGCTGAAGACGGCAAGTTTGACGAAGGCTCTGACGGCTTTGCTCTGGTACAGGGTATCATCGACCTGGTATATAAGTCTCCTTCGGGTTATGTGATAGTAGACTATAAGACTGACGATCTTAGCTTCCTGCCTGATAAGGAATCAAGAGCCAAGGAAGCCCTTAAGAGGCACAGCTTCCAGCTTACGAGTTATGCCATGGCATGCGAAGCTTCGGGTATGAAGGTGGCACACAAGTTAATATATCTTGTAAGGTACGGGCAGTTTGTAGAGGTTTGATCACTTACCGGAATCGCGTTTCCTTATGTTGCGGAAGAATTCCTGCATGAGCATAGCGCATTCCTTCTCCATATGGCCGCCTTCAAATTCAACTTTGTGGTTATGGCCGTGGGAAACATTGAAGATATCGTTGCAGGAGACTACGGCGCCGCTCTTAGGCTCGTAAGCACCGAAATACAGATTGCGGATCCTGCTCTGGATTATGGCACCTGCGCACATGGTGCAGGGCTCTAAGGTAACATACATATCGCAGTCTTCGAGGCGGAAGTCCCCGAGCTTCTTGCAAGCCTTGTTTATAGCGACGATCTCGGCGTGCCCCAAGGCATTGTTGTGTGTGAGTCTGGTGTTATGCGCTCTTACAAAGACCTTATCGTCTTTTACGATGACGCAGCCTATCGGGCATTCGTTTTTATCGAACGCTTTGCGGGCCTGCTTAAGAGCCTCTAACATGAATTTTTCCTGATATGTGCTTTGCATGGGACAATTATAACAGTATTGAGCGATAAAAGTATTTTTGAAATTTTTTTGGAAAAAGTGTTGACAAGGCAAAGCCGGGCGAGTATACTTGACATTTGCTATAAGTACAATTATGCCTATTTGTAGCAGCAATATTATAATAAAGGACTTTAGTAGATGGCAACACAGCAAGGTAAGTGCAGAAACTGCGGAGCTCTCGTTATTTTCGATGATAGATTCGATGAGTGCGAATGCGTTTTCTGCCATTGTATTTTCCCTTCATCTGAAGCTATTGCGCTTCTTGAGAATTCCGAGGGACATGAATTCAAGAATGAGAAATTTGATAAGGTAGAAGGCGGCAAGCATTATTATTCAACACCGGTTTCTGCGGATATAGTAAGTAAAGCAGCTGAGCGCGAGATGATATCCAAGGCAAATTCCAAGGATTCTCTCAAGATCCAGCCCAGCGAGTTCGAGGTATCGCCCAGCGATGTTAAGGCTCCCTTAAAGTATGTTATAGCTCTTGTAGTAGCAGTTGTATTGATAATCGGTGTGGTTATAGCAATCGCGCTTCCTATGTACAGCAACAGAGTAAAGCTCAACACTTCCGTATGTGAAGATATCGATACAGTGTTCGCAGGTGTCTGCGAAGTACAGACAGAGCAGGACGAAGATGGAAATTGTGCCTACAGCGTATTTGGAAGGAACTGCCAGAATCTTAGATTCCAGACTTCAGACGAGATTACCGAGGCTCAGGCACAGCAGATCTTCGATAGTTACAGCCTGCTTAGGAACAGTAAGGGCGAGTTCTCAACAGACAAGACAGGAGATATTAATGTTGAGATCTATACGCCGACAAAGATCTATTATGTTACGCAGGAGGGCGTAACGCTCGGCGAGTAAAGGACAGATTATTCAGATTAAGAGGTGGTCTTTTAATGACAGATTTCGAGAAGGCAATTGCAGCAGCACAGAAGCTTGCAGAGAAGAACGGTAAGACTCTTACAGACGCAGAGCTTGAATCCATTACAGATAACTACAAGATGGGACCTGACGATATGCTCAGCCTCAGAGCCGAGCTCGAGAAGGTTAATATCGTAATAAGCGAGCCCGAAGTCGATCTTACTATCGATGACGACGATATCCCCAGCGATGCGGACATCGAGGAGAGCACAGACGATGCTAACGTAGTAGATGACTCAGTCAAGATGTACCTTAAGGAGATCGGGAAGATAGAGCTCCTCAAGGCTGACGAAGAGCGTGACATCGCGAAGAGGATGGCTGAAGGTGATGAGGATGCTAAGGAAACTCTCATCAACTCTAACTTAAGACTCGTTGTTTCTATCGCTAAGAAGTACATGAACCGTGGTCTGTCACTTCTGGATCTTATCCAGGAGGGTAATATCGGTCTTATCAAGGCTGTTGACAAGTTCGACTACACTAAGGGCTTTAAGTTCTCAACATATGCTACATGGTGGATCAGACAGGCTATCACAAGAGCCATTGCCGATCAGGCAAGAACGATCAGGATCCCCGTACACATGGTCGAGACCATCAACAAGCTCACAAGAGTTCAGAGACAGCTCGTTCAGGACCTCGGCAGAGAGCCTACAACCGAAGAGCTTGCTGAGGCTATGGGTATGGAGCCTGCAAAGATCCGCGAGATCCAGAAGATCTCTCAGGATCCTATCTCCATCGATAAGCCTGTAGGTGAGGAAGAGGATTCACACCTCGTTGACTTCATCTCTAACGACGAGCTCGCTTCACCTGACGAAGAGGTTGCAAGAAACCTCCTCAAGGAAGACCTCATCAAGGCACTCAATACACTTACAGACCGTGAGCGTAAGGTAATAGAACTCAGATTCGGTCTTAAGGATGGCGTGCCCATGACACTTGAGCAGGTCGGTAAGAAGTTAGGCGTTACAAGAGAGCGTATCAGACAGATCGAAGCTAAGGCTATCAGAAAGCTCTCAAGATCCTCCGGATCCAAGAAACTTGAAGGTTACACCGACTAAGACGCGGGAGACTATTTGTGGCAGGACGCAAGATCCATTCGTTTTATAAGGGTATTTTTTCAGGGGACGTTTTGAATTTTTCAAAACGTTCTCCTTTTGTCAGGGAGATTATGTTAGAGCGCATAAACCCTACGAGGGTGATCCTGCCCATGAAGATGCACTATGGTGTCCCTTGCGTGCCGACCGTTAAGGAAGGCGACTTCGTTAAGGCAGGTCAGTGCGTAGGACTTCCCGATCCCAAGTCCTTCTCATGCCCGGTGCATACCGGAGTATCCGGCAGAGTCACGGCAATAAAGGAGATAACGCTCCCCAACGGCATCAAGACTCCCGCCGTATTTATCGATAACGACATGAAGAAGACAAGACTCGAATCCCTCAAATCGAGGGGCAACATAGAGCTGTCTGACCAGCAGACCATAGGAGTTATAAGAGACGCGGGCATCTGCGGAATGGGCGGTGAGGGAATACCCACATATGCAAAGCTTAACAGGGCAAGGAACTATGCGGTAACGGATTTCCTCGTAAACTGCCTGCAGAGTGAGCCCTTCTCGACTTGTGATCTTACGGCTATAGTGGAATATCCCGACTATGTCGTATCCGGCGCATGTGCCTGTGCAAGAGCCTGCGGAGCTAAGAACGTTAAGTTCCTTATATCCGAGGGGCGCAAGACAGAGAGAAGCGCGCTTGAGAATTCGATCAAGAACGCATCTGATATATTTAAGGACTTGGATCTCAGGATCGAGCTCTTCCGTGAGCGTTTCCCACAGGGTTACTACAGGCTCGTTGCAAAGGCTTTGTACGGCAAGGAGCTTGAGGCAAGTGATACCTTGGAGCAGAGCTGCAGCGCAGTGCTCTTTAACTGCTCTACGATGCTCGCATGCTGGGAGGCTTTATCTGACAATATCCCCATGATGAACAGGATATTATCCGTATCAGGCAACGAATCGGGCGGACATAATATGTTAGTTCCGATAGGAACACCGGTATCTGAGGTCTTATCGAGTTCTTATGACGCCAACAAGTCTGAGAGTTCTGTTATATGGGGCAACTGCCTCACAGGCATCAAGATCGATGATCCCGAGGAGACTCCGATAATCAAGATGACCTCTGTTATCTCGATAGTCCGCAATAACGAGATACCTACAACGCCTTGTATCCACTGCGGTCTTTGCAGTGAGTGCTGCCCGATGGGCTTGTCTCCCAATATCGTTTACGAGATGCTCGTACAGGGCCTTACACAGAAGGCGGCAGAAGAGGGAGCAAGAGACTGCATATCCTGCGGAAGCTGCTCTTATATCTGCCCTGCGGGTATCGACCTTGCCACTTCGATTGCAGGCTTTGCAAATCAGGGTAAGATCATCGAGGTCAACTCGCTCCTGCATAACGGCGAATTCATTCAAAGCGACGAAGCAAGCCTTGAAGCATCCAAGGTCGGACAGGCATCCCTCCTCGAAGAATTCCCGGATAAGGAAGCATCAGAGGATAAGAAAGACCCTGATTCCATCGTATTGCCGTTTGACGGAGGTAAGACCGTATGAACGACAGAAAGCTTGCTCCTTTTATCCACACATACAAGAACGCACCTTATATCTATCTCACGATAATAGTCGCTTTATTGCCATGCGTATTCTATTCCTGGTTCTACTACGGCATAAGAGCTATCGTTCTGACTTCCGTATCGGCGATATTGTTCTCTGTATCAGACAGGACTTTCTCCAAGATAGTCCATGCACATAACGACAAGGATTACTACGACATAAGCTCCGTTGCATCGGGCGTTATATTTGCCATGATGCTCCCGCCCGATACATCACTTATCGTGGTCGTTACAGGCGTCTTATTCGGTTCCATCGTCATCAAGCAGCTCTTCGGCGGCGCGGGCTCTAATCTGCTTAACCCCGCAGCAGGCGCAAGGCTTATCGTTGAAGTGCTCTATCCTTCGCATATTACGGGCTTTGCAGAGGGTGGCGGCGAACACTGGTTTGATTTTATGAGCCTCGTATCGTTCTCTCAAACAACGGGCGAAGCCACAGATTGCAGCAAGCTCTCCTTCTTAGAGCTCATAGCAGGCAATTATTCCGGCTTTATCGGAACGGCTTGCGTATTAACTGCGCTTCTGGGATGCGTATTCATGGTGATCAAGGGCACCATGAGACTCTATGCTCCGATCTCATATCTGATCTCACTCGGCATTTTCTATCAGATATTCGTACCCGAGGGCACGTTTGTCGTATTCCTTCTGTCTTCAGGTGTTGTATTCGTTGCGGTATTCATGTTAGGCGATCTTACGACCATGCCCTCGAGGTTTGCTGCAGGTGCCTTCTCAGGTCTTGTCTGCGCCTTCCTTACGGCTGTTCTGATAAGCTCGCAAAGCCTTGTTATCGCTATCCTGACACCTGTGCTCGCAGTTAACTTTATGTCCTTCGTTATCGACTACTTTGCGAAAACATTATCACGCCGCAAGCACACTTCGAGGGAGGTGGATGTCTTATGATGACCCGTGCCCAGCTTCGAAGATTTCTGTTAGAAGGCATCGGACTCCTGCTCCTCAGCGTTCTCGTTGTCTTAGGCGGATTTTTCTTATCATCAGGCAACCATGCCTCAAGGCGTCAGGAGGAATATATCGCAAGATTTGCTTCAGTCCTTACGGCTGACAGATTTGAAATCTTGAACACATCCGTTCTATCAGACTATCCCGATATCAATTCAGTTTACATGGGTTACGACGATGAGGGTTCGCCTGTAGGTTATGTCGTTGACATAACCACGATCCCTGACGGCAGGGCGCTTCACATGTTGGTCGGCATCGACTACGAGAACTCGGTCATCACCGGCATTCAGTACCTTAACGATGTCGATAACCCTTATCCGATAACCGATCTGGTAATTCAGTCTATTAAGGGCAGGCTTGAAGGTGAGCGTATCCCCATAGCCTTCGTTGAAGAAGAGACCGATACAGTTATAGACGAAGAGGTAATACCTTCTACTCAATATGTGGACGGCACCTACTATGCTCAGGAATTCGAAGACGATAAGCTCGGATATATCGACTATGTCGAGATCGAGATAGAGGGCGGAGTAATTACGAGAGTTCAGTGGGATGCCTTCAATATGGATCCTACCACGGAGAACAGAAGCGCTGCATCCTTGTCCGGTGCATACGAAGTATCAGGTCTTGACTGGGCTACTCAGTCTTATAATGTCTGCCACGCTCTTCTCGAATGGCAGGACCCCGAGAAGCTCGCAATGAAGTCCGACGGCACTACAGAGATAGTTGACGGCGTTACTTGCAACATCTCAGCTTTTGTCCAGCTTTCTTCAGAGTGTCTTGAGAATGCCAGATACGGCTTTAACAAGCATAACTACTACAAGGGTCTGGATGAGATCCTTATAAAACTTTTCGGTTCTGACGCTGAAGAACTTGGTTATCTTAACGATAACGGCTTCGTCGTATTCTCATTCAAGGAATACCCGGAGGTCTATACGATCTACGGTGAGGCAAACGAAGACGGCGAAGCTGAAGCGATCGGCTACCTTAACTTAAGACAGATAGTTAACGGCAATCCCGGAGAGGATGACGATCAGGAGGAACCCGGTGAGGCAACCCCGGTCCCTGAGATCGCTCCTGATACCACTCACGACGGAAGCGAGGACGGCAGGATCAATACGGGCAGGGAATCAGATCAGATATTAACTGACAGTATAGACGACCTTCCCATGACCGAGATCGCGACGAGGATTACGCCCGTTAATAACGCTTATAACGAGACAAGACAGGTAGTACATGTATGCAATACCTGTTACAAATTCTTAAAAGACTACCTCAACTGGCTGGTGTGATATGGGACTGTTTACAGAGAAATACAATACGCCCTTCGATAACGAAGCTGACAGACAGAGGATAAAGCAGGCTCCGTCTGCTCTTCATGTAAGCGCACCTTCGTATCTTACTACAAGGTCAGCTCTGTTTATGGGCTTTGCTCTCATATCTCTTTGTCTCCTCCTTCAAAAAGAGAGTGAACCCATATGGGTGCCTCTTGCTATATCCTTTGCAGGACTGTTGATCTGGTCAGTTACATTAAGATTCTTCATGCCCAGAAAGCTCGCTCCGCTGACACTTCTCATAGTAGAGCTCATATACTTCGCCTTATCCTTTGCTTCGCACAGATTTGCTCTTTGCAGCAGCGTTACACCCATATATCTTGTTCCTATGGCCATGGGCATAATGATGCTCGGCAGGTTCAAAGACGACGGTGAGGAGGAGTATTCAAGAGCAAAGATATGGAAGGAAGTATTTAAGCCGTACTTCATCGCGATCCTTGCATCCTGCTTCGGTTATCTGGCATCAAATCTTTTCGAAGTGCAATATGTATTTGTCTCACTCCTCAGTGCGACGATGTTTATCGTGGTGCTCGCATACCTTACAACGAAGTTTACGGGAAGAAGGACTTATTTTACCTCCAAGTCTCTTACCGAGTTCTGGAATATCCCGGTAGCTGATGTCGCGGAATTAAGAAGATTCGTATTCACGAGACTTCAGCTCGTGATCGTCGTTGCAGGCGTGCTGGCATCCCTTCTTGCAATAACGGCATTCACGGGTAAATATGCTGAGTATTTGGTATTCCCGGTACCTTCTGCTCTTGCGATTGGCCTTGGCGTGCTCATGATAATTGCGAGCAGGGGAGGAGACCGTAAATCGATATTCGGCGGCAGGTTCTTCCTTACCGAATCGGCCTTTGCAAGCGCAGCAGTAACGGCGCCCTTTATCCTGAGCATCCCGGATATGCCCGTTATCTCAACCATGATAAAGCTCGTAGCGGTCGTGATCCTTACAGACATTATAGTTACCGGCCTTCTTGCGGTAATAAGACGAAGACTCATCTTCGTATCCAAGATCAGATATGTTGAAGGACTGCCTTTTTATTTGGTCCTCGTATCGCTTGTCCTCATGATAATCGAGGTAATATCTTAACGGCAAAGCCCATATCCTTTCAAAATATTAATCGTTCATTAATAATCTATGCAAATATCAAAGTTATACTTTGGTATATAGGATAGAGGAGGCCGGATTTGGATATTAAAGATATGAGGCGCTCTACATATATCGTTAATTCGGTGATAATATTGATCGTCGTTGGTCTTGGTTTGTTCTTCCTATACAGTAAAGCTTATTTCCTCGTTTGGTTTTCCATACCGGTATTGCTGGTCTATATCCTCGGATTTGTCCTTGTAGCAAAAGATCAGCTCGAAGCCTATGTCAGCATCGTCTATTTCTGCATATTCCTTTATATGTGTGTATGCACGGTCTGCCTCGGGTTCACCTTCGGCTTCCATCTGTATTGTCTTTCCATGATCCCAATAATCTTCCACATAGAGTATCTTGCGACTAAGATCAATGCCCGCAAGGTAAACGCCTTCGTTGTAAGCTGCATCATCTTGCTGGGTTATCTTGCAGTCACGGTATATTGTGCCTTCAACAAACCGATATATGAATTAGACGAAGAGATAGGCTGGGGCTTTTACCTGATCAATTCCCTCATAGTAATAGCTTTCCTTTTCTTCTATTCCCGTATGGTCTTAAAGCTTTCAATGGAATATGAGAACAAACTCAGAAGCGCTGCTCTGGTCGATCAGTTAACAGGGC
Source organism: Saccharofermentans sp. (assembly GCA_024685135.1). Classification (GTDB taxonomy): domain Bacteria; phylum Bacillota; class Clostridia; order Saccharofermentanales; family Saccharofermentanaceae; genus Saccharofermentans. Next base: position 22,250 of record JAIKWA010000101.1, read on the forward strand.
TTTTCAACAGGCACTACATGATCACCGAACTTGAGAAGGCGGACGGCGAGAATAAATCCTGCTTCCTTGCGATGGTAGACATAGACGACTTTAAGAAGATCAACGACACATACGGTCACAGCGCAGGAGACTTTGTCCTCACTAATGTTGCCCGCATAATGCGTGAAGTCTGCAAGGGCAGCAAGATAGCCAGATGGGGCGGCGAGGAATTCCTTATCCTTAGCTTAGGTACCATTGAAGGCGGAGGATACGAGTTGATCGATATGGTAAGGGCCAGGATAGAAGCAGAAGCTTCCTGTTACGGCAACGATCAGATCAAGGTAACCATAACCTGCGGCGTCGCCGATCACGCTTCCGGAAGGAGCATAGAGCAGTGGGTCGGTGAAGCAGACGGCAAGCTCTACATCGGCAAGGGTTCAGGCAAGAACAAAGTGGTTAAATAATATTCAGGATAAGTAAAAGGGGTTTGGAATACCAAACCCCATCACAAGTGACAATATGCAAGACCACAGCACTTGAATGCCCCAATAAGCGCCTTTCTTCATATATCAGTTTATCATTGCCATCAGCCCTTCTTAAGAGTCTTATACTTTGTTATTGCCTCATTAAGCATCGGAGCCAGATCCGGTTCTACCTTGGTGAAGACTCCTGCTGAATAGATGACATTACCCAGATCCTTGAACTCGTATACCTTGTCAGGATCTTTTGCAAAATCTACCAGGCTGTCTCTTGCTGCATCCTTGGCGCCGCCATAACTCTTAGTTGCTACAACGGTATTGATCTTGTCCATCAATTCTTGTGAAAACAGTTCAGATGCTTTTACAGGAGGTATCTCCTTTTTCTTGCCAAACAGTCCCATAGTCTTGACTCCTTTCAATTCAAATAATTTTGATATGTAAACTTGATTATATATAATAATCCCGAATACTACAATGCAGACATGAGCAGGGGATATGATCATCGAAAAAAGGGTTCCCGAAACCAGGAACCCTTTATGTTGGTGATCGTGAGCGGATTCGAACCGCTGGCCTACCGCTTGGAGCGTCCAATGAACAGCTAAAGGCATAGGAGTGGCAGTTTTCGGGGCTTGCCACTTGGTAGTTGAGCCACTTAAATTCCATTTGGAGGGCCAGCAAGATGGATGGGAAGTAATATGTAGTTTATTTGTGTGGTAATAATCCATGACA
>JAIKWA010000019.1 GCA_024685135.1 Saccharofermentans sp.
AATCAATTAGCAATTCTTTCTCTGACGATGGGTATGAGTTCTATCCGGCATTAAGTTTTACTTTTATCGATGGGGCAACTTATACTGTTATAGTTCATGATAATCCGTAGTTGTTGAGGAGGCTTTCTGATATTTCTTTTATCAACTTAATCAAGATGGGATATGATTTTGAAAAGCGTATAATTGACGGAATAGTATTGAACCTTGATAATTGAATAGATACCTTGTTATACACATGATTGGTGCACAAGGTTTATGCTATTCAATGAGTCCATCCGTGATATCGGCGGACGATTTCGTTAGGAACAAAAATGTTCCCAAATTGTTCCCAAAAGATCTGGAAACGAAACGGAATACAAAGAATAGATGGGTTTTCGCCACGAGATGTTGTGTTTTAGAAATGAGATAAACACAACATATAGAAGACCGCATAGAGTACGAGTAATTAACAAACATTTGAAAGTCCCGTTGATCGGGACTTTCATTTTTTATAAGTGCCTTAGAAGGCGCAGGCTTCGAATACGATATGAGAGCCGCGTGAACATTAAGTTTGCGGGGTTCCTTTTAATTGTAAGGTTTGTCGCAGTTATGTTTGATGGTAGAATCATTACATCGGGAATTCAGGACGCTTTCTATCTAACGCAGTAAATCCAAGGAGAATTATAAATGTTGATCAGGAACAGGAAGATTGCAGCTTTGGTGCTTTGCGGCGCTGCATTAATGAATCTTGCAGGATGTACAAACCCGGAAGAAGAGCAAACATATGAGACGTCAGAAGCAGAGGTTACGAATGAATCAGTTACCCTGACAACCGCCGTATCTGAGTCTTCCGAAACTTCTGAAACCGCAGAGACGGTTGCTCCTCTTACGGCAGATGAGAACGGCAATTTCTTTAGCCAATACGAAGAATTCGAACTTACATCAGCAGACTTAGAAGACGGTGTCTGGGCGGATGTCATATCTAATACTTCAATAGGAGAGAATGTTTCTCCCGAGCTTTCCTGGGAACCTGTCGAGGGTGCCGGTCAGTATGTTATCTATATGTTGGATCCGATGGCTAACTATTTTATCCACTGGAAGTCTGAGGGTGTTACCGATACTCATCTTGATCAGGGCTGGGGCGGCTCTTCTTATGTTGGTCCTTATCCGCCTTCGGGAAGCACACACACTTACGATATTTATGTAATTGCGATCAGAAATCCCCTCGACCGTTTGAGAGGAACACTGAATGCTCCTAACATGAATATTCCTTTCTTCCTTGCACAGATCGATACGGATTCAGACGGCAATACGGGGAATATCATTGCTTATGGACGGATCTCGGGAGAATTCACCTCTCCCTGATTCAATTCTTTTGACGGGATAGCAGGGTTAAATGTTTAACGCTGTTATCTGTCTGTTGGCACCGGTGCTTCATTGCCTGATCAATATTGACTGTGCAGTGTGAGTAAAAAGCAAATAAGAAACGTCCGCAAGGGCGTTTTTGCTTTTTTCGAGCTAAACAACAGTCATGTTTCATTGTGTTGCCAAAGCATCAGAACCTCCAAACATCGTTTGTTGTATACGGGACTTTGCTGCCCGATAATGCTTGCATAAACACCAAACGTCTTAAGGAGGACACAGCAATGACAAAGGACATGACAAAGGAACTTACGATCGATACATTGGATCAGGTCAGTGGCGGAACATTAGAGGAATCAGCACAGCTCAAGGAAGCAATACTCTCAAACCGTTATCTGAAGAAGGCTTGGAAAGCATATGAACGCTTCGCTAAGATAGATGAGGCCTTGGCATGTTCTATCATACTCGATCAGTATCTCCACATCAAAGAAGGATGGGGACCTGAGATAGCTAACACTTACAATGGCGGCGAGTACACCCATGAAGAAGTACTCGAACTGATCAAAGGTTACGAATACTGATATAACGATACCCTCATTGCCCGGCGATGAGGGTATTTTTAAGCCACAAACAGGAATAAAAATTAATAACAGTTTCACCTTTTGCTAATATACTTTATGAGAGATTTGGAATAAAATAACAGTGTATATAGAAATAGGAGGAACGACCGATGGACGATTTGAAGAAGAATCTGAATGACATCAAGGAAGAGATCGAAGATGCAGAGATTTCCCTCGATGATCTCGAAGGCATAACAGCAGGCTTGTCAGATGCAAAGCCCATGTTCCCCGACACGATCAATCTTATCAACCGCAAGGACAGATAAGCATAAATTTGTTATTTAGATTCAAGGCACTTCGTATGAAGTGCCTTTTTATTTTGTTTTACTTAACCAAGATTTAATATCCTCTGCATTTGCAAGTGATAAAATTAAAGTACCTTTCAGGAGGTGCTTTCCATGTCTAATTCATTATTTACCTGGGCGATCATCAGAGCAGTTACCATCAAAGGTAATAAGAGCCTTAAAAAGCTCCTTAATAACTGCAATAATGCCAAAGAAGTCAACCGTGAACTTCTCATGAGGCTTATCTGCGATAACAAGGATACCGAATACGGCAAGCGTTATCACTTCGATCAGATAAAGACTATAGATGAATACAAGAAGAGTGTTCCGCTGTCCACCTATGACGACTATGCGCCTTATATCGAGCGCATGACCGAGAAGGGTGAGAAGAATCTCATAACCACCTACCCCATTGTCCAATATGCTGAGACATCAGGTTCAGTCGGAGTTCCGAAGAAGATCCCGGTGTCAAAGTTTTCGATGGATATTTATACCAACAACACAATCACGAGAGTCACGGCCCTTGCCGATGCCTGGTGCAAGAAGAACAAGGGACATAAGCTTCCCGTAGGAAGAGGCTTCAACCAGCTCGAGACGGTAAACCGCAGGCTGCCTGACGGTACGCCTTTGGGGAACATCTCCGGTGCTGCCGCAGAATCCTATAAGAAGCTGTTCCCCTACTACCTTACTTCACCCCTTCCCGTGCTTATCCCCAAGGGTTATATCCCCCTCATGTACCTCAAGGCCAGATACATCCTGGCTGACAGAGACACGAGCTTTATGTTCAGTGTGTTCATGACCAACCTGGTTGACATGATGTATTACATTCAAAGGAACTGGGAGATGCTCACCGAAGATATCAGAACGGGCGGTTTCAACGACGAGATCAAGCTCGATGATGAGACAAAGGCTGAACTCCTTAAGGTAACCAGGCCCGACCCCAAGCGCGCGCAGGAGCTTGAGAAGGTCTTCAAGGAAGGCTTTGATACACCGATCATCCCCAGACTCTGGCCCAAGATGTCGTTTGTCAGCACGATAGGAACCGGCGGTTTTGCAGCCTATACAAGAGTAATGAAGGAGTTTCTGGGCGAAGATATCCCGATCGATTATTCGATCTATGGGGCCTCCGAAGCCATGATGGCTACATGCACGAAGCTGGATGAACCCGCCTTTGCACTTGTCGTAAACAGCTGTTTCTTTGAGTTCATTCCCGCAGAATTGAAGGAAGAGGAGATAGATCCCACGAAGACTCTTGGTCTTGACGAGCTTGAAATCGGTAAGGAGTACGAGATAGTAATAACAAATCTCTCCGGCTTCTACAGATACCGTATCAAGGATGTTATCAAGGTATTGGGATACGAGGGTGAATGCCCGAAGATCACCTTCTCCTACAGAAAGAACCAGCTCTTAGACCTTGCAGGAGACAAGATAACAGAGTCCATGATGGATGAAGCGATAAGGAAGACCGGCGAAGAGCTCGGCACGGACATCATAGACTATTGCGTCTACCCCAACAGAGATGACAGCCCTTCACATTACGAGTTCCTGATAGAGCCCAGGACTCCCTTAGATCCCGGCAAGTGTGACTACTACCTCGAAGTATTGGAGAAGCATTTGGGTGAGATCAATCCCGTATACAAGGAGTGCTGTGATACGAACGAGATCGCACATGCCATCCTCTTCGTCCAGCAGCCGCAGACACACGCTCTCTGGCGTGATATCAAGCTCATGAACGGAGCATCCAACAATCAGGTAAAGCCCGTCCGCGTTCTTGACTCACCGAAGAAGCAAGCCTTTTTCTACAAGCTGATAGACAGGTAATTGACTTGTCAGGATCAAGAATTAGAATGTTAGTATTTTCAAAGGGATATAGGAGAACATTATGAGATTCGGATTCAGTTATATCGGCCTTATATGGCTGATCATGTTATTTGTGCCCAACATCATTTGGACTAAGCACCAGCCCAAAGACTACGACAAGTATGTAAAAAATGAGAGCAAGGTACTGCTCGCCTTCGAGAGAACAGGACAGGTTATGTGTACGGTTACAGCCCTGATCTTCTCGGACTTTAACATCAAGTCCTGGTTTGCCTGGAACATAGTGCTCATACTCTCTTTTGTGTGCATGGTCATATATGAGATCTTCTGGATCAGATACTTCAGATCAGAGAAGACCATGAAGGATTACTACAGTTCTCTGGGGCTTCCTCTGGCAGGAGCAACCTACCCAGTCCTAGCCTTCTTCCTGCTTGGTATATACGGCGGCAATATATTTATGCTCACAGGCTCGATAATACTCGGTATAGGACATATCGGGATACACCACCGCCATAAGATCGAAGCGTGCGGCAAGACAAAAAGACATATTGCTAAGCGTGTGTTCAGCGTTATCGGTATAGTCATAGTCGCTCTCGTATTCGGTTTCTTCACGTTTGCTATAGCAGCCCGTTGCTATAAGCAGATAACAAGAAGCATCACATTCAGGAATGGAGTAAACGAAGGCGTTTATGTAAATGCCGGAGGGCTCGATCAGTACATGCTCTTGATGGGGCAGGATACTGCTAACCCCGTTATCTTATCTTTGCATGGCGGTCCCGGCTCCTCTACATCATGGGTTGATTACTGTTACTTAGATTACCTCACAGACGAATATACCGTCGCATGCTGGGATGAGAGGGGTTGCGGAAGGTCTTACTATAACAACCTTGCAACAGATCCTGATAATGAGACATTATCCTTTGAGCAGCAGGTAGAAGATATGGATGAACTTGTTGACTATCTCTTAGACCGCTTTGATCAGGATAAGATAATAATCATGGGACATTCCTACGGCTCTGTGCTTGGTAGTCAGTATGTGTCAGCTCATCCGGAAAAGGTCGCTGCTTATATTGGCATCGGTCAGGTCGTGAATACAGAGAACTGGTACTCCGAGAGCTTCGCTTACGAAGATGCGCTCAGGATAGCTACCGAAAGAGGCGACGATACAACTGCAATGGAAGAAGCCTATGAGAGGTTTGCCGAAGATCCTACGACTGTTAGGATAATGGAGCTGAGAAACTATACTTATCCCTACCATACTCCTTCGGTAACGCAAGATGTATCGACTCTTGCTGCCATCACATCTCCTTATGTCGGAGTGTCTGATGCCAGATGGTATTGCCTTCAGCTGTCTTTATTAATGTTTGGCAACGACAAGTTTAATACCTTGATGGCACCTCTTAACGATTATGTGAACTCCTTCAATGCCTTCAAACTTAATACAGACTATCAGGTCCCGGTATTCTTTATCTCAGGTTCAGACGACTGGGCATGCCCGGTACCCATAACAGAAGAATATATGGATGTCATCTCTGCTCCTTATAAGGACATGAGACTTATTGAGGGTTGCGGGCATTCACCTATGTCTCAGCTTCCCGAGGAATTCGCTGACACAGTAAAGGAGCTGCTTGGAACGATAGAATGAACCTTATAACTGTCGATGACATCAAAAGACCGGAGCTTGATGTATTTGCCGGACTTACAGAGAATCAGTTAAGGATTCATAAGGGGCTCTTCCTTGCAGAGAGCGCCAATGTCATGATGCGTGCCATCGAAGCAGGCTACGAGCCGGT
>JAIKWA010000033.1 GCA_024685135.1 Saccharofermentans sp.
AGGATAAAGAGCACATAGGGCAAAAGCATGAAGAACACGGGGATCTCCAGAGGATATGTGTATTCGCCTGCAACGCTCAAAGCCGTCTTGGCAGAGACAAGATCCTCGCATACTATCTCATGTCCCCTGAAGGAATAGACATAATAGTTCGTGAGCATCAATACCATAAAAGGCAGAGGCGTGAGCATAGCGGATATCCTCGGGCTCAAAGTGCATGTCCTTAAGAGGAAAAATACTGCAAAGATCACAGGGATCTCAAAAAAGAGCCTGCCGTCGTAGAGAAGATGCACGGAGAATATCCCGGGATTGCCGAACCACTCGTGACCGTAGATACATGCGAGCTGGAAGTAGTAGCAGGTAAACAGGGAAACATACCAGGGAAGCACAATGTCTTCAACGAAGACCCGCGACGTCCTGGGTTCAATGGTAACGAAGGATAAGAGCACAAAGAGCAGTATCCCGAATACTGCTCCCGTGAAATGCGTTGCAAAAAAGACTATAGATACAAGACCTAAGACAAGACTGACACAAACGCGTACTATCGTCTCCCGGTCAAACTTTACTATCTTGCTTAACTTACTCTTTATCTCCGCAAACATAGATTCTCAGGATCAATGCCCTCCCGGGTAGTAAACGTCAAGGTCTACTACGCCAGATATACCGTTGATGAGACCTACGGATGTGCGCTGCCACAAGATATAGTCGCCCTTGTAATATGTGTGCGAGGTGTAGTGAGCAGCCCAGACATCGTGTCCGTACGGATTCCAGCAATGGCTGAGATACCATACGCTCGCATAGAGCATCGTATCGTATCCGCGCTTGTTCATCTCGTCTGCAAAGCAGAACCAGATGTGGTTTAATGCCGCATAGTCCATGCCGCGGCTTGCCAGAGAATCGTATTCCTCCCAGTCGAAGGCAACGGGGAAATCGAGCTTAACGCCTGATGCTTCTATCATGTCGCAGACAAGGTTTGCATGGTATCTGACCTTCTCTTCCGTGCTTGCCGTACTGTAGAAATATACGCCTACGAGAAGGCCTGCAGCCTTGGCATTCCTTATGTTGGTAAGGAAGTATCTGTCCTGGAAGAAGGACTCGTCTGCCGACTTAGTGCCCGCTACTCTGATAATTACGAAGTCACATCCTGCAGCCTTGACCTTGTTGAAGTCGATATTCTTCTGCCATGCGGATACATCGATACCTACCAATGCACCGTCAACTCTGTAGTCTGCTCTGAAGTCGTCGAAGTAGACTCTGTCGGGGTTATACTGCTCGAAGGCGTTATCTGCCTGAGTCGTTATTCCCTTGACATCGCCGGGAGCCTCGCCGCCCTTTGCAACGAGCACGATCTGGATAGCTTCAAGTCTCTTGCCGAAGCCCGAAGTACCTGCCGTCTGGCCGTTACTGGCCCAGTTCATCCAGCCGTAATCCTGAGCGTGGACTCTGTAATATACATCGTAGTAATTGGCGATATCGCCCGTGAGCTTGATCTTTATCGCTTCAAGACGAAGGGACTTGCCCTGCGTTCCTGCGAAGTCACCGTCGGAAGACCAGTTGGAAGTCCAGCCGATATTCTCTATATGAGCAATATAAGAGATGCCGCCTGAATACTGAGCCGTCGCAAGGTTCATGGAGATCGCTTCGAGTCTCTTGGACTTGCCCTGGGTGCCTGATACATCGCCGTCAACGCTCCATGCGCCTTCCCATCCGTGATCCTGGATGTGTGTCCTGTAGTAAACGGAAGGAGCGTTTTCTGTACCCTCATCTACGGGAACGAGTCTCACTCTTAATTCCTCGAGACGCTTGGACTCGCCTACAGTACCTGAGATCGCACCGTCTCTTACCCAGTTCTGGCTGTCGCCGTAGCCCTGGACATGAGTCGTATAAGTTACGCTGTAGTGCTTGGCAAGCTCGCCCGTAAGGCAGATCCTGATGCCTTCGAGTCTTAAGCTCTGTCCCGAAGTACCTGCCACGCTGCCTGCATCGACATAGTCCATCCAGCCGATGTTCTGTACATGTACCTGGTACTTCATAGAGCCTTCGTAGCCGGTGTTGTTAACGAAATCGATCTTGACCGCTTCAAGCCTTAAAGACTGTCCTCTCGTTCCGAGCTTCAAGGTCCCGTCACTGAAAGTCCCTGCAGTGTCGCCTATGTTCTGGACATGCGCATAGCCTGATAATTCATATAAAGTCTCGGCCTTAACCTCGAGCGGACTTACTACCTGAGCAAGGAGACCTGCGCATAAAGTCATTGAGACAAATGCGATCGAAGAATCCTTGATCCTGCTTAATATACCCATAAAAATAACTCTCCATTTTCGAAAATCGAATTTCTTTACGGGTTATATTATAACAAAGTATCAGAAATACTTTGAGGCAATAGAGGAGTCTGTGCACGAAGGAAGGCCCGCGCAGTCTGAATCTCTTACATGATCTGAACCGAATGTGGAATCCGGAAGGTTCAGATATCTGTATACCTGGTAGCCGCGGGACTCGGAAAGTGTGTCATCCCAGGTCGCGTCGACATTGTAGTAATTGCTGTTGACGGAGACGATATTCCATGCGTGGTTTCCGCCGGAAGATCCGCTGTATCCGATGCCGTAAGCGTAGTAGCAAGGTATGCCGCAACGCTGGAGCAGATACTGGAAGGCCTTGGAATAACCTGCGCATACGGACTCACCTTCTACCAATGCACTATATGCGCTCTGATCGTAGTAATTGTCCTCGTAAGATACGCAAGAACCCAGTGCGTTATGGATATAGACTTCGCGCGATAAAGGCGAAGAGAGCAGCATGGCGTTATTTACTATAACGTCAGCGGCATTTACGAACTCCGTGGTCATCTGCTTTCTTCCTGCGGCGGTAGATGCGCCTGAATCGTAGTAGTCCAGGACAAGTCTCGTTACAAGACCCGTGCTCTTGTTGTAGTAGACCTCCGTATCGCCCAAAGAAGGATCGAGCCATACAAACTCAGGGTGATCGTTCATGAAGGCATAAACTACATCGTAGATAGCATCAGTGGTTATGTGGGTGTCGAAATAGACAGTAACCTCACCGTTTGAAGCTGCCTCTAAGATCTCGTCATATGCCGCTCTCTGGATATTGGTGCTGAGCATATAGTAGTAAGGATAGTACGAACTGCCCGATGCAGAGATCGCGCCATAGGAAGAGGTAACTGTTACAACAGAAGCTGCCGTGGTCGAAGTTACGGAAGCGACAGATGTAACGCTCGTTATGCCTGCAACCGTAGTAGGTGCGGAAGACCCCTTGGTCACAAGTACGATCTGTATCGCTTCAAGCCTCTTGGACAGACCCGATGTGCCTGACTCCTCTCCGTTCTTTGCCCAGCCGAGCCAGCCGTAATCCTGGGCATGCACTCTGTAGTAGACATCGTAGTAGTTTGCGATATCGCCCGTGAGCTTGATCTGTATCGCTTCAAGTCTTAAAGACTGGCCTGAAGTGCCTGACATCGCTCCGTCAGAAGACCACGAGGATTCCCAGCCGACATTCTGGATATGTGTTCTATACGTGATGCCGCCTGAATACTGATAGCCTGCAAGACGGATCTCTATGCCTTCGAGCCTCTTGCTCTGGCCTGTTGTGCCGGAAGATGCTCCGTTGGTAGCCCATGTACTCTCCCAGCCGTAGTCCTGGCGGTGAACACGGTATGTAACGCTTGAGGATGCGGAAGAATCAAGGGGTACGATCTTGACCCTTAACTCCTCGAGCCTCTTGGATTCGCCCGTGGTACCGGCCAATGCACCGTCTCTTACCCAGCCCTGGTTATCGCCGTAGTCCTGGATATGGGTGGTGTACTGGACCGAATAGTAGTTTGCGATATCGCCCGTAAGGCGGATCCTGATACCCTCAAGCCTTAAACTCTGTCCTGAAGTGCCTGCCACGCTGCCTGCATCGACATACTCCATCCAGCCTATATTCTGAACATGGACCTGATACTCGAGGGATCCGTCGTAACCTGTATTGTTAGTGAAATCGATCTTAATGGACTCAAGCCTTCTGCTGAGTCCGCGCGTGCCCAAGGTGAGCACCGTGCCGTCAAAGCTTCCCGCTGTGTCGCCGGCGTCCTGTATATGAGCTGTGCCTGATAAGGTCACAGCCGATGAAGCCTCGGCCTTAACCGGCGAAACAAAGCTTATAAGAGATATCGTTACGCAAATCGCTACGAAAGATGCAAAGATCTTATTAGCCACCCTTGAACTACGCATAATAAGGCCTCCCAATCGATTAAGTTTCCTTAATTGTAAAGCATGAATTAAACAAAATAATACCGCTTGCGTGAATTATCCGTGAATTCTTGCAAGCGGCAGGGTTTGTAACAATGTTAAATTAAGGGTATCAGAGTCCTTCTACTGAAGCGATAGCCTCGCGCATATTAGCTTCTGATCTCTTGAGCTTCTCATACTCTTCAGGTGTTAAGTGCATGTCGACGATCTTGTCGATACCGTTAGCACCGATGATAGCGGGAACGTCTAATGTAACGCCGTCGATACCATACTCACCGTTAAGTCTTGTAGCGACTGTACGAACTGTGTGCTCGTCCTCTAAGATGCTGAGGAGGAGTGTTGCGGCACTTACTGCGATACCGTTGAAGGTAGCGCCCTTGAGCTTGATGATCTCAGCTCCTGACTGCTTTGTCTTAGCTGCGATCTCTTCCTTGACATCGTCACCGAAGGGAACGCCTACAGCCTGTGCATACTCGTCAACATCCATACCTGCAACGTGAGTGTGGCTCCAGCAAGGGAACTGTGTCTCACCGTGCTCGCCTAAGATGTAACCGTGAACGTTTCTAACGTCAACACCGAGCTTTCTTGAGATGAGGACTCTGAAACGTGCAGAGTCGAGGTTTGTACCGGAACCGATTACCTTGCCCGAAGGAAGTCCGGACCACTCTGTGATCTTGTGTGTAACGAGATCGCAGGGATTGGAGATAACGAGGATAACGCCGCCGTTATAGTGCTCCATAATGCTGTCTGTGATGGTGTGAGCGAGCTTGATGTTCTTCTTTGCAAGATCGAGTCTTGTCTCGCCCTCTTTACGGGGAATGCCTGCTGTTACGATGATCGCGTCGCAATCCTTAACATCAGAATAATCACCTGCGTGAATGTACATATCGCCTAAGAACGGAAGACCGTGGCTGATATCTAATGCTTCTCCGAGTGCTTTCTCTTTGTTTACGTCGATGAGAACGAGCTCTGAGCAGAGCTGCTGCATAGCGATCGTAAATGCAGTGGTCGAACCTACTGCGCCTGCGCCAATAATGGCGACTTTCTTGCCGTCCTGTTTGTACATATGCTTTTAACCCCCTTGTTATAGCATTACGAATAATAGCAAGAATTCTGAACGAAATAAAGACAACCTCTCTCTTCTGTATAACTAAAATTTATACTGTCAAACCCCCTGTTGGTGGTTATTTTGCCAATTAAAACACCTTCTTTTCAGTTAGTCTAAACTAACAACACAAGCAAAAAGAGACGCCGCATATAGCGGCGCCTCCAAAACAAAAACAGTCTAAACTCAGAATTCCTGAGGAAGCTCCAATGTTCTCTCAGCGTTAAGCTTTGCGCAAAGCTCAACAAACTTATCGAGAGGTACGCCCTGAAGCTGCTTGTTAGAGCCTCTGACATTAACAGATACAGTGTTCTCCTGTGCTTCCTTGTCGCCTACAACGAGGATATAAGGATCCTTCATCTGCTTGAACTTCTTGATCTTGTCTCTCATGTTGACATCAGTGTAGTCTGCTTCGACTCTTACGCCTGCTGCCAT
>JAIKWA010000084.1 GCA_024685135.1 Saccharofermentans sp.
GGAACGATATCAAGGTATCTGCTTATATTCCTTATGTTTGTAGGCAGAGTCGGCGGCATGACACTGGTCTTTGCCGCCATAGCAAGGAAGAGAACAACGTCGGGAGAATATCCCAAAGATCACATAGCAGTCGGCTGAGAAAGGACTTAACATGAAGAGTATTTTAGTAGTAGGCGCAGGAAGATTCGGTATGCATCTCATCAAGCAGCTTCACGCAGCAGGTGACGAGATCCTCGTAGTAGACGATTCCGAAGAGAGGATCGAGCATGCCTTAGACTACGTAACGAGCTCTCTCATAGGCGATGCGACGGACGAAGACTTCATCCGCTCCATCGGTGTATCCAACTTCGATGTTTGCATCGTTGCGATAGGAGACAACTTCCAGTCCTCACTCGAGGCTACTTCCCTTCTGAAGGAATCAGGAGCCAAGTTCGTTGTAGCGAGAGCTTCAAGGGAGGTACACGAGAAGTTCCTGTTAAGGAATGGCGCAGATGCCGTTATCTTCCCCGAGAAGCAGGTCGCTGAATGGACAGCCGTAAGATACAGCTCTTCCAACATCTTGGACTATATCGATGTACCCGGTGAATATTCCATCTTCGAGGTCAAGGTGCCCGATGCCTGGATCGGCAAAAACCCCATAGAATTAAAGATCCGCCAGAACACTCACCTCAATATACTCGGGGTAAGATGTAAAGGCGGAGATCTTAATCTTGAGGTCGATCCCAATACAGTCTTCGAAGAGGGCTCCTCGGTCATGGTCTTAGGCAAAGACTCTGACATCAAGAAGCACCTGCATCTCAACTATTGATCAGCTGATCTCGATATCACCCGTTACGGTAGATACTTCGATCGATCTTGATGCGTTATCGGCATTTTCCGGATAGGATATATCGCCGGTCGCAGCATCGAGTTCAAAACTGTATTCATCTTCACTTACTAAGTCGGCTTCAAAATCGCCTGTTACGCATACGCTCTTAAGATCTTCTGCATCAAAGGAGCTTAAAGAAACATCGCCGGTACCGATATCAAGGTCAACATCCTTACCTGTGTAGGAATCGATCTTTACGTCGCCTGTTACAATGGCGATCTCAAGCGATTCGCAATCCTTATAACCTGTAAGATCAACATCACCCGTTACGATGTTGATCTTGGATTCCGTAAAGGTACTGCCTTCAAAGGTAATATCTCCCGTTACCAGATCAAGTTCACTTCTATCAGCATCGAAGTCTGCATCAGACATTAAGTCTCCCGTTACGATATGCGCTGTGACACTGTCAAATACCGTGCCTTCCGGAACATAGATCTTAAGAGCATGTTCATTTGTGATGTTAATACCGAAAGTAATATCTAACCTGTCCTCTTCGCCATCCTGCTTGATCTTAAGCACGCCGTTATCTACTTTGATAGTGTGTTCGAGCTCCTCGCAGTCGCTGTATTCCACTCTGAAGGAATCGTCTGCTGAACGCTTGAATATGACATCTTCGCAGACAATATCCAACTCGAGGGATGTTACCTCTTCGTCGATATCCATGGACTTGCGCTCGAGATCCTGAGGATTGACCATTCCCGCATTAAATACATTCCAGTTTCTGCCTGCCTTGATAAAAGCGACAAAACACATAGCAAATCCCAATACTACTAATACTCCTGCTGTAATAAGTATTATTGCCGTTGACTTCTTCATTATTCCTTATCTCCTTTTTTGTTAATAAATAAACCCTTTAACCATCTTGCAAATGCCTTCATTGCCTTGACAAGTCCGATGCAAGCCCACTTTACCGGGATTATGAGCGCAAGTCCTACACCGAGACAGAGTATGCCTAATCCCACAACGCCGAGTGTGTTTGTCGAGCTTACGGTAAAAAGACCTGTAAGCGCTGCCAGTGCGATCACAATACCGCCGAAGACCAGAGCTATGATCGTTGCTATCAAGGATATGATCACTGACCAGAGCACGATATATACGGACAAGATAACGCTGAGGAGCACAATGAGTACAGGTATCCAGATCGGTGCAAGAAGGACGATCATGACGATCTCCCAGGTCTCTATGTTCTGCTTCTTCTTATCTACCTTAGCCTTGACGAGTTTGGTGATCGGTGTGTCATACAAGATCTCGTTTGCGATATCTTCGGGCCTTCCGATATCAGCGGTTGCTTCGTCTTCGGTCATACCGTCCTCTACCCTGTCTAAGATCGCTTCGTCATAATAGGTTATAGCTTTCTCTATATCCTCCGGAGCAAGTCCCTTAAGGCGGGATCTGACTTCATCTAAGAATTCTGTTTTGTTCATGCGGAAATCCCCTCCCTGGTAACGTACTCGTACACCTTCATTACTTCCTGCCACTCGGTTACAAAGTCGTCCATTCTCTTCATCCCCGCATCAGTAATGTGATAGTACTTTCTAAGTCTGCCGTTGTGCTCGACCGATCTGACATCTATCATTTTGCCTTCCTCTAACCTCTTCAATATCGGATAGAGTGTAGACTCTGATATCTGTATATACGGTGATGTGTCCTTGATGATCTTATATCCGTAAGAATCCTCATACTTGATCGAAGACAATACGCAAACCTCGAGTAAACCTCTCTTAAGCTGTTTATCCACGCTTGTACCTCCCTTCGCGTTATAC
>JAIKWA010000092.1 GCA_024685135.1 Saccharofermentans sp.
TGTACGAACTTGCTCACATTGGAGTAATTCTTCTCCGTAAGGGTGTCGTTGAAATCCTTGAGCTTTTCTTTTTGCTGTCTTGAAAGGCCTGTAGGAACCTCTATTACAAACTTACAGATGTGGTCACCCTTGAGGTTTGCGTTGTTCTTGCTCGGGATACCCTTGTTCTTAACGGTAAAGGTCTCACCGGGCTGTGTTCCCTCTCTTAACTTGTATTCGACATTGCCGTAGATCGTAGGGATCTGGATAGTGTCTCCTAAAGCTGCCTGAGCATATGTGATCGGGACATCGCAGAAAGTGTTCATGCCGTCTCTTGTAAACAGATCGTGCTTCTTGACCCTGAACTGGATATAGAGGTCACCGTAAGGACCGCCGTTTGTACCGGGCTCGCCTTCGCCTCTTATAGGAAGCATATCGCCGGCATCTACACCTGCAGGGATCTTAACATGGAGCTTCTTGGTAACTGTTGTATTACCCTTACCGCGGCATGCCTGGCAGGGACTCTTGACTACAGTACCCTTACCCTGACATGTGGGACATGTTCTCGAATACATGGTCATGCCGAACAAAGCCTGTGTCTGCTCCTGGATCCTTCCCGCACCCTTACAGGTAGGGCAGGTCTCGGGAGTCGTGCCGGGCTGCGCACCTGAGCCGTTGCAGACACTGCACTTATCCTGCTTTGTGATCTGAATATCCTTCTCACATCCGAATGCCGCTTCCATGAATTCGAGCGTCATGCCGTACTTGAGGTTAGCGCCCTGCGAAGGACCGTTCCTTCTTCTCCTCGAAGAAGACGCTCCGCCTCCGAAGAACGAGTTGAAGATATCACCTAAGTCGATATCCTCGAAGCCTGCGCCGTAAGCACCGTTGAAGCCACCGCCTCCTCCGAAGCCGTTGCCGTCTACTCCGGCCTTGCCGAACCTGTCGTACTTGGCTCTCTTATCCTTATCGGATAAGACGGAGTAAGCTTCGTTTACTTCCTTGAACTTAGCTTCAGCCTCAGCATCACCCGGATGGAGGTCCGGGTGGTACTGCTTAACTTTCTGTCTGAAGGCTTTCTTAAGATCGTCGTCCGAAGCTTCTTTGCCTACGCCTAATATGTCGTAATAATCTGATGCCATCAGAAGTCTCCGCCTGCGTTCTTAAAGCCGTCGTTATTTGTTGTTCCGTCAGGATTCTCTGTGCCGTAGCCTGCGAAGTCCTCACCTGCTGCCTGCTGCTGAGCGCCGCCTGCTGCCTGCTGAGCCTGATCTCCGCCAGCCTGCTGGTAGAGCTTCTCGGAAACCTTGTAAAGAGCCTGGAGAACATCGTCTGTGCCCTTCTTCATTGCTTCCTGATCGTCCTTGGCGATAGCATCCTTGAGCTTTGCGATCTCGGCATTTACAGGCTCCTTGTCGCTGTCGGAGATCTTGTCTCCTGCGTCCTTAAGAGTCTTCTCTGCCTGATATACAGTGGATTCAGCCTGGTTCTTTGTCTCGATCTTCTCCTTAACGGCCTTATCCTCAGCTGCGTGCATCTCAGCTTCCTTAACAGCCTTCTGGATATCCTCTTCGCTCATGTTGGAAGAAGACTGGATCGTGATCTTCTGCTCACGGCCTGTTCCCTTATCCTTAGCGGATACGTTAACGATACCGTTTGCGTCGATATCGAAGGTAACTTCGATCTGAGGTACGCCTCTGGGTGCAGGTGCGATACCGTCTAAGATGAAGTTGCCCAATGTCTTGTTCTGAGCAGCCATCTCACGCTCACCCTGGAGTACGTGGATATCAACCTGTGTCTGTCCGTCTGCTGCTGTTGAGAATACCTGGCTCTTCTTTGCAGGGATGGATGTATTTCTCTCGATGATCTTTGTGCAAACACCACCCATTGTCTCGATACCGAGAGACAGAGGTGTAACGTCAACTAAGACGAGGCCGGCAGTGGAATCGCCTGAGAGGACCGCACCCTGGATAGCTGCGCCGATAGCAACGCACTCGTCAGGGTTGATGCCCTTGAAGGGATCCTTACCGAAGTAGTTCTTAACTGCATCCTGAACTGCAGGGATTCTTGTGGAACCGCCTACGAGGATTACCTTATCGATATCAGACGCGGATACGCCTGCATCGCTCATGGCTCTCTTAACGGGATCCATTGTGTTCTTTACGAGGTCAGCTGTGAGCTCGTCGAACTTGGCACGTGTAAGAGTTACATCCATGTGCTTAGGGCCTGTTGCATCAGCCGTGATGTAAGGGAGGTTGATGTTTGAAGTTGTAACGCCGGAGAGCTCGATCTTTGCCTTCTCAGCTGCTTCTCTCAATCTCTGCATAGCCATACGGTCGTTTCTGAGGTCTACTCCGTCTGACTGCTTGAATGTCTCTACGAGGTAGTCAACGATCTTGTTATCGAAGTCGTCACCACCGAGTCTGTTGTTACCTGCTGTAGCAACAACCTCGAATACGCCGTCACCGATATCGATGATGGAGACATCGAATGTACCGCCGCCTAAGTCGAATACGAGGATCTTCTGATCGCCGTCCTTATCGAGACCATAAGCAAGGGATGCTGCTGTAGGCTCGTTGATGATCCTCTTAACGTCTAAGCCTGCGATACGGCCTGCGTCCTTTGTAGCCTGACGCTGTGAGTCTGTAAAGTAAGCAGGAACAGTGATTACCGCTTCTGTTACAGGCTGGCCTAAGTATGCCTCAGCATCGCTCTTGAGCTTTGCGAGGATCATTGCTGATATCTCCTGAGGTGTGTATGACTTATCGTCAATGGATACCTTGTAGTTGGAACCCATCTCACGCTTGATGGACTGGATAGTACGGTCAGGGTTTGTAACTGCCTGTCTCTTTGCTACCTGACCTACAAGACGCTCACCGTCTTTTGTAAAGCCTACTACTGAAGGTGTTGTTCTGTTACCCTCGGGATTCGGGATGACTACTGTCTCCGAACCTTCCATTACTGCTACACACGAATTTGTTGTACCTAAATCGATACCGATTATCTTGGACATTTTTTGTTCCTCCGTTACTTCCTTGCTGTTTATTTCTTGCTGTCTAAGATCTTGTCTACGATGCCGTAGTCAAGTGCTTCCTGAGCTGTCATCCAATGGTCTCTGTCTGTGTCCTTCATAAGTGTCTCAAGGTCCTTGCCGCAGTTGTCAGCTAAGATCTGATTCAAGCGGACTCTTGTATCCTTGATGTGGTCTGCTGCGATGAGGATCTCTGTTGCCTGACCCTGAGCGCCACCCAAAGGCTGGTGGATCATTACCTCTGCGTTAGGCAGGATGCAACGCTTGCCCTTTGTACCTGCAGAGAGGAGTACGCTTCCCATTGAAGCTGCCATACCCATACAGATCGTCTGTACGTCAGGCTTGATGAGCTTCATCGTATCGTAGATCATAAGACCGTCTGATACGGATCCTCCGGGGCTGTTGATGTAGAACTGGATATCCTTATCCGGATCTTCTGCTTCGAGGAAGAGAAGCTGCGCTGTGATAAGGCTTGCAGTTACTGAATTAACTTCTTCTGACAGTATTACGATCCTCTCCTTGAGGAGGCGTGAATAGATGTCGTATGCACGCTCACCGCGGTTTGTCGTCTCGATTACTGTGGGTACCAAACTTGATCTTAAGTTATCCATAGTTTTTATCTCCTTATAAAATTTATTACTTAGTTAGCGACCTGCACTACTGCATGTCTGATCACTCTGTCCTTGTACTGATATCCCTTCTGGAATACCTGTGCAACTTCGTTCTCTCCAAGGTCACCGTCCTCGATGTGCATTACTGCCTCGTGGAAGTTCGGATCGAACTTTGTGCCTCTTTCAACAGGGATCTCTTCCACGCCGATCTTTGCGAGGATCTCGTAAGACTGCTTGCCTACGAGCTCTATCCCCTGGACTATCTTATCCACGCTGTCCTTGTCTGCGCCGTTTGCGGAAGCTATGGCTCTGTCGATGTTATCGATAACGCCTAAGAACTCTCCCGTTACCTTTGCGACCGCATCGGAGTAAAGGTTATCCTTCTCTTTTGCAGTACGCTTACGATAGTTATCGTATTCCGCGTAAAGGTACATATAGCGTGTCTTTGTCTCTTCAAGTTCCCTGGCAACGGGATCTTCCTGATCTTCCTTTGCCTCTTCTTCTGCAGTTTCTTCGGGCCCGGCCTCAGCTTCACCTTCTGCCTGCTTTGCATCTGCTGCCGCAGCATCTTCTGCGGCTTCCTGTGCAGCGTCTGTCTTAACGGGCTCGTCATCCTGCCCGAAGATTATCTCTTCGCCGCTTGTTTCTGCCATTATCTATTACCTCCCTTTAATTTAGCTTCTTTATATTCTCGTTAAGAGTTGTGGTAACAAAGTCGATCTGCGATATGACCTTGGAATATTCCATTCTCTTGGGTCCTATTATGCCGATATTGCCGGATATGGAATCGGTGAGATTGTAGGTCGCGGTGATGAAGGAGCAATCCTCAAGACCGTTCAAGGTGATCTCCTGTCCTATCCTTATCATGTAAGAACCGTCATTGGGAGTATCGTCTCCTGCGATCTCATTTACATATCCTGCGACCATGCTCGAATCGGATAAGGTTCCGAGGAGCTCTCTTGCTCTTCCCATGGTCGAAAAGTCGGGGAGCTCCAGCATCCTGTGCTCACCTTCAAGGTAGATATTGAGCTCGTCAGCCTGCTTGATCGCTGAATATGCTTCGTATATTACCTGCTTGAGCAAGGGCTGGGGGATCTCGATGTTATCTACCGAGGATTCCACCGTTATGAGAGTTATCTCATCCAGGGGCTTACCTGTAAGATGCTTCTCTATCGAGCTCGAGATCTTGATGATCTGCTCATCCGTCACATAGCTCGGGATCCTTACGATCTTATCCTTGACTACGCCTGCGGATAAGACCATGAGCACTAACGCTTTGCCGGGCTCGATCATGAGGATCTTGAGCTGAGTGAGGAAGCTCTTGCGGAGCCTCGGGCTCATAGACAGGGATACGAATCCAGTAGTCTCTGACAAAGTCTGTGTTGCATTCTTGATAAGGTCTGTCACTTCATCGATACTCGTATCGATCCTTGACTTGATCTCCTCCTGCTCCTCATCGGTAAGGCGCTCGACTGTCATAAGAGAGTCTACATATTCTCTGTAACCGCGGTCAGAAGGGATCCTGCCTGCCGAAGTATGGGGCTTCTCGATATAACCGAGCTTCTCGAGCTCTGCCATATCGTTCCTCAATGTAGCTGAGCTGACATTGAAGTTATGACGCTCGATAAGAGCCTTGGAACCAACCGGGTCGTTGGTGGATACATAGTCATCTACTATAGCGTGAAGAACCTGCTTCTTACGTTCATCAAGCGGCATATCTTAAGTCCCCTTTCGTCAGATTAGCACTCGAACTCTTGGAGTGCTAAATGAATACTACTCGTTTTATCGATAAAAGTCAACAAAAGTCAAAACTAAATTTGCGGTAAAGCTCAGGCAACTTATCCGGGCGGGTCCCCTATCCCCCGGGGATGACCTGATTCGTATAAGTGTGTTATATTTATGTCAAATAAGGGACAAGGAGTAAACACTTTTGCTGAATTTTTCACCGATAGCGATCCTGGGAGAAGGTCTGTCATACTATGCAGGAGCTTTCTCCACCGCGGTAACCACATCCGTTAACCCGACGGCGACCCTCGCGGTCCTGTCCATATTGGGCTCAATAGAGAAGGCATCCTACTACTCGCCTGACAGTGAATTCTTCATGGCGATAGCAAACTTCTTAAATGATGTACCTGTAATCAGGGAGGCCTCTAATCTTCCGATAGCAAACCCCTACGCTGCAGTATTCCTCACCCTGATCGCAGCTGCCATGATAGTCCTGCACTCCATATCCGAGTGCAAGCTCGTCAGCAACTATTCGATAGATAAGATAGATAAAGTAATAGGCTGGCTGTCAACGGTCATGGTATCCCTGATGCCGCTCCTGACAAGCGATAATTTCGATATCAAAAAGGGCGGCAAATTCCTCGTCAAAGGCGAGACGATACTGCCCGGGTATTTCTGGGTCCTTGCGATACTTACGATAGTGATCTCGAGTATTGTCTATTCGTGCGTATACGACTGCGTCGATAACTTCGGCTTTATCCTGGCAGCGATCCCCGCCAAAGGACTTAATGTCATAGAACAGATCATAAAGGCTATCTGCCACGCAGGCCTTATCCTCCTTCAGATCTTCGCGCCTTACGTAAGCTTCGGCATAAGCATCGCGATAGCGATAGCAGGTGTCCTGCTCGTAAGAGTCCTTGCGAGAGTGTCCTTCTACTATAAGGAGATCTATGTAAACCCCGTAGCTCACTTCATCTTCAAGCATAACAAGGAGATCTCTCTCGTACACAAGAAGCTCCCTAAGAAGATAAGGAAGCTCTATCCCGATATCTATCTCGCTCTTCCCGTATTCGTCTTCTACGGCGTTCGCAAGATCAAGAAGAGAGGATATGTCTGGCTCGTAGTCCAGAAGACCGAGCACCGGATCATCTACAAGAGGTGGTTCAAATATGTCAATATGAGTCTTGAAGAGCTCCTGCAAAAGCATAAGCCTGCCAAGGTCGAGCAGCTCAAACGCTTTATAAAGGTAACCTCTGAAGATAAGATGCTGCAGCTTGTAATAAGCAACAGTTATAAGAATCAGATAGAGATGCTCGAGACGCTTTTTACAGGAAGTCCTCGATCACAGGATTTGCCAGATCAAGACCTTGAAGAGTAAGCTTTATAAAGCCTTCGGATTCTTCCAGATATCCGAGGGCTTTATTCTTGGATATGGCATCTTCAAATACTTCATGGATATCTTTGCCGAAGCGCTCTTTGAACTTCAGTATGTCCATCCCCTTCCTGGTCCTTAAGGCGAGGAAAGGATATTCTCTCATCTTATCTTCAAGGCTCATCTTCTCTTCTATATAGCAGTTAGCCTTGAAGTCTCTTATGTAATCCTCGATATCGTCCTTATGTCCGTATCTTACGGAGCCAAGGAAGCCGTGAGAGCCCGCTCCTATGCCGTAGTACTCACACCCGTCCCAGTAGCAGGCATTGTGCCTGCTCTCAAATCCGGGGATCGCGCTATTGGATATCTCATACGGGATAAATCCCAGCTCTTCAAGAGTGAGAAGTGTCTTATGGTACATCTCTCTTTCAAGTTCAGGAGGCACCAGTTCTTCTAAAGTGTCCTTATAAAGCCCGTAGAACCTGGTGCCTTCTTCTATCATGAGAGAATATGTGCTTACGTGCGTAACGCCAAGAGATACAAGTGTCCTGATATCTTTTACGAGCCCTTCAAGGCTTTGGCCGGGAACGCCTGTTATAAGATCTGCCGAGATATTGGTAAAGCCCGCCTTCTTCAAGTTCTCTATAGCCTTAACCGCCATACCGGAATCGTGCCGTCTGCCCAGGGTCTTAAGCACCTCATCTGACAGGGACTGAACGCCTACCGATGCCCTGTTAAAGCCGCATTCAAGGTAATATGCCGCCTTATCCTCATCGATGGATGAGGGGTTTACCTCGATGGTCTTTTCGCAATCGCTAATCGAAAATGCTTCAGTTATCGACCGGAGGAGCTTTGCGATCAGCTCCTTGCCGGGATAAGAGGGCGTGCCGCCTCCGAAGTAGATTGTATCGGGATGATCGTCTTCAGCCGCATGCATATTCTCTGCAAGATACTCCGTTTCCTTAATGCAGGTCTCGTAGTAGCGCTTCATGAGATCTTCTGTTGCACAGGGCACGGAATAGAAGTCGCAATAAGGGCACTTGCTTATGCAGAACGGGTTATGGACATAGATATGCCTGCCCATCAGAAGGATCTCTTCCTGTAGATGGGGACAGGATTCTTGAGCGCCGTCTCGAGCGCGTATTTGAAGGTCGTAAAGCTCGGGGATACATTCCTTGCAGGATTCATGTAGCAAGAGACCTTCTCGGCCCACAAAGCCTTATAGTGGCCTATAGCGGGGTATCCGATATCTATTACCCTGTCCGCATCAGGAGAGACCGCCCTGCAGAGCACCTCCCAGGTACCGCAGATACTGTCTTGCTCGTACGAATCGAGGACCGATATATCAGCATCGGGATAAGCCTCTAAGATCGCCTTGCGGTCACCCAAGAGCCAGGCCTCTACTTCTTCCGTGCAAAGGCCTACTACGCTCCTTATATCGGGTGCGTACCGGCTCGCACATTCGTAGATGCTGTTTCTTAATGCCGCAGGGTCGTTGTTATCGGAATCCATCACTATTACGAGGATAACGGGCGTGCCCCTGTAGACCGCATTATATGCGCGAAGCTTCGCAGGCAGGAGGTCAAGAAGCGAGCTTGCAAACTTTGCAGGCTTTGCGTTCATGTCCTTCGGGAAGCTGCCGCAGCCTCTGTGTGGTCTGACATTGATGTCAGGATTTGCGCCCTGGGCTTTGCATATCTTCTCGGTAGCACGCCTTACTACGACGGCTCCGGATTTATCTTCACATAATATCTCAATGATCATGTCAGTCGCCGTCGTCTTTATCCAAATGTCCGCCATACCAGATGGCGCCCATGCCTACGCCCTGCTTGAACATCTCGTTTACGAGCGGGTCGCTTGCCGCGCATCTTATGGAGACATCGCCGTCGTCCTTTAAGAAGGTTCGCTCGAATATCCATATCTCCTTCGGAGACAAAGACTCTATTATGTACGGATTATGCGTCGAAAAGATTATCTGGCTGTAGCGGTTCCTTATTGAGTAATCGCGCATCTCGTCAGATAAGACATCCACCATATCGTGGTAGAGTCCCATATCGGGAGTCTCTATGAAGATGGTAGACATCGGGTTTTTGTCCCTTAACAAGAGCAGATACAAAAAGAGCTTGTTTGGTGACTCTGCAAGATCTGAAGGAAGGTTCTTCTTTTTCTTCATTGCGGGGATGCGGCTCTTGATGTCTTCTATAAGCCCGTCGTAGCCCTCGGGGTCAGACAGTTTGAGATATTCCAATACATTGATGACATTGGTTCCGGAGGAATTAAGATGCTTATGTCCGCCGGGCGCATTGCCCTCGGTAAAATATGAGCTCTCCTCTTCAGAGCTGAAAGTGCAGAAGAACCATTTGCCGATCTCCTTATACAGATCGCAAAGATCGCTATATGCAGTGATCTTGCCGTAGAGGGAGAGTGCGGGAAGGTGCTCGTCGTTTACTTCCATGGGGAACAGCTTGCTGCGGTCATCAGGAGATGCTATCTTGCCCTTGCCTTCCACCGCTTCTAATAGCGGATAGATCTCATAGTTTCCATCCTCACCCTTGACGGATATCAGGACCTTCTCTTCTTTTACGAAGGGGCTGCCATATATGCTCGCATCGAGAGTGAGCTCGTACTGGATATACTTGGGCCTGCCGGTCGCAGCGTCTCCTATCTTGAAGAAGATCTTAAATGTGCAGGGCTTGCCGTCCTCGATTATCATGTTGAGATAACCGGGTCTGCCCTTTATAGTGGAGGCATCCGCGCAATTGCGGGTAAGACAATCCTTGAGATAAGCAAGACAACCCATGAAGGAAGTCTTACCGGTCGAGTTACGGCCGATGAGCGCATTGAGGTTACGGAGCCTGAGAAGTGACTTGTCGCCCTTCTTAATGGCTTCGGTGCTCTCTTCTATCAAGATGCCTGCCTTGTCCCGGTCAAACACATCAAAGTTGATTATCTCGCATCCCAGAAGCATTGATCTTTCCTCCTGTCTGTAAAAAAGCAAAGGCCGCCCAAAAAGATCAGGCGGCCGTAATCTACTAATAGATAATTAGACTTACTCGCCGTCGATCGTTGTATCGATCTCCTTGAGGTTTGTCTGGATCTTTGTGAGACTCTCGCCGAGCATCTCGTTAACACCCTCGAGTAACTGCTTAACGTAGAGGTGAGCGTTCTTTCTCAATTCCTCAGCCTGCTCCTCGGCATTTGCGATGATCTTGGCAGCTTCTTCTCTTGCACCTCTTGTGATCTCATGATCATTGACCTTCATTGCATACATTCTGTTTGCATCGTCGATGATCTTCTTGTTCTTATCGCGTGCCGTTGAGATAATGTCCTGCGCTCTTGCAACGATATCATTTGACTGCGCAACAGCTCCGGGAAGATTATTCTTGAGGATCTGAAGTGAGTTGATAGTCTCAGTTCTCTCTATAGAGCACTTATCGGAGAACGGAACACTGGACGCATCTCTGATCGTATCGATAAGATAATCGATATGCTTGATAGCGTCATAACGCTGTCCTCCCTGACCCATATTGCTGTTCTCCATTATTGTTGCCTTCCTTTCGTTAATTTAGCATTTACTGTATCTATAATCTCGGCAGGAACCATCTTGGAGATGTCGCCGCCGTAATAACCGACTTCTTTGACAATTGACGAACTGATAAGAGACATATCGTCTCTGCAAGGCAGAAGAAGAGCATCGTAATCGGGATATAAGAGCCTGTTTGCAAGGGCGAGCTCTGCCTCGTATCTGAAGTCAGACTCTGATCTGATACCTCTGATGCATGCACAGCAATTCTCCTGCCTGTAAAGATCTACGAGAAGTCCGTCCCAGTACATTACTTCAACATTGGGATGATCTTCAGCGGATATGGACCTTGTGATGAGCTCTACTCTCTCTTCGGGAGTGAATACGGGGTTCTTATTGGCATTGACCATAACGGCAATAACGAGCTTATCGCAAAGCTTGGATGCGCGCCTTGCGATATCGCGATGACCTCTGGTAAACGGGTCGAAAGTACCCGGGAAAAGCATTACCTTCAAAAACCAAACCCTCGTCTTCTATTTATTATCCTTAAAAAATGTTATCACTGTAAGCCCGTAACTACAAGAACGAAACTTCTCAAGTGACATACCGGATTCAAGAGGAGGCATATCCTTGGCGTGTTCCACTATCAGTATGCCGTCTTCCTTAAGAAGCGAACCCCCGGAGATTATCTCCGAAGCCTTCTTAGCCAGTTCAGGAACGAGCCTGTATGGCGGATCCATAAATATAATATCAAATTTATCGCCGTTTGCGGCAAGGTTTTCGAGCACCGGGATGATGCCGCCCTTTATATACCTTATGGAATCGCTGTCTTCCATATGGATCTTGCTGATATTGCCCTTGATGATCCTGGCACAGTCAGCGGCCTTATCCACCAACACCACGCTGTTTGCGCCCCTTGAGAGCGCCTCTATCCCGATCTGCCCCGAGCCTGCACACAGGTCTAAGAAATCCGAATCCGGGACTCTTGCCTGGATTATCGAGAACAAAGCCTCCTTGACCTTATCGGTCGTAGGTCTGGTCTTATCGCCCTTGGGGGCCTCAAGGACCGTTCCTCTATACATTCCGGTTACTACTCTGGGCATATCACAAAGCCTCCATCTTGCCTGCAAATCTCAGCTGATACATACGGCTGATCGCGTCTTTAAGCCTGTCTGCTTCTTCCCCGCCCAGATCGAAAACACGGTTAACCGCATCGCAGGCTTCCTTTGCTATACCGATATCGGTATAGAGGTTAGCCGCACGAAGCTGCGGGATACCGTGCTGCCTGGTGCCGAAGAAGTCACCCGGGCCTCTTAATTCAAGGTCCTTGGATGCGAGCTCAAAGCCGTCGTCTGATTCGCACATCATCTTCATTCTGGTAAGGGCGAGCTCGGACCGGGTCTCTGATACCAGGATACAGAAGGCCTTCTTGTCGCCTCTTCCGATACGTCCTCTTAACTGGTGGAGCGTGGACAGACCGAATCTGTCGGCATCCATTATGACCATTACATTGGCATTGGGATTATCGACGCCTACCTCTATTACCGTGGTGGATATCAAGATCTTGATCTCGCCCGATAAGAAGCGCTCCATTACTCCGAGCTTTTGCTGTTCGTTCATTGAGCCGTATAACACTTCAGCGCTGTAGTCTCTTGTAAGCCCCATCTTATCTAAGTTCTCCTTCATCTGCATAACGCTCGTTATGCCCGAATCCGGGATGTCTGAATACTGTGTTACCACATTGGGATCTGAAGTCTCGTCATCTATCTTAGCGCAGACTATATAAGCCTGCTCACCTGCTTCGAGCTTAGTTCTTATCACATCCGTTATATCGGAGGACTCTTTGCTGGGCACGAACCATGTGGTTATCTTCTGTCTTCCCGCAGGCTTCTGGCGTATGGTAGATGTCGCCATATCGCCGTAGAGGACAAGAGCTAATGTCCTTGGGATCGGCGTTGCCGTCATTACGAGGTTATGGACGCTGTTTACACCCGAGCCGTCGTCAGGCTTGATCAGGAGCTTCTCCCTCTGCTTAACGCCGAATCTGTGCTGCTCGTCAGCTATAACGAGAGCTAAGTCCTTGAACTTTATATCGTCATTAAGAAGTGCGTGCGTACCTATTATGACTGATGCTTCGCCAGCTGCAAGCTGCGCCTTGATCTCATTCTTGGAAGACTGCTTTGTCTTGCCGAGCAATAAGACTACATTTATACCGCTTCCTTCAAGGAGCTTCGTCGCCGTATCGTAGTGCTGCTTGGCAAGGACTGATGTGGGCGCTAAGAGCACTGACTGCTTGCCCATAAGCGCGGTCATGGCCATGGTAAGGACCGCTACTGCGGTCTTACCTGAACCTACGTCTCCCTGGACCAGTCTGTTCATGGGAACAGACCTTTGAAGGTCCATCTGTATCTCCTTAACTGCCCTTACCTGGTCTTCGGTAAGCTTAAAGCCTAAGTTGCCGATTATGCCCTTCCATCTGGTCTTTATATCGTCTGACAAAGCCCCGGAGCCCTTGGGGATTACCCTCTGGGCGACCTCGCCTTCAGCTTGCCCCTGCCCTGCAAGCTTCATGCCGATACCAAGGAGGATAAGCTCTTCGTAAGCTATCTGCCTCCTTGCCTTCTCGGATTCTTCGAAGCTCCTCGGGAAATGCACATTGTAGTAAGCCTCGGCAGGCGATACAAAGCCTTCCCTTTGCATTATCTCGTCAGGTATTACGCAGACCATCTCATCTTTGCAAAGATCTATCGCGCTCTTTATCCACTTGGGCAAAAAGGATGCCTTAAGGCCTTCCGTCATGTGATATACAGGGCGTATAAGCGCATCGGGAGATACTTTGCTCTTCTTCTCGATATAAGGATTTACCATCTGGAGCTTCGTGCCGAACAAAGTGACCTTGCCGTGGACAAAGCATTCGTCCCCAACGGCAAATTTGCGCGTGATATAAGGCGAATTGAAGAACGTCAGGAGTATCCTCATATGCCCGTCGCCAACATAGAATGTCGTAGGCCTTGCCCTGCTTCTGATATTGGTATTGGGCGCTGTCATAACAACGCATGGGAAGGATATCTCATCTCCTTCTCTTGCATCATAGACACTGCCTACCCTGCTCCAGTCGTTATACCTGAAGGGCAGAAAATTTATGAGGTCATAGACCGTTGTAACATCAAGTCTTGCAAGCCTGTCTGCAGCGGCAGGCCCTATCCCCGGAATAACGGATACGGGACTTGATAAACTAACCTTAGCCATCAGATACTCCTCTTACAGAAAGTATTAAGCGGGCAGGTATCGCACTTGGGAGCCCTTGCGGTGCAATAAGCTCTTCCGAGATCGACACTTAAATGTCCGATCGCGATCCACTGCTCCTTCTTAAATACCTTCATCATATCACGCTCAACGTTCACGGGAGTATCAGATTTGGTTATCCCTATGCGCTTCATGACGCGCTTGCAATGAGTATCGACGACTATCGCAGGTATCTGATAGATCTCGCCTACTATGAGGTTTGCTATCTTCCTGCCGATGCCGGGGACCCTCATGAGCTCAGTTGTATCCCGGGGGATCTCATAGCCCCATTCGCCTGCCAAGAGCGCTGCAAAGGCCTTTATGGACTTTGCCTTGGACTTATAAAGACCACAGGGCTTTATTATCCTGCCTATATCTTCTTCTGAAGCCTCATTTATCCTGTCTATCGAATCATATATTCCGAAAAGCTCTGCTGAAGTGATATTGACCCTTACATCCGTGCACTGGGCCGAGAGTATGCCTCTTATCGCGAGCTTATATGGTTCATCGTAATCAAGAGAACATGCAGAATCGGGGAAAGCCTGACAGAGCGCCTCCCAGGTAAGCTTTGCAAGTTCAGTCTTGGAAATGCGTGTCATATCAGTTCTCTTCCGGAGGGAACGGGAAAGAGAATACGAACTTCGCTCCGCCGAGTTCCGTTCCTTCCTCACAGGTAATAGTCTGCTCGTGACCTGCAAGGATCTGCTTGCAGATATAAAGACCTAAGCCGAATCCCTCGACCTTGCGCGAAGGATCTGCCTTGAAGAAGCTCTCGAAGATCCTAGTCCTCTTTGCTTCTTCTACGCCCGCACCGGAGTCTTCCACCGTGATCCAGATCTTCCTCTCCCTCTTGTCGCTAAGGGTGGAGATCTTGATGGTTCCGCCCGTGGGCGTAAACTTGATCGCGTTGGTGATGATGTTGATTATTACTCTGCAAAGCTGCTGAGATTCACCGTAAGCATCGATGCCGGGACCCGGATCGAGAGACTTGATGACCTGGATATTCTTATCTGTAAGCTGAGCTTCCAGGTTGTCTACGATATCGTTGATCATCTCGCTGATATTGAAGGTCTCCATCATGGAGGTATCCACATGAGACAGGGACGAAGCTTCCGTCATCTGTGTTACGAGTGTGCGGATACGGCCGGCCTGCTGCTTGATGAGCTCTAAGTAGTGGTCAGTCTTTTCGGGCGGGATGGTGCCGTCTAACATCGCAGTAACGAAGCCGTTGATGGATGTAAGAGGCGTCCTTATGTCGTGAGCGATGGAGGAGATGAACATCTCCCTGTCCCTCTCCTGATGCTCGAGAGATTCGATCATGTTATTAACGGTCTTACCCATATCGGCGAATTCCGATGAGACGGAGAAATTCGTGTAATCCTCGTTATCCGCATATCTTCTCGGGACACGCACGGTAAGATCGCCCTCAGCAACCTTGGAGATGGCACGCGATATAGCCTTGATCGGGACGAGGCTCATGTAGACGAATACGGCGTAGAGTATGACCGCTATAACCATTGCGATCATTGCCGGGAAGAAGATGACATAGAGATATTCTTCGCGTGTCGCAAAGGTCGTCTCGACGTTATTTACCAGGACATAGTATTCCGTACCGGTTACCCTGTAGCAGGACATGGATGTAACCAGCTGTGCATTCTTTGACTGGCGGTAATTATCTCCGCCCTGCGAGGTCTCCGTGATAAGTTCTAATGCCGTCTCATCCGTAAGGTAGGTCTTACCGCCGTCTAACGATACCGTCGGAAGGATATCGTCTGTTGACTCTGTGTAGTAGCTCCTGCAATAGACTCTGCCCTCGATGTCTGCAAGATAGATGGCGCCGTAAGCGCGGTATGTCTGGGAATTGATAAAACGCTCTATGATCCTCGAATTGGAGAAATTAGCAGAGCCGTCATTGTCCATCGTGTATCTGAAGCTGGCAGGATCGGGAGCTATAACGGACTTGATATCTTCTGCGACTGAGAAGGCAGTATTCTCCGTGCCGAGAGCGACCTCGTTAACGAGGTTGTTATACATATTCTCGTAGGAGAGAAACAGCAGAACAGCAAAAACAACGATCGTCGTGAATACCAGGAAAGATATGATAAACACGGCAAAGTTCGAAGAAAATCTTTTGCCTTCTACCTTGGGTGTCATTTATTACTTAGTCTCGAACTTGTAGCCCTTGCTCCAAACAGTCTTGATGCACCAGTTGTCTTCTCTGTCGGGATTCTCGATCTTCTCGCGGATCCTCTTGATGTGTACGTCAACTGTTCTGGATTCTCCGTAGAAATCGTAGCCCCAGACATTCTCCAAGAGCTGCTCTCTTGTGAATACTCTGTTGGGGTTGGATGCGAGGAAGAAGAGGAGCTCTAATTCCTTAGGCGGCATGTAGATCTCCTTGCCGTCTACTGTTACAACGTAACGAACCTTATCTACTGAGAAACCGGGATATGTGATGACATCCTGGCTCTGCTCTTCTGTAGAAGTTGAAGCAGTTGTCTCGCGCTTCTCGGTACGTCTTAATACGGCCTTTACTCTTGCGAGGACTTCCTTAGGCTCGAACGGCTTGGGTACATAGTCGTCAGCACCGAGCTCGAGGCCGATGATCTTATCTAAAGTATCTGTTCTTGCTGTGAGCATGATGATCGGAGTGTCAGAGGTCTTACGGATCTCGCGGCAGATATCATTACCATCCTTACCCGGGAGCATGAGGTCTAAGATAACGATGTCGGGAGAGCATGCTTCAAAAGTGGGAACAGCCTTGTCACCCTGCATGCAAGTAAATACCTGATAGCCCTCTTTCTCGAAATAGAGCTTCAAAACCTCAATGATGCTCGCATCATCGTCAACGAGTAAAACCTTTGTTGCTGCCATTTGATCACCCCTCAAAACAACATTTTATTTATTATAATCAACTATTATCCCCGGATATCTTCATGACCTCTTCGGCAAAAGACTCCGGCTTGGTAAAGTCCTTATAAACTGATGCAAAACGCACATAAGCAACTTTATCCTTGTCATAAAGTTGCTCCATTATGTACTCACCGATCTTACGGCTGCTTATCTCCCTCTTGGGATTGTTATTGACCTCATCTGTTATGGCGGAGACGATGGATTGCATCTCCTCCTTGGTGACAGGTCTTTTTGAACAAGCGACCATAAGACTGTTTAATATCTTTGTCTCGTTATAAGCCTGCTTGGTTCCGTCCTTCTTAACGACCTTGGGAACCAGGCCTTCGATCCTCTCTATCGTGGAAAAGCGGTGTCCGCATTCACAGCACTCACGTCTCCTCCTGATCTCGAAACCATCAGAAGAAGCTCGTGAATCTAAAACTCTATCGTTGCTGGATCCACAAGAGGGACAGATCATTAATTACTGACCGTCCTTACCGAACATGAACCAAGGCTTAGCAGACTTAGGCTGAGCGGGTCTCTCCTCAACGTTGGGAGAAACGTTTGTCTGCGGTCTGCCACCCATTTGAGGAGCCTGCGGAGCGGGCTGCTGATATGCGGGCTGCTGGGGTGCTACAGGCTGCTGAACGGGAGCTGCCTGAGGCTGAGCGATGGGCTGTACCGGCTGCTGAGGCTGAACGGGAGCCTGAGCAGGTGCGGGTGCAGGTCTGCTGTTAACAGACTCATCGCCGAATCTGAAACCGGGCTGAGGCCTTGTCTGAGGCTGAGCCGGAGCCTGCTCGGGAGCAGCTGTCTGCTTAGGTGTATATTCAGTCCTCGGGGGCTGAGCCTGAGGCTGTCTGTTTGTGATGATAGTAGCATTCTCACGTGAGAGAACTGATGTGGATGCTCTGTGTCCTACAGATGCATTGATCGTGTTATCGAAACCTGAAGCGATCACCGTGATCATGAGCTCATCTTCGAGGGAATCATCGATTACCGCACCGACAATGATCTCTGCTTCGGGAGAAGCCTCTTCTCTAACGATGGAGGATGCAGCATCGATCTCTGAGAGTCTCATTCCGCGTCCGCCTGTGAAGTTTACGATTACGCCTGTAGCACCTTCGATGGTTGTATCGAGGAGAGGTGAGTTGATAGCCTGCTTGATAGCGATCTGAGCTCTGTCCTCACCGCTTGCACGGCCGATACCCATGTGGCAGATGCCTGCATCCTTCATTACTCTTGTAACGTCTGCGAGGTCGAGGTTGATGAGACCGGGGATAGCTACGAGGTCTGAGATACCTGCAACACCGAACTTGAGAACCTGATCTGCCATATTGAATGCTTCTTCGAAGCTTGTGTTATCGTCAACAACGTCTAAGAGCTTGTCATTGGATACAACGATGAGGGAGTCAACTGACTTCTGGAGCTCTCTTATGCCTCTCTCGGCATTTGCAGCTCTCTTTGCACCTTCGAATGTGAACGGTGTGGTAACTACTGCAACTGTGAGGATACCGAGGTCTCTTGCGATCTGTGCTACGACAGGAGCAGCACCTGTTCCTGTACCGCCGCCCATGCCTGCTGTGATAAATAACATATCTGTGTTGGAGATAGCTTCTGCGATCTCATCTCTTGACTCCTCAGCACTCTTCTCACCTACGCTGGGGTCAGCGCCGCATCCGAGACCTCTTGTGACCTTCTCACCGATCTGGATCTTAACTTCTGCCTTATTCTTGGCAAGAGCCTGATTATCTGTATTGATCGCAATAAAAGTAACGCCCTGAACGCCGCTCTCAACCATTCGGTTAACAGCATTGCTTCCGCCGCCGCCTACGCCAATAACCTTTATAGCTGCGACGTTTGACTCGTCCATTGAATAGCTGTGCTTGCTCTCAGACATTCTTTTGCCCTCCGTAAATATCAAATTCGTTGTTTCTAACCCATCTTTATAATAAAAGAATGACTATTAATCATTCTGAATTTTAACCTAAAGATTAGTTGAAAACAATATATGCAATATTTTTATTGCACAATTGTAAAAAAACTCTCATGGATATTTTAACATTAAATCTCAAAATGCAAAAAAAACATGTGATATTTGCGGATATTTTTTGGAAAACCGTATCAATACTCGTCGTAGATGTACTCATCACCCGTCATATCGAGGGCTCCGTCACCTGTAACATTGTCGAAAGCATTGGCATTTATGGCATATAAGAGCCATTCCATGTCTTCGTTAATACCTTCGGTATCAGACAGCTTGATCTGTATCAGGTTCTGCGAAGGAGAATATATCGTAAGGAATACATAGCCGCTCGGCAATATCCTTACCTCCTTGGTATTTGCGAACATGCTGTAAGAGCCGCCTACGGAAGCGTTATCAGCTGCAAGGATCGCACCTAAGACGATTATCGCCTTGTCGTAGTCGCTCCTATTCTTGATCTCTACAGTGCTTCCGAGATTGATGCTGTCTAACTGCATACCGCAGATGAGAGGTCTTACATCCTCTGCATCCTCACCGGATTCGAGCTCTAACACGAGACCGTTCCTGTCTAAAGCCGCATAGCCGTCAGGAGTCTTGATATAAGCTATCTTGCTTCTCTCCTTGACTTCGATATATACGGTCGAAGGAAGCTTTATCGTGATTGTAATATCTTCAACATAAGGATTTGTCGCCATTATCTGCTTCTCGGTATTGCCGTAGTTGAGGCATAAGACATCCCAGAGGTTGCCGCTTACGCCGCTCATTAAGTGCTTATCGTATTCAAGTCCTGCCATCTCGAGGATCTCTTCGTCGGTCAATACTATATTGCCTTCTATCTGAACGGTCCTGAGCCTGAATGCAGGCAGGAAGGCGATAAGGCATACGATAAGGACGACAAGAGATACGAGCGCTATTGCAAGCACGCCGGCCCTGGGAATATGGATCTCGGGCAGCTCTATCTTGGGAAGCTCTCTCTTCTTGGGCTTAGGCTCAGGGTATTCCTCGATACCTACGACTTCCTTAGGTTCAGGCTCTTCCTCAGCTTCTTCTACGGTAACATCTTCTTCCGCTTTGTCAGGTTCTTCTGTTTTTTCCTGCTTTTCCGGTTCTTCAGATTTTTCCGGTTTTCCGTTTTTCTCTTCTTTTTTATCAGCAGCAGAAGACTCAGAGTCCGTCTTTGCGGGCTCTGCCTTGGCAATTTCTTCTTCGGCTTCCTCACCTTCTATGCCGAACAGTTTGTCAAGTTCGTTATCGTCCATTAATCCTTTACCAGTGCTTCTTTTATCGCTTCGATTATACGCTCATTTGTATCGGTAACCGCTTTGGATGCAGCTTTGTGTCTGATGCTGAGTCTTCTGTCATCGTCTTCTAAAAGTCCCATGAGGACATCCGTAAGCTTGCCGGCTTCGACATCGGCATCGCTTATTACGATCCCGCCGCCGTCTTTTGCCACCACATTTGCATTATAAGTCTGATGGTCGTGAGCTGCATGGGGATAAGGCACCATTACGGCGCATGCTCCGGTAGCAGTTATCTCGGCGCATGTAACGGCGCCTGCTCTCAAGATGCAGACATCGCTGCCTGCAAGATAGATATTGGGCTCATCTATATAGTCCTTGATCTCAAGGTTTGAAGGAAGATCCTTGGGGAGTGCTACCGCATTGTGCTTACCTACGCTTAAGACAAACTTTATATCTGAGAACTTAGGATCTGAAGCAGCCCCCAGGATAAAGTTCGTAAGCGTCTTTGCACCGAGCGAGCCGCCCATGGTAAATACGAGCTTATCGTTACCGGTAAGACCGAGCTTTGCCCTCGAATCTTCGTAGGTATTGCCGAACATTATGTCTCTTACCGGGTTACCGGTATATCTGACGAGCTTTGCCTTGGGGAAGATATCCTCCTGATCGGGGAAGCCCGTCATTACGAGCGCCGCACCCTTTGAAAGAAGCTTATTTGCTCGGCCCGGGAAGGCATTTGCCTCGTGTATCATGACGGGGATCTTAAGAGCTCTTGCCGCATAGAGCAAGGGAGCACTTACATATCCGCCCGTAGAGATTACCGCATCGGGTTTAAATTCAGTGATTATCTTCCTGCACTGAGCCTTGCCCTTATTAAGCGCCATAAGCGCCTTGAAGAACCTGGGTGAAGGCTTAAGCGGCATAGCCATAGCAGTTATGGGCCTGAAGTCGTAGCCTGCCTTGGGTACAAGTTCGCCTTCGAGACCTTCGGCTCTTCCCGTGAAGATTATCTCGCACTCTTCGTCCTTGCCCTTGTAGTACTGCTTAAGGAGTCCTGCGATCGCAAGTGCGGGATTAATATGGCCTGAGGTGCCTCCGCCCGTAACTATGAATCTTGCACTCATGCGCTCTTCTCCTCCTTGATCTGCTTAGGCTTGGTTGCATATCTTGAGATCTGAAGGATGAAGCCGTATGCGATGAGCAGGGATATCTGAGCGGTACCGCCGTAACTCATGAAGGGCAAGGTTACACCGGTCGAAGGGATTACCTGAAGCTCAACGGCAAGGTTCATGAACACCTCGACGAATATGAGCGTGGTACACCCTGTCGCAACAGTCCTTGCGTATACGCCGTCAGCTCTCCATATGACCGTCATGCACATGCAGAACAATCCGACATATAAGAGTATGAGTATGAGGCCTCCGACAAAACCGGTCTCCTCTACATAGATGGAGAAGATGTAGTCGTTCTGTGCCTCTGATACGTAGTTATATTTGGCTCTCGAATTACCGATACCTACGCCCCACATTCCGCCTGAGCCCAAGGCGTTCATGGCGTTATCAACCTGTCTGGTATCGTCTGAAGTGATGTCCTCTTCTTCGCCCTCCTCGCCTTCTGCGTTGTAGATAGCAATACGCTTAAAAACGTGTGCGTAGTTATTCATGAACCTGTCTCTTGTGGAAGCAGGCGCAACCGCAAGACCGATGGTGAGGATTATCGCACCGATGAGCAATGTGATGAGACCACCGACGATCCATGACTTTATCGGAATCTCGGAGCTTAATGCACACATAAAGATAACGGATGCGATGATGATGAAGCAGGATACGTGCGGCTGAAGCGCGATGAAGACATCGACCAAAGCGCACATTACCACGGGGATGATGAAGTCTATCGCAGCATCGATGATCATCTGGCTTCCGGGATTCTTGGCCTTGATCCTTCCCTTCTTACGGATCTTGGATACGAGGGATCTCCAGCCCGCAAAGCTTATGATGAGAGCAACCTTGATGACCTCTGAAGTCTGGAACTGGATGCTACCGATGGTAAGCCATCTGCTGGCGCCATGCTCTGCACCGCCCGCGCCGAAGAGGAGCGTTACGATGGCAAGCAGGAGACTTACGGCATAAGAGCCGAACATGACGAATCTGTTATCGAAGAGCCTCGGCGGGAGAAATCCGACGAGAAGGCAAGCTATGAAGCCTGCGATCGTGAAACCGAGCTGGCTCTTGAGGAAGTGCGCAGAATCACCGTAGAGACCGTATGCGTCCGGAGCTGATACCGAGTAGAGTACTACCATACCGAAGCAGAGCATTATGAGGATAGCAAGTATCATCGGTATATTCGTATGGTACCTGCGCACGGGCGCCTTGAGCGAACCGTCAGGCTTTAACGACGCGTCTGCTTCAACGGGTTCTATAAGCTTCTCGATGTCTTTATCAGCGCCTGTCATTTGACCTCATTACCCTTCTCAATAAAATACTTTGCAAGCTCTTCAAGCTTAAAGTAATGTGATGCCTTGAATAAGATCGAATCTCCGGGCTTTACATATTCTTCAAGCCTTCTTCTCATATCTTCAGTGTCAGAACACTTTATTATCTCAAGGCGCATATCGATGCTGTGGGCGCCCTTGATGAAATCGTCTGCGTTATCGCCTGTTACAAACACTCTGTCAAAACCGTATTTTGCACAGTTCTTACCTACCATCTCGTGGAGGACGGGAGCATAGTCTCCGAGCTCTAAGATGCCGCCTAATGCAAGCACTGCTCTGCTGCCCTCAGACTGGTATCTGAAATTCTCGAAGGCAAGTGCCATAGACTCGGGAGATGCGTTATATGCATCGTTTACGATGAGATACTTGGAAGTCTTTGTAACAAGTCCTCTGCCCGCACCTGCGGAGAAATCCGATACGACTTTCCTTATAGCCTCTTTGGATTCTTCCGTCCTTCCGAGATTAAAGCTGTATGCCAGATAAAGAGCAAAGAGCACGTTCCTTATGGGAGCGTCACCATGCTGGCTGATCTTAAGTCCAGTTATGAATTCGCGCGTTACTTCAGATGTCTCTATAACGGAATCGAAGCTTACAGAGTCTTTTGCAGATTCGATATTTGCCGCTCTTATGAACATCGGGCATGAAGTGCAGATATCTTCTCCCGGCTTTACCGCAACGCCTGTTACCATCTTGCCGAAGGGCACCTTGGTGGAAGCGTATTCGTAGAGCATCGGATCGTCGCCGTTGACTGCGAGAACACCGCCGTCTGCAAGGCCTTCTGTTATCTCGAACTTAGCCTTGATGATGTTCTCACGGCTCCCCAATATGCCTATGTGTGAATAGCCCGTATTGGTTATTACAGCAAAGTCAGGAAGAGCGATCTTGGTGAGGAATGAGATCTCGCCTAAGGCTCTCATGCCCATCTCGAGTACGAGGATCTCGGTATCTGAAGGAGCGGACAATATAGCCTTGCTCATGCCGATCTCGTTATTGTTGTTAGCCGTTGTGGCATGTACCTTGTAGCCTGTTGCAAGGACGTCTCTTATGAGCTTTCTCGTGGAGGTCTTGCCTACAGAGCCCGTGATGCCGACGACTTTGCAGCCTGACGCACCGAGCCTTACCCTGTAGTGGTTTGCAAGATCGGTAAGTGCCGTCTTGGTATCGGGAACTACTATGCCTATTCCGCCTTCGGGAATGTAGCCTGCATCAGTTACAACGACTGCAGATGCGCCGAGCTCTATAGCCTTAGCCGCATATTCGTTGCCGTTGAAGTTCTCGCCTGTGAGGGCAAAGAAAATATCGCCCTTTGCTATCGTCCTCGTATCTGTAGATACGTCCGTTATCTCAACAGCCGTATCGTATATCTTCTCTTCAGTCTTGGCGATCCTGTTGCCGCCAATGACATTCTTTATCTCGTCTAAAGTAAACTTCGCCATCAGATCCTGCCTTCTGCAATCTTAAGAGCTGTCTCGTAATCGTCAAAGTGGGTCTTGGTCTTGCCGAAGATCTGATAGTCTTCGTGACCCTTGCCCGCTATGAGGACCGTATCGCCTTCACCTGCGATCTCTATCGCGCGCTTGATGGCGCTGGTCCTGTCCTCTACGATCTCAAAGCTGCCCTTAGTTCTTGATATTCCGGTAACGATATTGTCTATTATCGCCATCGGGTCTTCCGTTCTCGGATTGTCTGTTGTTATTACCGTGTGATCGGACAGATTGCCTGATACTTCACCCATCTCAAATCTTCTGTCCTTAGATCTGTCGCCGCCGCAACCGAACACTGTGATTATCCTGCCGCCGGTATATTCTCTCAAGGTCTTAAGTACGCTCTCGAGAGCAGCCGCGTTATGCGCATAATCCACGAGGATGCTTATGCCCTTATCGTTTGCAACGCTCTGAAGTCTTCCGGGAACGCTGCATTCTGCAAGAGCCTCAAGTACATCTTCGAAGGGGATACCTGCCTGCATGGCACAGGCGATCGCGCAAAGCGCGTTATGTACATTGAATTCACCCGGCAGGGCAACGAATACCTCGCCGTTATAAACGGGGCTTACTATGGTAAAAGATGTACCTGTCACATGGCCCTTCCTTACCTTGGTAAGATCTGTGGCTCTAATATCACTGCCTTCCTTAAGGCCGTAAGTCAAGACCTTGCACTTATCCTTGCAATACTCGATCACTTCCTGTGCCTTGTCGCTGTCTATATTAACGATACCGATATCGCAATTGTCGAAGATCTTAAGCTTGCAGTTAAAGTAATCTTCCATATCGGGATGCTCTGAAGGAGCGATGTGATCCTTGTAAAGATTTGTAAAGCATGCGCACTTATAGCTGATGCCGTATACTCTGTCGAGCTTAAGTCCCTGGGAGGATACCTCCATTACAAGAGACTCAGCTCCGCTATCCGTAAGCTCACCTAACATATCGTAGAGATCTCTTGATTCGGGAGTAGTGTGCTCTGAATGGATCTTCTTATCACCTATCAAGTTGCAGACTGTACCTATGAGGCCTGATGAGATACCTGCCTTGTCGAATATCTGCTTGAGCATAAAGGTGGACGTGGTCTTGCCCTTGGTGCCGGTTATACCGTAGATATCGAGTTTGCGCTCGGGGTGACCTAAGATAGCGCTTGAAGCAGATGCAAGAGCTCTTCTGGTATCGCTCATCTCTACTATCGTTACATCCCTGCCCTCTGCCAAAGATACTAATTCATCTTCGGTAAGGATGGTTCTTGCGCCTGAGCAGATGATCGCTGATGCACCGAGCTCTATTGCGCTCTTGATATACTTGTGGCCGTCAGTCTCGAAGCCTATTACAGCGACAAACAAGCTGCCCTTACAAGCCTTCCTCGAATCGTATTCGACTCTTGTAACCTCGCATGTATTTGCATCGCCTGCTATGGTCTTATATTCTTCACAGGACAGGACATCACTGAGCAGCATCCGTAATTCTCCTTAAGCGCTTTGCATATATTATAAATATAATAAGGCAGATCCGTGCAATATTTTTATGGCAATTTAGGAAATTTGAAGGTAATAAGGTCCTGATAATTGGTTAAGACCGTCAGTTTGACTCTTCCTCGTCGCCATCTTCCGTCTCGGGAGGCAATGTAGTCTCTACCAAGACGCCGTCCTCCTGACCTGCGACGCCTCCGGTCTGATATGTGGTTGC
Organism: Saccharofermentans sp.; assembly: GCA_024685135.1. Classification (GTDB taxonomy): domain Bacteria; phylum Bacillota; class Clostridia; order Saccharofermentanales; family Saccharofermentanaceae; genus Saccharofermentans. The sequence goes on from JAIKWA010000092.1 coordinate 25,302, forward strand.
TTCAGTTTCCGTAGTCTGGTTGACGGGAGCGTTGAATTCCAGCGTAACGTGGATTATCTCGCCCGCTAATACCTCCGTGCCCGCAGCGACGCTCTGGCCCGTGCAGACACCCGTTACCTCTCCTGATATCTTGCAGTTGAGGTTAAGATCAAGGCACGCCTCGATACATTCGATGGCAGACATTCCGGACATGTTGGGAACTCTTGTGGTGAGCATCTGATCTTCGGTCACGCCCTCGGGATAGAGGATAACCACGCCGGTCTTATACAAAGTCTCAGTGTAGCTCGGATATGTCCTTGCAACTATAGTCTCGGAATCCATATCAATGGTTCCGTAGATGGTGGAAAGTCCGTTTGTGGATACTCTTGAAGCAGCCTCGGAAGCAGTCATGCCGTCTACCTTCTGTACGTAGTACTGAACGAGGAGTTCGTCGTATTCGTCTTCTGTAAATACTCTCTCGACTCCCATATATGTGAGCGTGCCTTCAACGATCTTTGCGGCCGTGGATGCGGCAGATGAAGAACCTACCGAGTGATCTGCAGGCTTGTTGATAACGACTAAGACTGCGATCTTAGGATCGTTTGAAGGAGCGTAGCAGGAGAATGAGAGAACGTGGCAGCCGCGGAGCTCACCGGTCTCGATCGTGGATGTTGAGGTCTTACCTGCAACGGAATAACCTGCAACTCTACCGGCTGAACCCGTACCGTCTGATACAACGCCTTCCATCAGTGTCCTTACTCTTGCGCAGGTCTGATCGGAGAATACCGTTCTTACAACCTCGGGCTCGATCTCATCGACGACATTACCTTCGGAATCGGTTATATAGTGAGCGATATGAGGTACCATGAGGTCGCCGCCGTTAATGATGGCACAATAAGACATGATGAGCTGGATAGGCGTAACCGTCGCTGACTCTCCGAATGACAGGCAGCACATATCGAGTTCCTGGGGATCCGTGTGGAAGATACCCTTACCTTCAGCGGGAAGATCGATACCGGTTATGTCGTAGAAACCGAGCATTCTTACGTAGGAATAGTACTTGCTTATACCGATCCTTCTGGCAAGCTGCGCGAAGATCGGGTTACATGAATTCTCGAAGGCCTTTGTCAGTGTCTCATCGCCGTGGTTATAGCTGTGGGATTTCTGGAGCCAGCAGGATATCGCATAGCCCGAGATTTCTATAGGAGCATCCGAGAAGACTTCGTCTTCAGTCGTCAAGTTCTCCTCGAAGGCCATACATGTTGTAAGAGACTTAAATGTTGAACCCGGCTCGTATGTATCAGATATGCATCTGTTACGCCAGCAGTTTGACATTATGTAATTGACTCTGTCTTCGTCAGACATCATCTGCCACTCGAGCTCGCCCATACCGTAAGGCATAGCGTAAGGATTATTGAGGTCGTAGTCCGGCAGGGATACCATCGCGAGCACCGCACCGGTATAAGGATCCATTACGATGGCACACACACCGTCTATAGGATTGTACTTCTGGTACGCTTCCCTTGCGGCCTCCTCTGCGATCCTCTGGATGTTAAGATCGATGTTTGTAACAATGTTATATCCGTCGGAAGCGGCCTGCGCAGTGGCTTCCGAGTAAGGAAGTACGCCTCCCGTGATCTCGTCCGTCTCCGAATATCTGTAGCCGTCGGTACCTGAGAGCAAGCCGTTATAGTATGCTTCAAGACCATATACGCCCTTGAGGGATTCACCGTCGTTATGGGCATAACCGATCACCTGGGATGCGAGAGATCCATAGTTGTAATATCTCTGAGGGACGGCAACATAACCGAATCCCTTGATCTTGTTCTCCTTGCAATATGCCTCGAAGGCTTCCTTGACCTCAGCCGGAACATTCTTGGTGACATCGCAGCCCGCGACATCGTTCCTGGGATCTTCCTTATCCTCGGGATCCAGGGGCAATATGCCGTCCATCTTCTCGTAGGTTACGCCCAGATAGGATACGCAAGCTTCGATTATCTGATCTCTTGTAAGCATCGAGGATGTGACGAGCGAGGGGGAGCAGACTACAGTGTAGTCGTAAGTATTGGATGCGAGGGGCATACCGTTCGCATCGTAGATCATTCCCCTGTCAGCCGAATATGTCAGCAGCGACCACTGCTGGTTTGCCGCAGCGTGTGCATATACTTCGTAGTTATTTACAGTAATGTCGTAGAGTTTGTATGTAAGATAAGCAAAGCCGATCAAGACAACCGCAAACACAGCGGCAATGGCATACCTTGCGCTCCGGGCGCTCTTAGTCTCCCGATCCATATAATATCAGTCCTCTTACTTTAAGGATGCTCGGCATAATATGTTGCAAGAGCATTCTGAGCATTCTCGAGTGCCTCAGCATTTATGCCGTCCATATTATATGTTACCACTGTTTTAAGAGAATCGTTATTTGGAACAGGAAGACTTATTACCTGATTCTGGTTAGGGTCCTGCATACCGAGTGCGAGAGCCTGAGCTCTTACGGTATCCATATCCGTTACGCCGTGAGCATTCTCCTCGGCATCGAGGATCTGTGTCTTAAGGCCGTTGATCTGATCCTTAAGGTCTGAATTATCTCTTGCTATCTCGGAGATCTCTGTCTGAGGATACATAAGAAGGATAGCCATAAAGCCGATCGCGATGATGAGAGCTGCGCAGATAAATGTCTCGAAAAACTTACGCGCGGTAAGCTTCCTTGCTCTCTTCTGCTGCTCCTTGCGCATCTTCTCGTCTTCGAATCTTGAAGCGAAGCTGTGACCCTGGCGGTGAACATCTTCACTGGTTACGAACATGTTAGGAACGATATCGAGCTTCTCTTCCTCGATAACACCGTCTTTTCTGGCACGGACAGTATTGCCATTCAGGGCAAGCTTTGTCCTGCGAGCCTTAAGAGTCTCACTGAGATCTTTGTCTGTTTTTAAGTTGTCTCTACGCTCCTTGATCGCCATAATCCTAACCCGTCAATTGTATTGTTCGTTGTTGTTCCTCTCGAATATCCTGAGTTTTGCCGATCTTGCTCTGGGATTTTCCTGTGTCTCAAGCTCCGTCGGTTCCAAAGGCTTTTTTGTTATAACCGTTCCCAAAGGCTTCTTGCCGCAAACACATACGGGGAAATCTCTGGGACAGGTGCAAGGGTGCTCTGCCTTCCTGAAGGCCTCCTTGACTATACGGTCCTCAAGTGAGTGGAATGTGATCACCACAAATCTTCCACCCGGCTTTAAATGTCTTACGCCGTCAGTCACGAGTCTCTCAAGTCCGCTAAGCTCGTGGTTTACTTCTATCCTTATCGCCTGGAAACATCTCTTGGCGGGATGCTGATCCTCACCTCTTCCGTGACCCGGCATAAATTCCTTGATAGCTTCAGCAAGCTCTACCGTTGAAGTAAAAGGCTTTGTCTTCCTTCTGTTTACGATGCCCTCAGCGATCCTTCCGGAGTGGCGTTCCTCACCGTATTCCTTGAAGATGCGGTCAAGCTCGTCTCTTGAATATGTATTTACAACGATAGCTGCATTAAGTCCTTCGTTTAGATCCATCCTCATGTCCAGAGGACCGTCGTTCATGTATGAGAAGCCTCTCTCGGCACTGTCTAACTGATAAGAAGAGACACCTACGTCTGCAAGGATGCCGTCGACCTTACCGAGCTTCATGGAATCTAAGATATTGTCGATCTCGCCGTAATCGGACTTGACCGGCATCCAGTTCGTCATCTCGAAGCGTTCCTTCTTGAGCATATTTACCGCAAGAGCCGCATCGTCCTTATCTATGGAGATGAGGGTGCCGTTCATGCTGAGCCTTGAAGCGATCATGGCGGAGTGTCCGCCGCCGCCCAACGTGCAGTCAACATATATACCGTCGCTCTTTATGTTGAGCGCCTCTATCGCCTCTTCAGGCATTACAGATATATGTTTGAAATCAGAGTCCTTCGACATTGTAGAGTGTATCCAATCCTTCAATATTGCTTAAGTCGTGATCTTCGTTCTCGTATGTGGACTTGAGACAGATATCGAGCTTGTCATCGCTTCCGAAGATGCAGATCTCATCACCGGGCTTAGCGCCGATGTTCTCCCAGAGTTCGGAATTGACAGTGATCCTTCCCTGAGAATCAACTCTCACATCGATAGATTCGCTGACGATATGCCTCTGGATCCTACGAACACTCTTGTTCATGGAGTTGAAGCCCATGATCTGCGCTTTGATGTTGTCGAAATTCTCTTTGGTATAGACACAAAGATAGCCGGTATCGAGGCTGTTTGTTACAACCAGGTCACCGCCTAACGCTGCTTTCTGCTTTGTGGGAACGAAGAATCGCCCCTTAGCGTCTATTTTCTTAGTGTCACGTGCCAAAATTTGTCTCCGCTTGTTTTTTGTTCGAGAGCTAAGTTACTGCCACGATTCTTCACCAACTGTAACTTTTGCCCCCTAAATCACCACACATTCGTATTTTAACTGTAACTATTTTTTAATGCAATAGTATTTAGGTCATTTTTTTGAAATTTATTAAATTTTTTGGACAAAGCCCGCAAACGCAACAAAAGAGCGCCCGAAGGCGCTCTTTTGTTAGTCATTATCCTGTTGTCACCCGGCTATCCGTTCCGTGACATCGAGATATTTAATATTACACCGAATGCCATAAAGTTGATGAGCATCGCCGTACCTCCCAGACTGATAAACGGGAGCGGGATACCCGTGATCGGCAAAAGGCCTACTGCCATGCCCATGTTTTCGATATAGTGGAAAGCGAAGTATCCTGCAAGGCCGGTCATGGCATAGGACGAAGCCTTGGAAGGGACCTTGCTCGCAACGTACAGACATCTGCATATAAAGAAGAATGCGAGAGCTATGACCGTCGTGGTGCCGATGAAGCCCAGATGCTCTGATATGGCAGCAAAGATAAAGTCACTCTCTTTAACGGGAACCGAGGTGTAGATACCCGTCGTGTTGCCTGCAAGACCGCCTGACGCGATAGCTGACTTGGACTGAACGAGATTGTACTCGGACTTTGGGCTCGAGCCCTCGAATACCAGGGACAGGATCCTCTCCTTCTGATAAGGCTCAAGATAGAAGGTCCATACCGCGGGAACGAAGATAACGATCACCGAGGATATGGCAAGAAGGAAATATCTGTATTTGATACCCCAGGCAAAGAGCATGCATACGAAGGTGAACATGATTACCATCGCAGTGCCGAAGTCAGGCTGCGAGAGTATGAGAAGGAGCGGGAATGCATAGACAACGCCCATGGTCGCAAAACCTTTAAGAAGCGTCACCCTCTTCTCCGCCATCGATTCGAATATCTCCGAGGCCACGAGAACGAGACCGATCTTGGCAAGCTCTGACGGCTGGAAGTTACCGATGACAGGAAGGTTGAGCCATGAGTCGGCGCCCCATGTGGAGGCAAGCGAGTAGCCGTCTATCGGTACTAATATGAGGAGCATAAGAGAAACCGCATATATTGCCCTGCCGACGAGCTTTAAGAACTGGTGGTCTAACATCGCGATGATTATCGCAGCAAAGATACCGCCTGCCGTCGCCACTATCTGTCTGTAGTAATTACCGGGATATGCGGCATAACCGCTCGATAAGACCTTCTGCAATACATAAAGTCCTATAATGGTAAGCGCGAGAATGGGGACGACGAGATAGTAGTCCACACTCTTAAGGCCTGTTATGCCTCTTAATCTTACAAGTCCGTTAGATCTGTTATCCATTACTTTCAGCAGGCTTCTTGTCTTCGAAGAATCTGTCAGGGACAGCCTTGCGCTCTATCTTGTTGTATCTCGCATATGCGATATAGATGAGAGCAGCGACCGCAAGCACCAGTGACAGGAGCTGTGATGTCCTTATAGATGTATTAAAAAGATATAGTGAATCTGTGCGCAGACCTTCGAGGAAGAATCTGACAAAACCGTAGGATGCAAAGTAAACGCATGTAGTCTCGAAGGCGTACTTGCTGTTCTTCCTTACCCACATAAGTGCAAAGAAGATCAAAAGATCGCATATAGACTCATAGAGGAATGTCGGATGCACGGGGCAGGTCGCAACGAGCGTGGGGCACTTATAAGTAAGGTATGTCTGAACGCTCTCGGATGTCATGCCCCAGGGAAGAGTCGTCGTAGTGCCGAAGGCTTCCTGGTTAAAGTAGTTGCCCCATCTGCCGATAGCCTGTCCCAGAGGGATATAGACGATCGCAAAATCCGCAAGAGCGGTAAAGGGGATCTTCCTTATCTTGCACATTATAAACACACCGAGGAATGCACCTATGACTCCGCCGTAAACGGCAAGTCCGCCCTCTCTGGTGTTGAATATCATCTTAAGGTCCTTAGAGAAATAATCCCATTCGCAGAATACATAGTAGAGCCTCGCTCCTACTATCGCGCAGGGGATAGCTACGAGAACGATGTCGTAGATGAGGCTGTCCGGGAACTTGAGCTTCTTGCTCTGGTATATCGCAAGAGCTACGCAAAGCATAATGCCTGCCGCTATGCAGATACCGTACCAATACACATCAAGGCTTCCGAGCTTGAACGCAACAGGATCTACATTAAACTCCCATCCCAGACCGGGGAACGATACCTTCTCACCTAAAATCATACAGATCATCTCCTATAAAAACTAAAAGTAATATTACCACATTACTCAAGGCCTTGCGCCTTAAGATATTCCTTTGCCTCAATTTTATTTAGCTCTACGGCATGAGCGAGTTCATCAGGCGAACCGAACTTGCTCTCGGGCCTTAGGAAATGCAAAAGCTCCGTAGTTATAAACGCCCCGTATATATCCTCATCGAAGGAGAATATATATGTCTCTATAACATCATTGGTCGCATCCTCCAGGGTAGGGCGCCTTCCGACATTTGCAACGCCGTAGTAAGCCTTGCCGCCCAAAAGGACCTTTGCAACATATACTCCCCTTCTTACCTTGAACTTATCCTCGGGTATATTGAGGTTTGCTGTGGGGAACCCCATCTGCCTTCCCATCTGCTTACCCTTGCACACCTTGCCGGAATAAAAGAAGTTCCTGCCTGAGCAAAGCTTTGCAGCAAGCTCTATGTCGCCTTCAGAAAGCGCCTCCTTGAGCCAGGCCGTCGATATCTTGCGCCCGTCCAGTTGAAGCTCGGGAGTTATGATCGCTTCGATCATGTTATCCCCGCAAAAAGCTTCGAGGAGTTTCGCATCGCCCTTGCCTTCCCTGCCGAAGGTATAGTCAAACCCGCATACCACATAAAGCGAGTTCATGCTCATCTTGACTATCCTCATAAGATAATCTTCGGGAGACATATCCTTAACGTCGCTGAAGTTTAATACAAGGACTTCGTCAACACCCAGACTCTCTAATATGGATATCCTCTCATCCGTAGTATAGACGATGCCGGTATCCTTTTTGCTTAAGTTATTGAAGGTCTGAACGAGTGTCTTAAGTCCGTTCCTCTTTGCTATGCTGACAGCTTCGTTTATTATCTTCAGATGTCCGTCGTGGAGTCCGTCAAACATACCCAGAGCGACCACGCGGCCGTCCCTGTCGTAAGGAAGAGTATCCAAATAGTATTTCTGTATAGCCTTAATCACCTGCAAAAAGCCTCTCTATCCTGAATAGCTTCCTGCCTGATTCGGTTGCAGGATATATAACGGCAATGAGCCTGCCGTCAAACATTGCACGGTAGAGCTTGCC